>JACAET010000038.1 GCA_013388685.1 Chloroflexota bacterium | reverse complement strand
ATTTTGGACATGAGGTCTGCAATTGTGAGGGGCATAGTTTTAGTCTCCTGGTCTGATAGTCGGATAGTCTCATAGTCGGTGGTCGAAGGTCAAAGGTCAAGCGACTTTCGACCTTCGACTTTTGATTAGTTCTGCAAATTTTCGAAAATCGCCGCCGCGCCCATGCCACCGCCGATGCACATGGTCACCATGCCATACTTTGATTTGCGGCGTCCCATTTCGTAGATGAGTTGGGTGGTCAGTTTGGCGCCCGTGCAGCCGAGCGGATGCCCGAGAGCGATCGCGCCGCCGTTGACGTTGACCTTGTTTTCGTCCAGTTCGAGTTGTCGGATCACCGCCAGCGACTGCGCGGCAAAGGCTTCGTTCAATTCGATCAGGTCAATGTCGTTGAGCGAAAGTCCCGCGAGCTTGAGCGCCTTGGGGATGGCGGCGACGGGTCCGATTCCCATAATTTCAGGCGGGACGCCTCCCACCGCAAACGACACGAAACGCGCCAGCGGCTTGAGCCCCAACTGCGCGGCTTTTTCTTCGGACATGACCATCACCGCCGCCGCGCCATCGGACATTTGGGAGGCATTGCCCGCCGTGACTGCGCCGCCCTCTTTGAACGCGGGCTTGAGTTTGGCAAGCGCTTCCATGCTCGTATCGGCGCGCGGACCTTCGTCCCGCTTTACCGTGAACGACCTTTTCTCCACCCGACCGTCCACGTATTCGTTGATTTCCACGTCAATCGGCACGAGTTCGGGGTCGAACAGTCCGCTCTCGACCGCCTTCGCCGCTTTTTGGTTGCTCTTGAGGGCAAATTCATCCTGCGCTTCGCGGCTGATTCCGTATTTGACGGCGACGTTTTCGGCGGTGAGTCCCATGTTGGTGTAGTAGTGCGGCAACTCCATCGCAAAGTGCGGATTGGGCGAGAACTTGTAGCCCATCATCGGCACCATGGACATGGACTCCACGCCGCCGCCGATGCCCACTTCGATATCGCCTGCTTTGATCATATACGCCACGTGCGCAATGGACTGCACGCCCGACGAGCAGTAGCGGTTGATCGTCTCAGCGGGGACGGTGTCGGGCAGTCCCGCGCGCAGGGCAATCATGCGGGCGATGTTCATACCCTGCTCGCCTTCAGGGAAGGCACAGCCGAAGACCACGTCTTCGATTTCGGCGGGGTCGAGATTCGGCGTCCGCTTGAGCAAGGCTTGGATCACGGTAGCAGACATCTCGTCGGGGCGAACCGTGGCAAGTCCTCCCTTTTTGGCTTTGCCGACGGGAGTCCGAACGGCGCTTACGATCACTGCATCTTTTGATGTCATAGGTATCTCCTTGATAATTACAAATTAAGGATTAGGAGGTTAGGGATTATTTTTTGCGACGATTCTGGTCAATGACTTTTACCGTGAGCGCAATTGCCTGCTGGATTACGGCAATTCGTTTATCCAACAGTTCAGAGCCAAGGATGTGACGGGCACGGAAATACCAGCCTTGCGTTTCTCCAAGTTCTCCAAGAGAGATTCGCATGATCCGAACAAAGTCTGGCGTTCCAATACCGCGCCGAAAGGCTTCTTCCATATTAGCACAAACACTGCCCGAAGACCGCACAAGTTGATGGACGATCTCACGTCCACGAAAATCCTTGTTGATCTTTTCAGCGTCCAACCACATCAGGTCGTAGAGGTACATAGCCAAACGATAGTAAGCCGACTTCCAAAGCGGGTCGTTTCTCAATGAAACGGGCAAAGTCTTTACCCAATCATCCAGCGGCAACTCTTTGTCCATCTCCTAATTCCTAACTCCTAACTCGCAATTCCTAGTTCCTCAACGGCTTCCCTGTCTGCAGCAGCGACCACATGCGCGCCTGCGTCTTTTCTTCGCCGCACAGCGACAGGAAGGCTTCGCGCTCCAAATCGAGGATGTATTGCTCGCTGACCCATTGCGGCTTGGTCAGGTCGCCGCCCGCCATCACATAGGCGAGTTTGGTGGCGATGTGCGCGTCGTATTCGGTGATGTACTTGCCTTCCTTGAACGACCATGCGCCGATTTTCATTGCGCCGTACATGTCACGCCCTGGAGCGTAGATGAGTTCGGGCGCGGGCGGACGATAACCAGACGCCGCCATGTGCAGCACTTCTTTCTTGGCTTCGGTGAGCAGATGATCGCGGTTGATGACGATGCGGTCACACGGACTGAGAATCGCCATGTCGCGCGCTTCGTAAGCGGACGTGGCAACCTTCGCCTGACCGATCTGCAGGAACGCGCGCTGGATGAACGGGAACGGCTCGGCGTTATCGGTTTTCATGGCGGGGTTGATGATTCGGCGCATCATTTCCTTCGTGCCGCCGCCCGCAGGGATGACGCCCGCGCCAAGTTCGACCAGCCCGATGTACGTCTCCGCCGCAGCCACCACGCGGGAGGCGTGCATGGTCACTTCACAACCGCCGCCCAACGCGAGCCCCGCAGGCGCAACGACAACGGGTTTGGGGAAGTAGCGCATGCGCATGTTCAAGTTTTGCAGTTTCTTCACCGCGCCGTCGAGCGTATCCCACATGCCCTGCTGCGCGGCAACCACCACCATGAACAGGTTCGCGCCCGCGCTGAAGTTTTCGGCTTCGCTGCCGATTACCAGTCCCTCGAACTCTTTTTCCACGCGGTCGAGCGCTTCGATGGCGATGTTGAAGATGTCGTCGTCGAGCGCGTTCATCTTGGTGTGGAACTCCACCAGCGCCACCCCGTCGCCGATGTCGTAGAGCGACGCGCCCGCGTTCTCGCTGATGACCTTCTTCGTGCCGCGCAAATCTTTCAGGAAGACCATGCCCGCAGGACGTTTGATCTTCACATACTTTTCTCTGGTCACGTCATACACGCCGACCTTCTCGCCGTTCTTGTACTGATAGAACGACTCGCATCCCGCCTTGAGCATCGCATCCACCCATTTCGCGGCGGGATAGCCTGCTGCCTTCATCTTCTTGACCGTCTCGCGCACGCCAAGCATGTCCCACGTCTCGAACGGACCCGCCTCGTGCATGAACCCCCAGCGCACGGCGTCGTCAATCGGCTTGGGCGTATCCGCCACTTCGGGGATGATGGATGAAGCGTACTGGAAGCCCTGATACGTCAACGCCTTGACGAGATTCGCCGCCTTGTCGTCCGCTTCCCCCTTCGGGGACGGCGCAAGCAGGACCTTGAGCCTGTCTCCCAGACCCTCGAGGTCTTTCGCCGCCTTGACCGAGTCGAAGCGCGGCTTGGTCGGCGGGACGTGTTCGAGGGTGTTCAGGTCGAGAGTCCAGAATTCCTTGCTGCCGTCTTCCTTGCGAACCTGCTTGTAGAAACCGATGTTGGTCTTATTGCCCAGCCACTTGCGCTCGATCATGGTCGAGATCAATTTGTTCGGCGCTTCGGCTTTGAGGTATTGCTGCCCCAGTTTGTCGTGCGGGATGAGCGGCGCAAGATTACGTCCCACGTGATCCCACACGTCAATGCCCACCAGGTCAATCAGGCGGAAGGTGGCGGTTTTGGGGCGCCCGATCAACGGTCCCGTAATGGAATCGACTTCGTCAATGGTGTAACCGTTCTTCAGGATGAAATCCAGCGCAAAAGCGCCCGTCCCAAACGCCACGCGGTTGCCGATAAAGTTGGGCGTGTCCTTGCAAAGCACAATGCCTTTGCCCAGCCGATACTCACCGAAGTGACTGATGAACTCGACCACGTCCTTCGAAGTGTCCTTCGTCGGGATGATCTCCAGCAGTTTCAAATAGCGCGGCGGGTTGAAGAAATGAGTACCGAGGAAATGCTGTTTGAAGCCCTTCGAGCGGCCCTCCGCAATCGAAGCCACGGGAATGCCTGAAGTGTTCGTCGAAACAATCGCGTTCGGCTTGCGGACTTCGTCAATGCGCGCCATCAAATCCTGCTTGATTTTGAGGTTCTCGACGATGGCTTCGCAAATCCAATCCGCCTCGGCGACCGCCCCGAAGTCGTCTTCGAGATTCCCAAGTTTGACGAATGTCTTCAATTCAGGCGACATCAAATTGGCGGGCCTGGCTTTCAGGCACGCCTCCCACCCCGCGTTAACAATCTTGTTGCGCGCCGCTTTGTCATCTGCTGGCGCGTCCTTCGGGACAATATCCAACAGCGTCACAGGCACGCCCACGTTGGCGAGATGCGCCGCAATTGCCGCGCCCATCGTCCCCGCGCCGATGACGACGGCTTTGTTAATTTGGTAGTTCATGTGTGCCTCCAGTACATATGCAGGTAGACACGTATACAAGGTAAATGGACTCAACTTGATGTACCTGTGTACGTGTATACCTGTGTACGTTTTTACCTCAACTCCGCTCCGCTATATCCCAAAATCTGCCTCGCCACCACGAGCCGATTGATCTGCCCCGTCCCCTCGTAAATATCCGTGATCTTCGCATCGCGGAACCATTT
>JACAET010000037.1 GCA_013388685.1 Chloroflexota bacterium | reverse complement strand
TAGAGGAAATTGCGCCGGCGGGGGGAGACGGAATCAAAGCGCGGGTCGAGGACAAAGACCGGGATGACCTCCCCCGCCTCGAGCGCAGCGTGAAGCGTGGGGTTGTCCGTCAGGCGCAGATCGCGGCGAATCCACCAAATCGAGGTCATAGGTCAAGCAGTCCTTCTTTTCCGTCGAGGAGGGCGGCGTGAATCAGTCCTGCAAGCGTTTCGGGTTGGAAAGCGTTCTTGGGCATCGAGAAGGGGACTTTCGACCAGAAGGCGGTGTCCACCGCGCCCGGGCGGATGATGAGCGTCTTGCGGCGGGTCTCCTTGCGGAGGGATTCGACGTAGGCTTCGAGACCTGCCTTGGCGGCGGCGTAGGCGCTGAGACCGGGCAGGCGCAGCCGCTCGTGGACCGCGCCGAGGAAGACCATGCGCGCCTCGGGGGCGAGGAAGGGCAGGCTGGCTTGCGCGGTGAGGAAGGCGCCCGTCAGGTTGGCGGCGAGGATGCGGTTCCAGTCGCCGGGGGTCATCTCACCGATTTTGATGGAGGCGATGTCGCCCGCGGTGTAGAGGAAGAGGTCGAAGGCGGGGACCATTTCGCCCGCCATGCGCGCCGCGGCGGTGACCTGCGCGGGCTGGGTCACGTCGGTGGCGATGACGTGCGGTGTGATGAGTTTCATCTCGGTCGGGTGGCGGGAGACCGCGACCACGGTGAAGTCTTCGTCTACAAGTTTTTTTGTAAGGGCTTTGCCGATCCCGCCCGCGGCGCCCCAAATGATTGCATTTTTCATAGGTTGTTTTTCAGTTCGAGCGCCTGGCTTTCGTCATCAGGCTCCCCAGGTTCTGGCGGGCGATGCGGAGAGTCTTCACGCTGGGTTTGGCGCGGGGAGTTGGATGTTCATCCAGGTGATCTTGGCGATGGAGTGGCTGGCTTCGGGCTGTTCGTTGATGCGGATGGCGATGTCGCCCGCGCGGTTCAGCTCGAGACGCCCCGCGTTGCCGAAGTTATCTTTGAGGTTAAGGAAGCCGTAGGCGCGAATGCGGGTGTTGCCGAAGAGGGAGAGCGTCAGTTCGCTGGTGAGGATACCTTCGAATTCGGCGTTGTAATCGCCCGAAGTGAAGGTGAACCTGGATGGAGCGGGCATGCCGAGACCGCGCAAACCGACGGTGGTGCCGGTGATCCGCTCCGAGCCGCGGAAGGCGCCGCCGTCCGGCAGAATGGCTTCGTAGGTGATGTGGTAGTGCGGCGAGTCGCTTTCGAGTTTTGCCGTGACCGTTGCGCCGGTGGTCGGGTCGGCTTCGCGGACCTGGTCGCCGACTCGGTTGAAGCGAGGCTGGTAGTACGCCCGCCCGAACGAGGTGGAGGAGGTCGCCGCGTAGACCGCCGCGTATTCGAGCGCCTGTTCGGTCTTCCCTTCGGCGAGCGCGGTGGAGGCTTTGGCAAGCCACTCTGTTTTGTGCATGCGGCGGACGATGTAGCCGAGCAGGGTGATGCCTTCGGGCGGCAGTTCGTAACGGGCGGTTTCGATCAACATGGTTTGCTCCTTCGGTGTATCGGGCAGACGGCGTCTTCACGCCATCCGTTCGGGCATGGTCGGCGGCGGGACCTTCTCGGGGAACAATTGGTGCAGGACCGCCAGCACCTGATAGGCCGTGTCGGCTTCGAAGGTGTAGAAGCCCTCGTACATGCGCGGCTCGCCGGGTAGACGTTCCTCGGGGGTAATCTCTTCAGCGAGCAGGGTGGCGCTGATGCCGAGACCGTAGGCAATCACGTACCAGTAATTTTCGAGCGGGGTCCCGGAAGTATCCACGCAGGCGGTGTTGGGAAGTTCGGGCAGTGCGACGTCGGGAACGCCGTATACCCACAAGCCCCTGGATGCCTGTGCGACGAGTTTGTAGCGATCCATTTGAGGAGCGATCCGCGAGACGTACTGAAACGAAACGTGCGACTCGGACACGCCCGGACTTGCGGTGATCAACCCCTCGATCATGTGACTGATCTCGGTCATCCCGTCCACGGTGAAGATATAGCGGAAGGTCAGCCTCTGCAGGTCGGAGGGGGATGTGCGCCGAAGCAGCGCCTCCGTGCGCGGTGGGTAGAGCGGCATCATCCGCCGAAAGAAATTGCCGAGGATGTCTTTATGGTTCATTTTTCCAAATCTGTCTTGTGCTTGCGTTATTTCTTGCCCAATCACTCGTCGCGGCTTGCACGGTGACGGGTGTTTCGTTCATTTTCTGCAGAAGATCGAGGATTTCCTCATTCGCAGGGATGTCGCTGGGATCGTGTCCGTAGTGGACGAAGCGAACCATTCCCTGTTTGTCTATACTGACCTGTGCAGGCTGGCGTCCCAGTTTGAACAGGCTGACTTCCTGACCGTACAGTTTCAGGACTCTGTGGCTTGGGTCGGGCAAACCGACGAAGGGCAGGTCGTTCTTTTGCCAGTAATCGGCAAAGGCGTCGGCGCCTTCGGGTCCCACCACGATCACTTCGGTATCCTGCGCAAAAAACTTGTCATAGTCCCGGCGCAACTGCGCCATGTGCCGGCGGCAGAACGGTCAAAAGAAGCCGCGGTTGAAAACCAGCAGGATGTTCTTTTTGCCGCGAAAATTCGAGAGGCTGACCTCACTTCCTTTGAAATCTGCCAGGGTGAAATCTGGAGCGGGTTGGTTGAGTTCGACGCGTTTGCTCATGGGCTGTCTGATCTAAGCCAGCAGTTTCTGGCTTTGTTCCTTGAACCATTCGAAGATCGGCTTGCCCTGCCCGTTGATGCTCTTGTCCACGGCTTTGGCATATGCCTCGAAAAACTGGACAAGTTGCTCGGGGTGCGTGGCATGGGACTCGAGCAACATCCTCAACCAGTCAATTTCCGCCGAGACGTGCCCCATATCGCCCAGTTGCAGGGCGGCGGCGATGTGGTCGCCGAGGAAGTGCATGCCGGTTTCGATGTCGGCAGGCGAGATGTTGAGCGGCTGGAGTATTTCCTTGAGCGCGGCTTCGATCTTCGTCCGTTTGGAGACGAAGGACTGATAGGCGGCGGTGTGAGTCTGCGAGGGGACCTTGGCCGCCTTGGGCAGGCTCCTGGTTTTCAGGATCTTCTCGATCTCGCCGAGGGCGGAGCCGATCTCATTGCCGAGGAAGAAGCCGGGGATGTACTCGATCAGGCTGGGACGCAGATTGAAGATGCGCCCGCCGAAGGCGACGGGGATTCCCTTGCTGGCGAGGGCGTGCGCGGCGCTTTGCAATGTCGCGGCGCTGACGAGTTGCTGCGCCACCAGCAGGACAAGGTCTGCCTTGGTGTCTTTCACGGTCTCGGTGAAGCGCGCGGCGGGGACGTTGGCGCCGAGGTAGATGACCTTGTAGCCGCGGCGGCGCAGGAGGAGCGAGATGAGAAGCGGTGTGAACGTGTGCCACTCATCGGCGGTACAGCCCACGAGGAGGGTTTCTTTGCGGCTGGGGGCGGGGGCGGCGCTGAGCAGGGCGTCGAGACGGCGCATGGCAAGACCGGAGGCGAAATGCTCCTGTTGAACGCTCAATTTGTTTTTGTACCAGAGTTCCCCGATTTCAGACAAACCCTTCTGAATCAAATCCATGCATACGGCTTCAACGGGGAAGAGCGAGAACGCCTGGTTGAGAATTTGTTCGGCGGCGAGTTCGTCGAAATCCTGGCAGGCTTGGATCCAGTCTGCGCGCAGGGAGGCGAGCGTTGAATCGGGGGCGGGAGGAGGAACCGTCAAAGGGGAGGCGGAAGTCGAAGAGGCAATTCCAGCCAGAGGGTCGGAGCCTGAGGCGATTTGTTCGTTCCACAAATCCACCGCGCGGGAGATGGAGAGTCCCTCCTCCTGCCGCGCCATCAGCCATTTGATGATTTCGATATCGTAGTCGGAATACAGGCGGTGTCCGCCTGGCGTGCGCTGGGGGTTGGGCAGCCCGTAGCGGCGCTCCCAAGCGCGCAGGGTGTCGGGGGCGATGCCCGTTTTGTTGAGGACAACTTTGATGTTGTAGGTAGGGGTTTGGCTGAGTGTCATTTGGCTCTCCTGAACCTGAAATTAAGCGCGCGCAGACGAAATCGCGCTGACCATGTTTTGCACAGGTATTGTATCTCTTTCTTTGAGAATGCGCTCGGTTGTTAAGCGAGCGGAGAGCAGAACAATGGGCAGACCCGTACCCGGGTGAGTGGACGCGCCCGCGAAGTACAAATTTTTATACTTGGCGTGACGGTTGTGCGGGCGGAGGTACCCCACCTGCCAGAAGTTGTGACTCAGTCCGAACGCCGCGCCTTTTTCGAGGTTGAAGCGTTCTTTCCAGACTTTGGGCTGGTACACGATCTCGAATTTCATGTGCTCCCTGAGGTCGGTGACGCCCATCTCTTTGGCGAGGCGGGCAAAGACGGTTTCGCGGGCGCGGTTCACGAGCGCATCCCAATCCTGTTCACTGCGCGCGTCGAGGTGACCGAC
>JACAET010000036.1 GCA_013388685.1 Chloroflexota bacterium | reverse complement strand
TCTTTGAGCAGGTAGCCGGCCGCGCCGCTGCGAATGGCGTCGAACACCCACTCGTCGGCGTCGTAGGTGGTGAGCGCCAGCACGCGCACGTCGGGGAATTGGGCGCGGATGGCGCGCGTGGCGGCGATGCCGTTCATCCCCGGCAATTTCAAATCCATCAACACCACGTCGGGTTTCGCCTGCGGGATCAACTCCAGCGCCCGCGTTCCGCTCGTGACTATGCCCACGACCTCGATGTCCGGCGCGCCGCTCAGGATGGTGCGCAAGCCTTCGCAGACCACCAACTGGTCATCGCAGATCAATACGCGAATCATGCTGCCTCCTGCACCGACAGGCGAATGGTCGTACCCTGCCCGGGCGCGCTCTGAATGCACAACGCCGCGCCGATCAACTCGGCGCGTTCTCGCATCCCGCGCAGACCGAAATGACCGTTCGCGGGCGCATCCGCCGGGTCAAAGCCGCAGCCGTCGTCGGACACGGTCAACATCAGGCATCCGCCAGTCCGTTCAAGTTCGAGGCGCAAATGTTTAGCCTGGCTGTGCTCGACGGCGTTTGCGACAGCCTCCTGCGCCACGCGGTAGACGCACTGCTCGACTTCCGGCGGCAGGCCGTTGATTTCTTCCGGGGCGCGGACGTCCATCGTCAGCATGGCGCGCGCGGTGGCCGACGCGGCCAATTCCCTCACCGCCAGCGCCAGCCCCAGGTCTTCGAGCGGAGCGGCGCGCAAGGCCTGGATCGCGCGGCGGGCTTCCTGCAGGCCGCCGCGAGTCGCCGCCAGAGTCTGATCCAGGATTTGCTGCGCGCGGACCGAGTCTTTGCGCCAGATGGTGTTCAGGGCTTCCAACTGGACGGCGATCTCGCTGAGCGAGTGCGCGAGGGTGTCGTGCAGTTCGCGCGCCAGGCGGTTGCGCTCGTGACTGAGAGTGAGTTGTTCGATGGCCGCCGAGTAATGAACCAGGCGGGCATTGGCATGGGCCAGGGCCTCGCGCTGGGCGCGCTGGGCGTTCACCAGCCGGATGACCAGATGACCGATGAGCATGAACATCGCCGCGCGCAGCAGCAGCACGTTGAACGCCAGCGACAACGCGGCCCCCCGCCCCGGCTGCGCCACTGCGAGATAAAGACCGAGATGCAGCAACCCCGTGCCTAGCGCGAACACGCTAACACCGCGGAAGCCGTATTGCCAGCTCGTCACGATGAGAGGCGCGAGCAGCACCAGCACCAGTTCCCACTGGCTGATGGTGCTGGCGGCAACACCGGCGCGCGCATCCAGCCAGACGAAGAGGGCGTTTTCCAATAGAGGGCCGGCCGATGCCACAATGATCGCAATCGGCAGATAAGCGCGGCCCAGCCAGCGGCAAAGAAGCGGCCAGGACAGGTAGCCTGCCAGCAGCAGGGTTTCGACGAGAGCCAGAATCCGATAAGGACGGAAGTCCTGCGCCAGTCCCAATGCGATCGCAATCGCCAGGAGTTGGATCAGCAGCCGCAAAACCAGCAGCAGGCGAAAGGCAGGAAGCAAGCCGGGCTCCAGTGTCGTGCGCCTCATGAAGTTATGATAACACAACCTTTCTCGCTCCATGGCCGGCGCGCCTCAGGGTCTCCTCATGACGCCCGTCATGTCCTCTTTGTGACGCGCGCCATACGTCAAAGATGACGCGAGCGACTTCAAAGCCCGGCGGGTTCATGGCACAATGTCCCCAACTCTATCTTGCTGGAGGCAAATGAATGAAACCCGAAAATTCCAACCCAATCCATGGAAACGCGGTCAGCAGCCTGGCGGCCGGCGCGATCGCCGCTGTCATCTACACGGTGATCTACAGTTTTCTGGCAGGCGCCCTGCAGGGCGATATTGCCGCGAACGGGATCCGCCTCGGCGTGATTGTGGCGTTGTTCGTGTTCGCGGCCATTCAGGTCGTTCGTCGGCTGTGGGTCAAGCGCGGGTAATTAGGAGAGTCCGTCTTGCAGAGCACGGTATCCCGCCGGCGCTGGCTCGCCGCCCTGATCGCCGGTGTCGTCGTCTGGTATGCCTCGGCCATTGGCGCGGCGCTCCTCACTTCCGCGCTCGCGGGCCTGCCGCCCGAAGAAATCAAAGGCCCTCCGCTGGCCCTCTACGGTGTGGTCAGAATGGTCCTCGCCACAATCGGCCTCCTGCTGGCGGCTCGAATTGCCGGCGCCCGTCCCGTTGATCTTGGTTTGACCACTGATCAATGGCAAAGCGACGCATTGATCGGCGTCTTTGCGGGAACCGTGTGGGCGCTGTTGGAATTATTCGCGCTCATCCCCCTCACCGGCGGCGGACAGCGAAGCGATGTGATCGCTTCTCTCAACCTGGCGGCGGGCAATTGGGGAGGCGCGCTCGGGTTGATCGTCCTCGGTTGGCTTGTCGGCGGTTTGAGTGAAGAACCGTTTTTTCGCGGCTATCTGATTACCTCCGTGCGAAACCTCCTGGGAGGCGGGAAGTGGGCCACCGCGCTGGGCGCACTCATGTCCATTCTCTGGTTTGCCCTGGGTCATGGCTATCAGGGCTGGATGGGCGTGGTGGATGCTGGGATCAGCGGACTGTTGTTCACCGGGCTTTACCTCTGGCGCGGACGACTCACAGCGTCCATCGTCGCGCATGGGTTGTTCGACATGCTGATTATTCTGGGCGTGTTCGTGCGGTATGGATAAAATGATAATGCGGCAAGGATCACAAACCATGACATATTCTCGCCTGGTCTTTATCCTCGCGCTCGCGCTTGCCGCCTGTTCGCGCCCGGCGCGGCCCAAACCCACTCCAATCCCCCCCACCGCGCCGCTCATCACCGCCACCGCGCCAACGATTCCAACGGTTGTTCCCTCGCCGGCGTTCACGCCAGTGGCGGCAGTGACCATCGCCTGCTCCGAACTGGGCGGCGCGTGGACGGGCGGCATGGCGGCCATGCGCCCGGACGGAAGCGCCTACGATGTTTCCGCCTGTGAACGCCCCCTTCCCATGCGGCAGGCCGAGATGGTCAAGCCGGCAGAGCGCGATGCGGAGCGGTGGGGCGAAGCCCGTTGCAACGACGGCACGCCCTTCGGCTTCTCGCTGCAATTGTCGCCCTCCGGGCAGAGCCGCGAGTGGATCATCTACCTGGAAGGCGGCGCGTTCTGCGAGGACGACGCGCTGGACTGCGCCTCGCGCGGTCACCGCCTGAGTTCCACGCCCGACGCCGGCGACCGAACCTTTGTGGCGATGATCAACACCGGCATATTCAACCGCGCTGCCCAACAAAACCCGGCTTTTCACGATGCCAATATCGCCTTCGCCCATTACTGTTCCAGCGACGGCTGGAGCGGCGCGACGACACAGAAACGCCCCACGCAGGCTGACCCCGAGGGCTGGTATTTCTCCGGGCGCGCCAACGTGCGGGCGATGGTCGAAATCCTGATTCAACGCTACGGACTCGACGATTCAAATCCGCAGACGCGCGTGCTGTTCGCCGGTTCATCGGCGGGCGGCATCGGGGTGGAAGTGAACGCCGATACGCTGGCGCGGCTTCTCCCGCGCACTGCCGCCGACGGACGGCTCATGCTGGTGGACGACGGCGGCTTCATCCCCGATTTCGATGATCCGGCTTACCGGCCCGGCGAGGCCGACGTACCCCTGCGCGAGTTGATCATTGCCGCCTACGACTTTTGGGGTTCGTCTCTCAACCCGCTGTGTGAGGCTGAGCGGCGGCAGGCGGGCGAACATCCCGGACGGTGCTTCCTGAGCGCGGTGGTCTATCCCTACCTCACTCAACCGCCGCCCGACGGCCTCGGCCTGCCCGTGTTCATCCAGTATTCGTCAATAGACGAATTCGCCCTGAACCTGCATGGGATAGAAGATCGAAACGACGCGGCCGACGCGGCGGCGTTGGAACGCTGGCGCGCGAACACGCTGGCCTCGCTGGAAGGCATGGAGTGGGTCTTCTCCGGCGGCGCGCGCCCGTATCACACCGTCCTGCAAAGCGATGAGAAGATGCAGATGGGCCCCCCCGGTCAAACATTTCTCGAAACGCTGTCCCGCTTTTGGGAGGGCGGCGCGCCCATGCGGATCATCTTCGGCAACCCCTGAGAACGCGAAAGGCCCAACGGCGGCGCGGGGAAGCGGGAAAATCAAAACGAACGGTGTGGACGAATTAAGGCAATTGTCGTGCCGTGCGAAGTAGAAGAGAACGTCCCGACGGTGCTCAGCCTTCGGGACGCTTTCTTGCGGGGCGAAATTCATTTCGTCCGCGTTACGGCTTGTACCACTCGAACTGACTGAAACGCGCGTGCAGCATCCGCGAAACCTTGTCTCGCGCCCCCTGCGCGGGATGAATCCCATCCGCCTGATAATCGCCGCGCTCGTAGCAGACTCCGCTCCCATTCGTCACGCCTGACGCGCAATTGGGCGCCCAGATGTACGCTCCCCAGCCGTACCAGACGCCATCCACCTGCTCATGGTCTCTCAGCCAGGCGTTCAGCGCCAGACCTTCTTCGTAGGAATGCGGCTCGCCGCGCGACTCCTTATCCGCAAACCCGCCGTAACTGCGGCTGGTGACATACACCGCCTGCACCGACGGCATCTTCCCATGCAGGCGCGCCGCAAAAGTCGTCAGATTCTCATAGAAGTGGAAGTAATCCGCATTTGGGTCGGGGTAAGGCGGGAACGCCTCGCCGCTCTCCTCGGTCGTGAACATATCCGCCGCCTTGTGCCACACCACGCGGATTTGCTCGGCGCGCAGCCCCGCCTGCGGGACTTTCTGCCTGAGGCACTTCTCCCACAACTTATCGTATTCGGGATTGTTCCAAAACTCAATCGCCCGCCCTGGCACGGCGCAGTTGACCACCTTCACCTGTGGGTTGACCTGCCCGGCAAACTCGCCCCCCAGTTTGGCGATGAAATCCTCGCACTCCTGAAACGCGTTGCTCATGCCGATACACACCACGCCGATCACCCCGTCCACAGGCGTGACGGTCGGCGCGCCGTTATCCTGCAGACCGAGCGGCAGACCCTTGTACGTCCCCGTGCCTGCATCCAGCGGGATAGGGACTTGAGAATCCGCGCCGCTGACGGTTGGTTCCACCGCCGCTTCGGTCGGGACGGGGGAGTTGGTCGCCCACAAAGGGGACGTTGCCGTTTCGACGGGCGTTCCCCCACCCCCGGACCCTCCCCCGGCGGGAAAGGGGAGAAGGGAGCAGGCGAGGCTCATAACGACAAGAAGAGAGAAAAGAGGAAGTAAGCGTTTCATGTTAATTCTCCAGTTCGAACATTTGTCGGACGTATTTCAACACCAGTGCAGGCAAGACGTTTGACTCATTTTCCGAGAGCATGGCCGGGCGGGCTGGCAGGGTTCGTAGTTCAACGTCCCGGCGACGGGAGCGATGGCGGCAATCAAATCGGAGGCTTCGCACGCCCGTAGTTCAGCGTGCGGACGGAATCCGTCCCGGCGGCTGGCGCTGTCCGCGCGCAGGTGAGCGAAGCCAGCGCGAGAAAAATCAGCGGAGCAAAGAGACGTTTCATTTCAAAATCTCATCGAAGAACTGCACCACCAGTTGTGTAATCTCCTGCCGCGAGGGACTGATTTGCCCGCCATCGGGTTTGAAGGAATGATTGGCATTGACCACAGGCACAAGTTCCGCGGGAACGCCCGCCGCCTGCAATGCCGCCTGCAGCCGCTGGGACTGCTCAATAGGCACAAGCGGATTTCTCTTAGCGGGGAGCCGCTGCAAGCCTGAGGAGCGCCTTTCTGCTTTTGAGCAGGCTAGAAATCGCCTTCCTTTACGTAGGGGGCGCTCCATAAAGCGACCGACAGCACCACCGCCTTGAACCACGCCTGGTGCATCTTCTCCACTTCTTCAGCGCTGTGTCCTTTCTTGGCAAGGAACGGCTTGATGGTAGCGGTGATGGGGTAAATGAACGCCGTCATGTAGCGATGGTTGATGTTCGGCACTGACTTCACTCCATCGGTCTGATTTTTCTTCGAGCGGTGGTGGCGCAGACCGATTTCCTGTTGATAGTTCAGCCAGTCCTGATCAAAGGGGCGGTTGCAGGTGTCGAGAATCCACTGACCGAAGCGCTTGCGTACCGCCGCAAGATATTCGCCGTTGGCGTTGCCTTTGCCGTCGGTGAAGTAATATACCAGATGCGGATGCGAGCCGACAAAGCCATACCACACATCCAGCACGGCTTCGATTTGATCTGCCAGGACCTCGCCCGCCATCCGCAGGGCGGCTTCGTCTTCGGGTCCGAACAGAACCGCTTTCTTCAGATTCTCGAACTCCTCCGCGCTGAGCGGCGACTTCGCCGTCGTCGCGCCGTAGGCGTATCCAGGAATTGCAGTTGCTGACATCATTCATCTCCTTTCTGTCTTCCCTCTCCCTGTGGGAGAGGGGGTGGGGGGTGAGGGCATCTCCTCTCCCTATAGGAGAGGGGCTGGGGGTGAGGGCTCTCCTCTCCCTATAGGAGAGGGGTCGGGGGTGAGGGACTCCAATTCTTCATTCGTGGGCTCGGTCAGAATCACTTTTCGCTTACCCTCGCCAATCACCAGCGTCGGCGTACTGCGAAAGCCGCCGTTGATGAAAATCACGAACCGCTCGGCTTCCGCGTCGTGGTCAATGTTCACCTCGCGGAACGGTGCTCCCCGCGCCTTCAGAAACTCGCGCGTGCGCTCGGTGTCGTCACAATCGGTTGCGCCGTACATGATGATGGTGGGCATGGACATCACCTCCTTTGGGTTGTGGATGGTTTTTATATTTTTTTGGCGTTAGAGAACGCCGATTACACTGATGCTGGCACAAAATCAGGACACTCGAAAACCGTCTCCTCTTCGGGCAGCGGGGCATCCACGAATGCGCAATGATGCGGACCGCGCGGGTCTTCGGGATGCGCGTCGCGCTGAAAGAAGCGGCAGCCCCAGCACATCTCATAGACCCTGACATGACCCGCCGCCTGCAGCCGCAGGACAATCGCCTGCGCCGCGCGCTGAAGCGCCTCCTGCTCCGCTTCAGGCAGGGACGCGATGGCGGCTTCCACCTCCGACAGCACATCCTCCACCGATTCCGCTTCGTGCCTGCCTTTGGCAGTTAGTTGCAGTGTGACCGTGCGCCTGTCTTCGGGCAATGGCTGGCGTTTGAGCAGCTGCTTGCGCTCCAGCGCGTCTGCCACGCCGCTGGTCGTGGCGTAGGTGGCGCCGAGTCGTGCTGCCAGCCCGCCAATCGTCCGCACGCCGGGGCGCGCATACCTGAGAAAGAGCAAGGCTTGAATCTGCGCGGGGGAAAGTCCCGCCGCCTCGCCGCGCGCCCGTAGCAGGTGATTCATCGCCTGGCTGATGCGGTACAACACCGCCGTCACGCGGGCGGGCAGCGACTTGTTTCGTTCGGCTGGGTCAAAAGTGGACATGCGGTTTTTCTTATTTATTTAGGACTACTAAATTATAATCGAAATCGTTCCGAAACGCAAGATTTTCCTCGCCACATACGAGAGTCTTACTACAAGTTATCTCAAAATGTCACCCTGAGCGTAGCGAAGGGTCGCTACTGCCAAAAACAAGAGACTCTTCGGTCGCAACAACCGCTCCCTCAGAAAGTGTCTGAAAAGTCGTCAACACAAACTTTCCAATGCGTAGGATGCGCTCTATTGCGCATCCGCAGAGACGTTAGAGAACGTCCTCTACACGCCAAATATTAGGTTTTCAGACTGACATGGTATTTTGAGACAAGTTCTAGCATTATCGACACGGCGAAAAATACCACTTGACAGACTCTACATGTTTGCAGTATCATCAATGCGAACGTTCGCACGAACGTTCGCATTGATGATGAAAAAAAACTATGTCTCCTAAAGTCACCCTAAAAGCTGTTGCTGTCCATGCAGGGGTGAGTTACCAAACGGTCTCCAAAGTTCTGAATGGACAAGTGAGCGTCGCGCCTGAAACGCGTCAACGCATTTTTGATGCTGTACAAACCCTGGGTTACCGCCCCAATCATATTGCGCGCAATATGCGTATCAAGCGCAGTTTTATGATCGGCTACTCCTGGGTACAAACTTCCCCCGACCAAGTCAATCATATTCTCGACCAGTTTCTAACCAGCATGGTGCGCGAAGCGGAAGCGGCAGGCTATCACCTGCTGCCGTTTCCTTTCCGCGAGGGACAGGAACAGGTCGAGGCATACCGCGAATTGATTGATACGGGCCGCGTGGATGGCTTTGTGCTCTCCAGTGTAAACTACAATGACCCGCGCATCCACTTTTTGCTAGAGCGCGGGTTTCCTTTTGTTGCCTTTGGACGTTCCAATCCTGAACTCGATTTTCCGTATGTGGACGTGGACGGTGCAGACGGTTTGCGGCAAGCCACGGAACATCTTATCCAACGCGGTCACACACGCATTGCCGCCATCGCCTGGCCCCAAAATTCGCGGGTGGGCAACGAACGCATACAAGGTTATTTCCAAGCTATGCAAGCGGCTGGGCTGACGCCGCTTCCCGCCTGGATCGAGCGCGGCGAAGGCACATTTGAATTTGGGCGCGAGGCAGTTGCCCGCCTGCTGGATTTACCGCAGGGACAGCGCCCCACTGCCGCTGTTGCCTTGAACGATACCATGGCGATTGGCGCGATGAACATGGTACGAGAGCGCGGGCTGGAAGTGGGACACGACTTTGCAGTGGTTGGTTTTGACGATGCCCCCATGTCGCAGTATCTTTTTCCGCCGCTTACAACGGTTCGCCAGCCCATTCGAGAAGCAGGACGTAAGTGTGTAGAGATTTTGGTTGGTCTGATGGAGGATAAGACCCCCGCGGAAAATCAGGTCTTGCTTCCTCCACAGTTGATTAAGCGAGCCTCGGGATAGAAAAAACCTTGGCTCGGATTTATAAAGAACGGCGCAAGTCACTTCTCGGGCGTCATGCGCCGCTCGTCTGGAACTCCACACTCGCAAAGGAGGTGAATTTCGCTTATCCAACACCAAGGTTCATTTACTTTTACCATAAAAAACCGCTTCTTGCATTCCCCATTCCCTGAAAGGAGAAACCGATGAAATCCCTGTTCAAACTGATGTCTGTCCTCCTGGCAGTGACCATGTTGCTCACCGCCTGCGGGACACCCGCCACCCCCGAAAAGGTGGTGGAAACCATCAAAGAAACTGTGACGGTCAAAGAGACCCAAATTGTCGAAGTCCCTGCACAGCAAACCGTCGTGCGCCTGTCCGGCTGGGCTTCCAGCCCATCAGAAACTGCACTGCTGCAATCCCTGTTGTACCAGTTCTCGGTCGAAAATCCCGATATCCTGGTCAAGTATGAACCGATTACCGGAGATTACAAACAGGCTTTGCTGACTTCCATTGCCTCCGGCACCGAGCCGGATATCTACTATGTGGACATTTTCTGGTGGCTCGAACTGGCGACGAACGATGTGTTGTTGCCGCTCGATGACCTGATGTCTGCCAGCGGCGTCAAACGCGAGGACTTTATCCCCTCGCTGGTGGATGCCTTCACCTACAATGACAAACTCTACGGCATTGCCAAAGACTTCAACACACTGGGTATGTTCTACAACAAAGACCTGTTCGACAAGGCAGGCTTGGACTATCCCACCGATGATTGGACCTGGGACGACCTGAAAGCCGCCGCCGCCCAACTGACCGACACCAGCGACGCCAATAAACCCGTCTATGGTTTCTGCACGCCGCCCGATCCGGGTCGTTTCCCAGCCTTTGTATTCCAAAACGGCGGTTCGGTCATGACCGACGACTTCTCAGACACAACCCTGGATAGCGACGCCGCCATTGGCGCCGCAGAATTCTACACCTCCTTCCGCGCCGAAGGAAGCGGCGCCCTGCCCTCGGACCTCGGCGAAGGCTGGCAGGGGACCCTGTTCGGCAAAGGGCAGTGCGCCATGGTCTATGAAGGCGGCTGGTTGATTCCGTACCTGCGCGATCAATTCCCTGGCACGAAATATGGTGTTGTCATGCCGCCCGCCGGTCCTGCTGGCGAAGGCAACCTGATTTTCACCGTTGCCTGGGGCATTTCTGCCAACACCAAAAACCCCGATGCCGCCTGGCGGGTGGTCAACTTCCTCACCAGCGAAGCCAGCCAGAAAACCGTGCTGGAAAGCGGATTCGCCCTTCCCTCCCGTCAATCCCTGCAGGATAGCGACTACCTCAAAAATAACGCCAATTCTGCCGCCATCTTCAACGGGTCGTTTAACGGCGCACACCCCTTCTTCTGGGGTTCTGTAGGCTCTGATGTCAACGATCAAATGGGCAAAGCCCTTGAGCGCATCTTCAAGGAAAATCAGCCGGTGGCAGATGCAATGAAGCAAGCCGCGGAAGCCGTTCGCAGCGCAATGAAGTAATCCGCAATCGCAGATCAGGTCGGGCAAAAGAAGCGTCCGGCCTGATCTCACTTACAAAATGGAGGTCCCGATGGCTGTTTCTATCAGTCGAAGAAAAATTTCCGAAGCCATCAACGGTTACCTGTTCGTTTCCCCCTGGCTGATTATTTTTACCATCTTCAGCATTGTGTCTCTGCTGTATGCCGTTTATCTTTCCTTCACCAGTTACAACCTGCTCAAGCCCCCGCAATGGTGGGGATTGGATGGCTATCGCCGCGTCTTCGACGATGATCTGTTCCTGACCAAAGCCCTGCCCAATACGTTCAAGTACGTCATCATCGTTGTTCCGCTTCAAACCATCCTCAGCCTGGTTCTGGCATTTGCAATGGACCAAAAACTGCGCTTTCGGCGGTTGTTCCGCACCGTTTTCTACCTGCCATCGGTGACCTCCTCTGTGGTGATCTCTCTCATCTTTATCTGGATTTTCGCCCCGCAGGGCATTTTCAACCAGATTACGCGCCTCTCGATCAACTGGCTCGACGACCCGCGCACCGCCTTTTACGTCATCATGGGCATGAACATCTTTACCACCAGCGGCACGCTCATGCTCATCTTCCTGGCTGGGCTGCAGGATATTTCGCCCAGCATTTACGAGGCGGCGCAAATAGACGGCGCCAACGCTGTGCAGACTTTCTTCTACATCACCATCCCCATGCTTCGCCCGGTCATTTTCTTTGTCGTCACCGTAGGCGTCATTGGCTGCTTCCAGGTTTTCGACCAGATTTTCGTCATGACCGCCGGCGGACCGCTGGATAGCACTACCACCATCACCTACCTCATCTACAAATGGGCGTTTCGTGATACCACAATCAAAATGGGACAGGCATCCGCGCTGGCGGTTGTGCTTACCCTCATTATTCTGGCTGTGACGGTGCTTCAGCGCCGCATGATCGAAGGCAGCGGTTCGATGGCGGAAAGATGAAAGGCGGTAAATCATGACCGTATCCTCCCTTTCCCGCTCAGGCGTCAATCAATCTGCGATCCTCCTTGACCGCATCCGCAAAGGCATTTTTTATGCCATCCTGATTTTTTGGACGGTATTGTCCGTTGCGCCGCTGTACTTCACACTCGTCTTCTCGCTCAAACCGATTGCAGACGCCTACACTCCTCCCATCTGGTGGCCCACCCCATTCACGCTTGCAAACTACGAGACGATCCTCAAAACCTTCGACCTCTTCCCGCGCTGGGTCATTAACAGCGTCAACATCTCGATCATTGTAACTCTTTTCCGTGTGCTGTTCTGTGCAATGGCGGGATATGCCTTTGCCCGCATCGAATTCCCGCTCAAGAAATTACTTTTCAACCTGCTCCTGATTTCGATGATGATGCCCGGCGTCGTGACGCTCATCCCCTCCTTCCTCATCATCGGACCGGGGTTGATTCGCGGCGGAATTTCGCTCGGCAGCCTCACCATTCCGACCGGGTTCAATTTGATTGACACTCCCTGGGGAGTCATCCTGCCCGGCGTTGCCGATGCCTTTGGCGTCTTCATGATGACCCAATTCTACAAATCCTTCCCCAAAGAATTGGAAGAAGCCGCCATGATGGACGGCTCCGGGCGCTGGGGAACCTTCTTCCGCATCGTCCTGCCCATCAGCCAGACCCAATTGCTGACGCTCGCCCTGCTCACCTTTCAAGGCGCATGGAACAACTTCATGTGGCCCCTGCTCGTTTTGCGCAGCCCCGAAAACTTCACCCTGCCCATCGGCTTGCAATGGTTCCGTGGCGAATATTACACGCTGTACTCGGTTGTCCTGGCAGGGTCGCTGTTCAACACGCTGCCGATCCTGATCATCTTTTTCGTCTTTCAGCGTTATTTCATTCGCAGCATCGCATCCACCGGATCAAAAGAAGGCTGATCCTCTTCATCTCATCCATTCACTTACCGGCTGCTAACCATGTGGAAAATCACCGAAAATATCTTCGACCCCCAAAAACAACATCACAAAGAAACAATTTTCACCATCGGAAACGGTTATCTCTGCACACGCGGCGCCTTGGAAGAAGGTTATCCCGGCGAAAGCCGTGCCACCTTTTTGCACGGCGTTTTCGATGACGCTCCCATCGTAGTGACCGAACTCGCCAACGCCCCCGACTGGCTCGCTTTGCAAATCCTGCTGGACGGCGAAAAGTTTTCCCTCGCCTGCGGCACGATTCTCGATTTCCAGCGCGAACTCGATCTACAGACCGGAGTGCTGACCCGTCGCGTGCGCTGGCAATCCCCCTCGGGCAAAATCGCCACGCTCGTCTTCGAGCGTTTCGCCTCGCTGACAGATGAACATTTGCTTGCCTTGCGCTGTCAGGTCACGCCGGAATTCGAAGGCGAGATCGAATTCCGTGCCGCCCTCAACGCCCATGTGGATAACCAGGGTCTTTTGCACTGGACATTCGTCGAACAAGGGCGGAAAAACGGAACGACGGCTTACCTGCGGACTCGCACCCGCAAAAGCGGCATTGACCTTGCCCTTGCTATGCGCCTGCTCGCTTCGGACTCCCCTCAGCCTGATTACTGGGACGCCGAACTTGTTCCCACGCTGAAGCAGGTCGTCCGCGCCCGCGCGGGCGAAACGGTGACTCTCACCAAGTTCGTCGGTGTCGCCGCCTCGCGCGATACCGATGACCCGCTGGCAATGGCGCTGGAGCGCGCTGCAAAACCTGTCAGTTGGGAATCGGCCTTCGAGGCGCAGAAGCAGGCTTGGGCGGAGGAATGGAGGCGCTGTGAAGTCAGCATCGAGGGGGATGAGGAAGCCGAGATTGCCGTCCGCTTCAGCCTGTTTCAGTTGTTGATTGCCGCGCCGCGTCACGATCACCGCGTCAGCATTGGCGCAAAGACTCTCTCCGGTTTCGGGTATCGCGGTCATGCCTTTTGGGATACCGAAATTTTCATGCTGCCGTTTTTTACCTACACGGCGCCGCACATTGCCCGCAATCTGCTCGATTACCGCTATCTCACCCTGTCCGCCGCGCGCGACAAGGCGCGCCAGGCTGGTTATCAGGGCGCCTGGTTTGCTTGGGAAAGCGCCGCCAACGGAGAGGAAGTGACCCCGACCTGGGTGCCGGATTTCCACGACAGGAAGAAACTGGCGCGCGTCTGGACGGGCGACCTGGCGATTCATATCTCTGCTGATGTGGCGTATGGTGCATATCAATACTGGCAAGCCACCGGCGATGACGAATGGTTTATTGCGCACGGCGCGGAGTTGGTGCTGGATGCCGCTCAATTCTTCGCTTCGCGCGCCGAGTGGCTGGAAGAACGCGGCTGCTACGGCTACCGCGATGTCATCGGTCCCGATGAATATCACGACCATGTGGATAATAACGCTTACACCAATTTGCTGGCAAAGTGGAATCTCGAAACCGCACGGGCGACTCTGGATTGGCTGGAACAGAATGCCCCGGTGAAAGCGCGGGAACTGAACCGCACTCTCGACCTCACCCCCGAACGGCTGGCGAAATGGCGCGACGTGGCCGAGAAAATATGCCTGAACATTCACTCGAACGGGCTGATCGAGCAATTCGATGGCTTTTTTGCGCTCAAAGATGTCAACCTGGCAGAGTATGAGCCGCGCACAAAATCCATGCACGAGATTTTCGGCATCGAAGCCGCCAATGACTATCAGGCGATCAAACAACCCGATGTGTTGATGGCGCAATACCTGCTGGGTGATGCGTACGATGAAGACGCCATTCGCGCCAATTACGAGTATTACAACCCGCGTACCGATCACACCTACGGCTCATCGCTGGGGCCTGCCATACAAGCCATTATCGCCTGCCGCATGGGAAATGTGGAATCGGCATATGAACATTTCATCCGCGCGGCGCGCGCCGACCTGCGCGATGTGCGCGGCAACGCGGGCGACGGCATCCATGCCGCTTCGACAGGCGGGATCTGGCAGGCGATTGTCTTCGGCTTTGGCGGCTTGCGCCTCTACCCCGATAGACGCTGGGAGGTCCATCCGCGCCTGCCCCGCCACTGGAAAAAATTGACCTTCCGTTTCATCCTGCGCGGCGAACAACACACTGTCAGCGTTGGGCAGAACTGACCCGCCTGCCGTTTTCCTATGTCCATCCGAGCCTTGATCTTCGACCTCGACGGCGTATTGACCGACACCGCCGAATATCACTACCGAGCCTGGAAACGCCTGGCGGACGCACTCGGCATCCCTTTCAGCCGTGAAGAAAACGAAGCCTTGCGCGGCATCCCCCGCCGCGAGTCGCTTCTTTTACTGCTCAAAGGGCGGGAATACCCTGAAGCGCAAATCCAGGAATTCATGGAGCGCAAGAACGGTTACTACCTGCAATTCATCCGCGAAATCACCCCGCGCGACGTGCTGCCCGGCGCGCGCGAACTGCTGGAGGAAATCCACGCCGCAGGGCTGAAATCCGCCCTGGGGTCAGCCAGCAAAAATGCCCGTGAAGTAATCGAGCGTCTTGGCATTGCCTCCTTGCTCGACGCCGTTTCGGACGGGAACAGCGTCGAGCGCCAAAAGCCTGCCCCCGACCTGTTCCTGCATGCTGCCCACCAGTTGAGGCTTTCTCCCAAAGAATGTGTGGTGGTCGAAGACGCCGCTGCAGGTATCGAAGCCGCGCGGGCGGGCGGCTTTCAGACTCTCGGGCTTGGACCCGCCTCCCGCGTCTCGAACGCGCACTTCATTTTCCCCAGCCTCGAACGCATCAAACTGCATGATATTCTGGGTTTGTTTGAGAACGCCAAACTCGACCAGCCGATTATCCCCCCGAATGACTCGTCCGAATGTGGAATACACCGTCATCCTCATGAACACTAACATCGCCGCGTTGTCTCAATAATCTGCCCCATACGCGAAATGTGTGCCGGTCGTGTCATCGGCGGTGAATATCCGCCGCTGTATCGAGTCCAATCGTCGCATAAAGACAGAACATTGACGCAGTAGCAACCGTCCCGAGGGCACTTAAACCTTCGGGACGGTTTTTCGATGTCTATCCCCATTTTTTGCCATAGACTATTCTTACCAATGTGGATAGACTTCATCTTAAGTAGTCGGTCGTATGTTTTTAGAAATCCATTGGCACAGTCGGCGTTCTCTTGCGCCGACAGGGACGTTGGAGAACGTCCCCTGCGCGTCGAATGATGTTCGACCGACTACTTAGAATTTCATTTTGAAACAAAACGGTGGCACAGTGAAAAACAAAAATTTCCTCATTGTCATTCTGGTCTTGCTCGTACTTTGTCTGTTGGCGCTCTGTGTTGGCGGTTTTCTGCTCTGGCGCAGGGTGAACAATGCCGCCAGCGGCTTGCCCAATCTGGCGGAGACCGCCGCAGCCGTCAGCACGCAGATTTCCACGGCGCTGCCTGAGGAGAATACGCCTGCCCCGGCAGCCACATCCGTTCCCTTTGTGCTGGGCGCCGCGCCGGTCATTCACCTGGCCGGGCGCACCGACATTGCCATCCCGCCGCTGGACCAGCCTTCGGATATTTCGCTCTTTTCCTGCCGCCCAGCCGGGCTGGTGCAAGAAACGTATCCACCGGGCTATCGCATTCAGCCCGGCGCCGAATTTACCTTCACCGTCAGCGGTCAGATCAACTATTATGCTGGCGCGCCCGAAGAAGGCTACCCGCCCGACGGCGAGCCGTCCACCTTTGCCAACATCGAACCCTTTGGCGGCATCAGCGGCTATCAGGGACCGGCCGGGGCGCTGGTCGGCGTCTTTTTGGATGATGCCATCCCCAACGGCGCGGCGCCTGCAGCCCTGAACTTCAACCCCGACGGTCAGGGAACCGACTTCGAGCGCCTCCAGCCCCAAATCGGACAGGTCTTCTTCATCGGCGATGGGCAAAACCGTGCGGGCAAAGCGCAGGTGTTCGTCGCCCCGCCCAATGCCACCCGCCTGTTCGTCGGTCTGATAGACGGAAGTTTCTTCAGCGGTCCCTCCACCTGCTACACTGATAACGCCGGAGAATTCAAGTATCAAATCACGTCCAATCAGCCGTATCAGGCCTTGCCGTGAACAATCATCCCGAAGGTTCGATTGAACCGTCCCGAAGGTGTGACAGAGCCCACTTTCAGGCACAAAACCCAACCTTCGGGACGGTTGTGTTGTTTATCTTGAATTGAAGTTAATTTCTATCTCCCCCATACGCATTCCCTTCCTCCCATTCGAGAGGGCTGGGGAGAGGAGCAGTAAGTAGTGACTTTTTTAGAAGGAGAACAAAGAGATGATTCGCTCGAACATGTACCGCTTGTTTCTTTGCGTTCTTTTGATAGCGTTGACCGGCTGTAACATGCCAGGCCGCTCCGCCAGCGAGCCGCCCCCCGATGCGCATTCAGCGGATTCGGAATCCGACCCCATCATCATTCCCGTAGAAGGCACTGCCGCGCCCACCATCCCGCCCAACGCCCCGCGCGACCGGTGTCTGGAAGGCACCTGGATCATGCCCGCAAGTAGTTTGGATTTGCTGGTAGCGTCTGTCGTCCCTGAGTCCAGTCCGTTTCTGAGCATCCCCTCCGGGCAACTAAAACTCACCTTCACCGACGTTGCCTTCACCTACTCCGGCGATTTCATCATGCGCGCCAATAATCCAGATGGCTCATGGGCAGAAGGACACGCCCTCTTCGAGAACAGCGGAGGCTACACCACAGACATGCACATGCTGACCTTCGACACGCAAGTTTCGCAAAGCCAGATGTTCGACTGCAAGGCAGGCAGCGGCGGACAAGTGTTTTCCACGCCATGCACATTTCCCGTGGTGACCATTCTCCCCGCCTCCACCGGACCCTACGGCTGCTGGGAGAATCGCCTGGAACTTGAAATCCTCGCCCCGAACGGTCCAATGACGATGTATTTTCAACGGTGACGGAGAGGAGAGAAACGTATGGATACCAACATCCTCACCACTCTGTTGTTTGGCGGTTTCATCGTCGTCTTGACACTGCTCGTCAATGGCGCCCTTCTGTTAAACATCTTCTCCGCCCGTCGAAAGGCAAGCGCCATGCAGACCTGGCCCTCCGCGCCGGGGAACATCGTCGAATCGGAGTTGCGCAGCCGAAGAAGGGGCAGCCGCCGCATCTACTATCCGCACATCGTCTATCAATATACCGTGATGGGGCAAACTTACACGGGCAAACGCATCAGCCCCGGCCCGGATAGCGGCTCCAGCCGGGCGCGCGAACTGGTTGCAAAATATTCGCCCGGAGCGCCGGTGACGATCTATTACGACCCGCAAAATCCCTCCGATGCGGCGCTGGAAATAGACATCTCCAGGACGATGCCGCGCTTATGGTTCAGTCTGGTCTTTGCCAACCTGACGTTATGCTTTTGCCTGGCGCTGCCCCTGCTCGTGTTCGTTTTTGCTAATGGATAAATCATGACCCCTCGTCTCATGCAACTATTCGACTTCACCGCCGAAGACCTCGAATATAACCGCAAAGGCGCGCTTTCGCCTCGTCAATCTGCGCGCATGACGAAGAAACGCCGCGCCCAAAAACTGTTTCTGGGCGCCTTGGGCTTTGGGCTGACCTGCCTGCTTGGCGGGGGGCTGGCGGCGTGGGGAGTACAGTCGCTCTCCACAGACAGCGCCGCCGGCGTGGGGATGCTCGTCGGGGCGGGGACTGCCGCCCTGCTGGGCGCGCCGCTCATCTTTTTGGGCGTCAAGCCAATGCGCCCCGTCGAAGTCGCCGCCGCCAAAGGGACGGCCCGCGTCGCCCGCGTCCAGCGCACCAGCCGCACGAACAACTCCACCAGCACCTACGTCGTCACCGAACTGCACCTGGCGGACAAAATCTTCACCATGCCAGACGCAGCCTTTGCCGAACTGCAAGACGGCGCCGCCTATGCCGTCTATTACTGGAACGGGGTGGACGACATCTTTTCGCTGGAAACGTTGTAACCCTTCTTCCCGCCGCCCCCAAACCTTCGAGACAGTTTTCTTTCAAGGAGAAAATCATGGAAACAACCCCCTGCCCCAAATGCAATCAACCGATGGACGAAGGCCGATTGAGCGTGAGCGGCGGGACAATCGGCTATGTCTCCCAAAAACAAAAAGGCATGGTCAGGCAGGTCACTGTCATTGAACAGGCCCGCGCCTGCCCAAATTGCGGCTATGTGGAACTCTATTTGGACCCGAAAACACTCAAACAGCGATTGGGCTGAACAGCCGTGAGGGCAGACGCGGGTGGAGCGGAGCCTCCACTGCCAGCAAAGCGACCAGGTAGCCAATTCGTATCCGGGCGGTAATCCGCAAGATGCGCGAAGCTTCCACCGGATTGGACATGTTCAATTCTTATCCTGGCAAAACGATTTTACGTTTATCCGCTTTCGGGCTTTTCCATTCTTCGTCCCTGGCAGAAGTCATGGGGAGATTCTTGGAATTTCACGCGCCCTCGGAAAGAGGTTGACGGCAGACGCGTTCGAATAGCGCGAAGAAAGGCAATCCCCTGCCCCGCCCTGGGACTTGTCCGCCCCCGCCCCCTCCAAACCGCGCACAGAAGCCGACAAAGCCGCCATCTTCGCCGCCTACGAAGAACTGGTCGCTTACGCCGCACAGAATCTCAGCGTGGTCACATCCGAAGACATTGTGAATCTGGCAGAGTAAAAACCATGATCGAGACTCTCTTGCATCATCTAAACATTCCCGTTTGGCGCTTACGCGGCTACGATACCTTTGCGGGCGAGTGGTATCCGCTCGACGGCATCTACCTCTCCGAGCGCGCCGCCCTGCGCGCTGCCCACAAACGGCTGAAAGAATTGGAACGTTTGCAGCCCTCCGACACTTCCGGCGGGCAGGAGGGAATCCAGGATCAGGTGTACATCGTCCGCCCGGATGGAACGATGTTCCGCTATTTACCGCCAAAGAACAGGAGTTGATCCAATGAAAAACATCCCACTTTTGACCGTACTCATTCTCTTCACCCTCGCCTGCTCGCTGACGAGCGCGCCGACCCCCACAGCGGAGATTCCGCCCATCGAAACGGCGACCCCGCCTCCCGTCCCGACTGAAGCGGCGGTCGGGCCGACTGCGCCTCCCGCCGCCGAATCGATCCCCGTCTCCGTGCCGTTTCAGCCTGTCGCCGATGCCGTCTATCAGACCAACGGCGATGTGACGAGCATCACCGTTCCTTCGGGGTCATGCGCGAACGTCACCGCTTCGCCGATTCAGGCGGGTGATTTCATCGTGTGGGCGAACCATGACCGCGGACAGGGAGGCAATTGCACTGCAAGCCCCTACAAAGACGCTTTGCTGGGCTATAACGTGAGGGACGGCAAACTCTATCTGCTGGCGCGCAGCGGCAGTTCGGAAGCCACACTGCTTTACCAGCCCGAGGCGGGGCGCGTCTTCCAGAACATCGTCTTCGGCGGGTCGGTTTCCGCGCTGGACGCGAATACCTTTGAGAAGGTTGCCAGCCTGCCGAAGGATTTTCGCGCCACCTCCGACGCTTCGGGCGTGTACCTGAACGGGTTGTTTTATTTCGGCACGGTCAACACGCCGGAAAAGTTCTGCCAGCAGCCCGTGAACGAGAATTGCGGCGGGCTGTTTGCCATGGATGCCAGCGGGAACATCGTGTACAGCCTGAACGTGCAGGACGGCTTCCGCTCGTGGATCGGCGCCGGGCTGACCAGCGATGGGCAGTTCATCTACGCGGGCGGCGCAGAGCAGTTCCTGGGCGCAACCGATACTGAGTTCTATTATGGCTGTTCGGTGGTAAAACTCGACCCGCAGTTGAACATCCTGGCGTATTTCGACCCCGGCGATAAGGGTTGTCACAGCAGCGGCGTGGGGCAGAACGATGAAGATGCCGTAGCGGGCGAAGTGGTGATTGCCGGGGACGGCTCGCTGTGGGCGGCCTTTACGCACGGCGTGGACAGCCGCAACATGTTCGCCATGTACCACCTGGACGCCAATCTCCAGCCGATGTGCGTCTTCGAATTGCAAGGCGGACCGCTGCCGATGACAGGCTACTACCAATCGCCCACGATTGACAAAGACGGCAATGTGTACGTCAACCTCTCGCCCGGCGGCGTGGGACAAAACGGCGACGGTCAGTTGTGGAAGGTGACGCCCGCCTGTCAGGGAACGCAACTGGCAACCCTGACGCGGGGCGGGACCAGCACGCCCGTCCTGGCGGATGACCAGTACATTTTGACGATTGCGGCGGGCGAACTGCAAATCCGCGATTTGAGCGGGAACGTGGTCAAGACCTATGCGCTCGCTTCGGGGGCGCAGGTCATCGGCAGCCCGATGATTGCCGGCGGCGCAATTTACATCGTGGATTCCACCGGCTCGCTGACGGTCATCCAGAACAGCGGCTTGCAGGGCTATGGCACAGCTGTCTGGCCCCGCTATCGGCACGATAATTACGGAAGCGGAGTTCAATCGCCGTGAAAAAATATTTTGTGATCTTTCCTCTGGTATTTGCCCTGCTCGCCTGCTCGCTGACCGGCGCGCCGCCCCCCACAGCGGAGATGGTCGAGCCTGTCGAGACCCCGTCCCCGGCGGAGTTCACGCCGCAGGTCACGCAGGTCGGCGACCTGGCGGTCAACTATGCCAACGTCGAATTCACCGCCGATCATCAGTACATGGTCTGGTTCGAGATGACTGACAACCGCGGTAACGGCGTCGTCTGGCATTGCGGCGTGGATCCCGCCACCGGCGACCTGATCCCCGCCGACGGCAAAGGCTTCCGTGCCTTCGAAAGCACCCTCTTCGGGCGCGCCAACCCCGGCTTGGATGCCGACGGCGCCTATTACGTCGGCATGGACCAGGCGGGGAAAATGCTTCTCGTCCGCCCGACCAGCCCCACGTCGGGGGAGATGCAGGAGTTGCCCACTCCTCCAGACCTGACACGGCGGGCAATCTATCCCACCATCCTGTCAGAGCAAAAGGGTGGTTTCGTCTTTTGGATCAAGAACGAAGCCGTCCCAGCGGGCGGCACGAACCGCGCCAATGACTGGTTCGAGTTGCAGTACATTTCGCTGGATGACCCCGCGCAGGTCAACGTGGTCGAGCGGCAGGGACGTCCCCTGCGCGGGTTTGCGCCGATGGATTCGGCCTTTGCCCGCTGGATGAGGAACAAGCCCGCCCTGACCTACGGCTTCGAAGATGAAAATGGCATTGTGCAGATACGCATGTTCGACCTGACCCAGCCCAACCCCGCGCCCCAGGCCGTGACGAGCGACCCCGGCGACAAGGTGGACCCGTATTCGTGGTTCTACGACGGGCAGGAGATTCTGCTCCCCGGCATGGAAGCCGAAGCGCGCACGCACGTCTACGTCCGGGGGGCGGGTGAAACCGCCTTTCGCCTGGTCGAGACCATCGTCCCGCCCGCCTCGGCGCTGGCGCATCCCGCGCTGGCGCAATCGAACGAACCGATTGTTTTCAACGGCAGGGTTTACACGGTCTATCAAATCAACGAAGCAGGGACGAGTTTTTGGGACGTGACCTTTGCCCAAGCGGGGGAAATCTGGCTGGCAACGCTGTTCGAATCGCCGCAGCGCCAGTGGCTGTTGACCGACTCACAATCCGCCAAAGCCGAGCCGGAGCCGTTCGTTGGGACATCCAAAGTCTGGGTGTTCTACAACGTCATCGAAGGCGATACCCCCTTGAATGCTGTCTGGCATCTCTACCGCGCCGAAACGCCGATTCGGTCGAGCGATGCAAAATAGATGCGCGCAGAATTCCGATTGAAAAAAAGCCGAAGATTTTGCAGGGATTAATTCGGGCGGCAAAATCCAAACGTGGGAACGCTTGATTCGCTTATCCCGACGTCCATACCGCCATGAAAGCGGTATGCGCTCTTCCCTCAGGAAGAATAGACATTGACAGGATCGCCCTGCAACAGATGCTGCGCCAATACTCGCCTTGCGGATCGCTCGATCTCCGACAAAACATGCTGGCGTTTCACGCTCGACAGCAACTCGCCGAAAGTGACCCGCGGCGTCAGCCCGTACAATTCCCTTTCCTGTAAAATCTGGTGGATGATCTGAAGCATGAATGCCAGCCGCTGGCGGTCTGGGCGAGACTTGCGAAACCAGGTCATCGGGTGGCGCAGCGCGGATCGGGCGATGACTCCGCTTACTATCGTGACCAGCACACGGGTCTGCGGGACGCGTTCCAGGAAGATTTCGAGGCTGCGCGACCACTTACCGAACTCCGCGGCGGGATCGGGCATGAAGGCCGGATCGGGTTCGATCGCCCCGCGGGGGAAGATCAACAGCGCGCCGCCGCCCTGTAAATGACGGATTGCATTGCGGACGGTCTGCATCTGCCCGAAGGCGTTCTTGACGGACGGCGAGAAGATGGCGTGTCGGGATACGTGAGGAAGAAACTTGTAAGGCGGGATTTCACCAATGATAATCTTGTAGTCGGGACGGTTGACGTAGGCGGAGATGAGAATCCCGTCGTACGAGGCGGGATGGTTGGAGACGATCAACAGCGGTCCCTCATTGGGAATCCGCTCCTTGCCGCGCGCAGTATGCGCGGAGACAAAATGCGGCAAAAGCCAGCGCGCTCCCGCCGCGAAACCGTGATGGGCAACCTCGCGGTCGAAGCCCAGAGCCATGTCCGATAAGCGCTGCGCCGCCCGCCCAAAGATCAGGCGAATGATCGCCTGTGTGATATTCGTGGGCGGCAATGCCATGGCGCGCACGACCTCCGAAAGAAGCGAGTCGTTCAGGCTTTGAAAACCGGATGGAAGAACAGGCGCATCCATATTCACTTGGCACGCGAATTGCTGGAATTAGAAAGCGTCTTCCTGTTCCCAGCGCGGACGGGCAAGCAGTCCACGCCGCACCTTGTGCAGGACAGGCACCGGGGTCAGCAGGAGACGGCGGCATACATTGGCGATTCGCTCCGCCGAGGCGCCGCCGTTCTGGAGCGGCATCAACTCTTTAAGTTGCGCCACGTCCAGATTGGTGTAAACCTCCTTGCCCAATGCGACTGCCACAAACGTACAGGTGGATTGCTGTGTGATGACCACCTCGGCGTGGGCAATCATGTGATTGACATTCCCATGCTCGAACACCAACGCGCCGGGGGCGTGACGGGCGATTTCGGCGCGGGCGCGGCGCGGATTCTCTGTGGGATGGAGTTTGAATATCAGGGGGCGGCCCGCGGCGATGTCCACACATTTGCGCAGGAACGCTGCGCGGTCGTCATGCCGGAACGACTCGCGCAGGGGGGAGGTCGCCACGAGCACATACCCTCGGTAGGGGAAATCGTTTTGCAGGTTTTCGGACAGGTTGTCGAAATTCGGGATGCCCGTCACCGCGATTTTTTCGGGACGCACCCCTTTGCGGATGAAATGACGCGCATAGCCCTCCGAAGCCACGCAAAAAATATCGTAGGCATCCGAAAGCCCCGTGGTCGCCGTATTGGCAAGATAGCGGGGTAGTTTGAGCGCTTTGACCGCGTGGTAGAGCCATGTCTCCGGCTCGGTGATGCCCTCCTGAACCAGCGCCATCCGCTTGCCGCGGATATTCCGTTGGACGATCAGGTCGCTGCATGTGACTACCAGGTTGTACCCGCCTCGTGCACCGCGCAGGTCCACGTTCAGGTGACTGTCCGCCAGGTAATCCCTGGTCTCCCGCAAGTGACGCCCGCCCAGCACCGTGAAATCCAGCCAGCCTGCCCGCGCCGCCATATCTTCGATTCCGTTGGCATAATAGGGGGTAAAGAAGCAATTGTGTTCCTTTAAGTGCCTGGAAATTTTATGCATCATTGTCGTTTGATTTAATGACCCGCAAATGAAAAGAATGTTCGACATAGTATGCCTCTCCTCTGTGGATTTTACCGGCGGGGTGTTAAGACCAATCGAACATCTGGTTAAGGCTGATTAAACGATATGAAAACGGTAAGACTGCCTCCCCTGCAACTCCCTGTGGCTGGCGGTTCAGCAGTGTTCTATGACAGCAAGGTGAAGGTGGAGAAGGTGTGGAGCCAGTGAACAGAATCAAGGAACAGTAGTCAGTGTATAACGTCCCGAAGGTTCATAACCTTCGGGACGGTTCGATAGCCTATCCCGCACTCAAATTACGTTAGGTTGTTTTGATTCGTCTGGTTGGCGTTGCCGCAAAACGACCCCTTGACATTTTCCCTTATGAATATTACTATTAGGTATATATCTAAAGGATATTTCAATGGAATATGTGCTTTTGGGCTTGCTTGCGCTGCGGGTGATGAGCATCTACGAAATCAAAAAGGCGCTGGAGCGCGGCATTACGCTCTTTTACAGCGCCAGTTTTGGCAGCATCAACGCCGCCATTGACCGAATGCTTGCCAAAGGCTGGATCGAGGGGGAAGAAAAGGTGGAGCATGGGCGCAACAAAAAGGTCTTTCATCTCACCGCCGCCGGGCGGGAGGCATTTGGGGAATGGCTGGTCTCGGAAATCGAGGAGGAAAAGGTCAAGGACCCGGCTCTGACCCGCCTGTATTTCCTGGGGCTTGCGCCCGCTGAAGAGCGCATCCGCACGCTGGAGGCGCATCTTCAGCGCTTGCGGCAACTCTTGAGCCGGTTGGATTCTCTCCACCAGCAGACCGCCAGCCTGCAGATTGCCCCAGAACTGCAACCCATCGCCAAATTCCAAATGCTGACTTTGCAATACGGACGTGAATTTTATGCGTTCAATATCCGCTGGTATGAAAATTTGCTGGCAGCCTTGAAGCAAGAACAGCCTTCCGCGTAGAACCGTCCCGAACCATTCGAGGAGTATTCCATGTTTGCGAGAATCATCGTTTTCTATGGCTTGACCTGGTTCTTTCTCATCCTGCTTGGCGGCGTGCAGCAAGCCGCCGGGCTGCCTGCCGAAATCAGCCTGCCGCAATGGGGGCCGGGACTGACCGCCCTGTTGATGCTTGCACTGTTTCGCAAGGACGGACACAAAATCATCGTTCACGCCAAAGAGACGCCCGCTCTGCGCTACCTGACCGCTGCGCTGATTCCCGTTGGAGCGGCGCTGGTCTTGCGGCTGGCGGCTTCCCTTCTCAGCATTCAACCTGCAGAGGATGCCCCCGCCTATAATTCCCTGCTGCTGGCAATCTTGTGGATGCCGCTGGGCGCGCTCGGCGAGGAACTGGGTTGGCGCGGCTACCTGAACAAGCGGCTGGATGCCCGCCTGGGCGGACTCGCCTCGTCTCTGCTGGTGGGCTTGCTGTGGATGCCGATTCACCTCCCGTTTTTGCAGCGCGGTCCGCTCATGGCGGTTTTGCTGACCGTGCTGCTGATGGCTTACTCGGTCGTTCTGTACGCCCTGACGCAGGAGACCGGCTTTAGCGTTCTGCTGGCGGGCCTTTTTCACCTGGTCATCAATCTCACCAACCTGCTCTTTCTGGACCTCCTCTATCAGCCTGCGTTCATGGCGCTCAATGCCGGGATTTGGGCGCTGGCGGCGCTCGTCAGCATTGGGCTGAAACGCAATTTGTTTTTGTCCAGGCGCTAATCTGATGCGCGGCTTGCGCCTTTGTAAGAGCCGAGGTTTTACACATTGTTAACCCTTGTCTACTTGTGAAAAAAGAAACAATGAATACAATTAAACTATAGAAAACCCGTCCAAAGGGAACAGATAAAAACCCCATGAACGCGCCGCTTACCCAACGCAAATGGTTCTACCCGCTGGTCTATTTCCTGCTAATCTTTATCTCGTTTCTGCCGCTCTACACCGAACGCCCCTATGACCCGCGCGATACGCAGCAGGTCATCTTCGAAATCATCAGCCGCGCCGCCCTGCCCTATGCAGGCTGGGGGTGGGTATTTCACGTTGCGACGCTAGCGGTGATTGCCCTCGCCGTCTGGAATCCGCAACGGGGCGGACGCGCCGTCGCGGCGTACTTTGGCCTGAACTATCTGGTCATTGCCTTTGCCCAAACC
>JACAET010000029.1 GCA_013388685.1 Chloroflexota bacterium | reverse complement strand
CAGCCTGGCAGCGAAATCTGGAAGACGGAGATTTTCGGTCCCGTGTTGAGCCTGATGCACGTCAATACGATTGACGAGGCGATTGCGCTTGCCAACAGCGGTGTGTACGGCAACCAGGCGAGTCTGTTCACGTCGAGCGGATCGGCGGCGCGCAAGTTCAGGTACGAGGTCGAAGCGGGCAACATCGGAATCAACATCGGGGTTGCCGCGCCGATGGCGTTCTTCCCGTTTTCGGGCTGGAAGGACAGTTTCTTCGGCGATATGCACGGGCAGAGCATGGATGCGGTGGAGTTCTTCACCCAAAAGAAGGTGGTGGTGGAGAGATGGCCGAAGGAGTGGAGCAGGAAATTCTAGGTGTATTCGGTGGTCGAATAGTCCCGTCGCGCTGAGCGGAGCGTTAGCGAAGTCGAAGCGTGGCGGGACGTATCGAGACCACCACGCCGTAAAGCAATTCTTGTTACAAAAATATTCTTGAAACCTGTGGTCTCGATACGAGCGAGAAGAGCGCTCGCCCTACTCGACCACCGAATAGGAATGTAAGGATTTATATGAACTACGACAACGCACTCAATTATTCAACCCAATGGCTTGAGGTCATCCGTCAGGAAAATTTTCCAGACGAGGCTCAGGCAAAATGGATCATCGAAGAATCCAAACATAATTTCGCCGAGCATTTCAACCGCGGCTGGCTGGAATACCGCAAGTCGGTGACGGAGGCGGGGGATTGGGCTTCGGTGGAATGGTCGGGCAAAGGCTCGATCTTCACCGATGTGCTGGGGCGCAAGTACATTGACTGGCTGGGCGGCTACGGCATGATGGACCTGGGCTGGTGTCATCCCGAAGTGGTCGAGGCGGTCATTGCGCAGGCAAAGCGCAGTCCCATGCCCTCGCAGGAGTTGATTGACCCGCTGCGCGGCGTGCTGGCAAAACTCATGGCGGAGATCACGCCGGGCGATTTGAAGTATTCCTGGTTTGCGGCGAGCGGCACCGAAGCCATCGAAGCGGCAATCAAAATCGCAAAACTCTACACGGGCAAATCGGCGTTCATCGTTTCGGTCAAGGGGTTTCACGGCAAGACGATGGGCTCGCTTTCGATGATGGGCAAAGCCGATTACCGCGACCGCATGGGGGCGCTGTACGGCGGGCAGGTCTATCACGTGCCATATGGCGACGCGGACGCGGTGGAGAAGCAACTTGAAATTTGTGACAAAGTTGGTATTGGCGTGGCGGCGGTCATTTTCGAGCCGATTCAAGGCGAGGCGGGCGCCATCGTCCCGCCCGACGATTTCTGGTCCCGCATCCGCACCGCAACGAAAAAGCATGGCGCGCTGTTAATAGCAGATGAAGTGCAAACGGGTCTCGGGCGGACGGGGAAACTGTGGGGCGTGAATCATTGGGATGTCGTCCCCGACATCATTGCCACTGCCAAATCGCTCGGCGGCGGCGTGATGCCCATCAGCGCGGTAACCACCACCGAGGAGATCTTCAAGCCGATGATGTATCCGAATCCGTTCATGCACACCACGACGACCGGCGGAGGCGCCTTAGCCTGCTCTGCCGCCATCGCCGCCATCCACGTCACGCTTCGCGACCGACTTTGGGAGGGCGCGGCGGCAAAGGGCAGTTACCTCATCGAAAAGGTGACCGAACTTGCCGAGGAGTTTCCGCAGGTGTATGAAAAAGTGACAGGGAAAGGTTTGCTCATCGGGCAGCATTTCCGTTCGCCCGCGCTGGGCTACAAGGTCGCGGCGGAATTGTTCAAGCGCGGCGTGCTGGTGGCTGGCACGCTCACCAGTTCGCAGACCATCCGCATCGAGCCGCCGCTGATCATCGAACAGAGCGAGATTGACGAAGGATTGAACCGTCTGCGCGACGCGGTGGGCGCCGTGGCAAACACCCTCTAGGCTCGTGTGTCGGGCAGTCTCCCCCTCCTCGCCATGTTAGGCGACTTGTTATAAAATACCCCCATCCCATTCTGAGGAGAAGATAGATGACCAGTGAGTTCGCAGTCGAATTAAGGGATGTTGTGAAACAATTTGTCACGCCCGAGGGGAATTTGTTGAACGCCGTGGATCATGTGACCATGCAAATCAAAAACGGCGAATTTTTCTCGATGCTTGGTTCTTCAGGATGCGGCAAGACCACCTCCCTGCGCATGATTGCGGGCTTCGAGTGGCCCACCCAGGGGGAGGTTTATATCGAAGGCAAGCCGATGGGTCACACTCCACCCTTCCAGCGCAAGGTCAATACAGTCTTTCAAAATTACGCCCTCTTCCAGCACATGACGGTGTACCAGAATGTGGCGTTTGGGCTGGAGATGGAAGGCGCATCGAAAGATGAAATCGAAAAGCGGGTCAGGCGCGCGCTGGAGATGGTGCAACTGACCGGCATGGAACGCCGCAAACCCCGCCAACTCTCCGGCGGACAGCAGCAGCGCGTAGCGGTGGCGCGGGCGCTGGTGAAGGTGCCGGATGTTCTCCTGCTCGACGAGCCGCTCGGCGCCCTGGATCTGAAACTGCGTAAAGAGATGCAGTTGGAACTCAAGGCGCTCCAGCAGCAATTGGGCATCACCTTCATTTACGTGACCCACGATCAGGAAGAAGCCCTGACCATGTCTGACCGTATCGCTGTGATGAGCAAGGGGAAAGTCATGCAAATGGGAACGCCGGTGGAAATTTACGAGCGTCCCGCCAATCGCTTTGTGGCAGATTTTATAGGCGAGTCGAATTTTCTGGATGGAAAGATCAAGTCCATCTCGGCGGATGAGGCGAACGTCTTCGTCCCTGCCTTGAATGCCGAGTTGACCGGTGTGCCCATGTCGAAGGATTTGGTCAACGGGGAGGAAGTCGTCGTTTCCATCCGTCCGGAGAAGATTCGAATTGTAGAAAGCGACAGCGAAAAGGATGGTGTGTTCAAGGCAAAGGTCATCAACTCCATTTACATCGGTTCGGATACGCACGTTTATCTCGATTGCAACGGCGCCAGGCTCAAGGTCATGGAACAGAACCGCATTTCGCGGCTCGATCCGTTCTCCTTTTATCACAAGGATCAAATCGTGGGCATTTACCTGATGCCCGAAAATACGCTGATTTTGAAAAAGGAGGCGTAACCATGCTTCAGCGGCTTCGTGAAAATAAAGCCTGGCAGGGGACGCTTCTGGCGCTCCCGACCACGCTGTGGCTGTTTTTCCTGCTGGTCATCCCGCTGTTTTTGACGCTGGTCGTCAGTTTCGGTTCGAGAAGCCCGGATGGCGGGGTGATTTACGGTTTTTCATTCCATAACTATCTTCGGCTGATGGGTTACAGCACAAACTGCCCCGGCGGGCAAGCCTCCTGCTTCGATCCGTTGTACGCCCAAATCCTCTGGCGTTCGCTTACGCTCGCCTTCTGGACAACGGTCATTGTCATTTTGCTTGCCTACCCGCTGGCGTATTTCATTGCCCGTTCCCATCCGCGGCGGCGCAACACCTTTCTCATGCTGGTGCTGGTTCCCCTGTGGACGAATTTCGTCATCCGCGTCTATGCCTGGATGATGCTCTTGCGCGAGCAGGGTGTCATCAACGGCGTGCTCGGCTGGGTTGCCGCGCGGCTTGGGTTGTCATTCGAGCCGCTGCAAATGCTGTACACGCCCGGGGCGGTGCTGGTGGGCATGGTCTATGAATTTCTGCCGTTCATGATTTTGCCCATTTTCACTTCGCTCGAAAAAATCGAATTGCCGCTGTACGAAGCCGCCGCCGACCTTGGAGCGAATCCGTTCCGGACTTTCCTGCGGGTTACCCTGCCGCTTTCGATGCCCGGCGTGGTGGCGGGAACCATCCTGGTCTTCATCCCGGTCATGGGGACGTTCATCGTCTCCGATTTACTGGGCGGCAAGCAGGTGATTTTGGTGGGCAACCTCATCCAGAATCAATTCCTCTCGGCGCGCGACCCCACCTTCGGCTCCGCCGCCTCCCTGATTCTCATGATCATGACTCTCATCGTCACCTACTTCTATACCCGTAAATTCGGATTTGGAGAGGAGATCATCGCGGCATGAACCCTTACCGCCGTCATCCCTTCATCCGTGTTGCTACTGTTTTGGTGTATATCTTCCTGTACGCGCCGATTGTTGTTTTGGTGCTGTACTCCTTCAACGCCTCACGCACCAATGTGCTCTTTGAGGGGTTTATCTCTTCTTTCGGTCCCCTCAAAACCAGCGGCAGCCTCGTTACCCAAAGCCCATGCGGACCATTTCACTGGTTCTGTGAACTCTCGCAGAACCGCGAAGTGGGCGTTGCGGCGCGAAACACGCTGACCATCGCTTTCATTTCCACCTTCGTTTCCACCGTCATTGGCACGATGGCGGCGCTTGCGCTTCAACGCTACGACTTTCGCATGAAGCCTTTCTCTCAAATCTCCCTCTACATTCCCATCGTCATCCCCGAAATCGTGATGGGAATTGGGATTCTGACCCTCTTCAGCCAACTCTTCGGACTGTTGAACAACGCCTTCGGCTTGACAGGCGACGCCCGCCTCTCCCTCGGACTGGGAACCGTCATCGTTTCCCACATCGCCTTCAGCGTCCCCTTTGTGACTCTGGTGGTGCAGGCGCGCCTGCAGGGATTCGACAAGTCCTTTGAAGAAGCTGCCATGGATTTGGGCGCCAACGAACTGACCACCTTCTGGCGGGTCACCTTCCCGATGATCCTGCCTGGTGTGCTTTCCGGCGCATTGCTGGCTTTTACCCTCTCGCTCGATGACTTCGTCATCACTTTCTTTACCACAGGTCCCGGCGCAACCACCCTGCCAATTTATGTGTATGGGCTTTTACGGCGCATCATCACTCCGCAGGTCAATGCCCTATCCACCATCTGGATTGCCATTGTGTTGACAGCGGTCATTCTCCTGCAGCGCCTGCAAAACCGCGAAGCCTGATAAATGCTGTGAATCTCACGGCGCCTGCCGTGTAATTCGAAACCCAAAATTCTTCTAAGGAGGAAGAGATGAGTAAAAACCTGTTGTTCAAACTGCTGGCGTTGACGATTGCCTTCAGTCTCACGCTGGCAGCCTGCGGCGGAGGCCAACAAGCAGAATCCACCTGCCCTGAGCCTGAGCCGCGTATGGAAGTAACCTCGAAGGAGTTGAACCTCTTTGTGTGGACAGAATACATTCCCACCGAGTGGAAAACCTGTTTCGAGGAAGTGTACGGGGTGAAGGTCAACCACGACGAATATTCGAGCAACGAAGAGATGTACGCCAAGCTCTCTGCGGGCGGCACCAACTACGACCTGGTCCAGCCCACCGACTACATCGTTGGCTTGATGATTCGTCAGGGTTTGCTCCAGAAAATTGACCAGAGCAAACTCCCCATGTCCACTTTCGACCCGAACTACCTGAACCTGCCCTTCGACCCGGGCAACGAATATACCATTCCCTACCAGGCGGGGACCGATGCGATCATCTACAACGCCGATAAAGTAACAAATCCGCCCAAGTCCTTTGCCGACCTGTGGAACCCGGAATACGCCGGGCGCATGGTCTTCCTCGATGACTCGCGTGTCATCATCGGCATGACCCTGCTCACCCTGGGCTACGATGTCAACACCACCGACCCCGCCCAGCTGGAAGAAGCCAAGGTCAAACTGGCGGAACTCGTCCCCAACGTCAAACTCTTCGACAGCGACAGCCCCAAAACTGCCCTGATCGCCGGCGACGTGGACCTCGGCATCACCTGGACGGGCGAAGCCTTCACTGCCAATCAGGAAAATCCCGCTTTTACCTACGTCTATCCAACGGAAGGCGCAATTCTCTGGCAGGATAACTGGGCAATTCCCACCGGCGCGCCGCATCTCGATGCCGCCTATGCCTGGATCAACTACACCATGCAGGGCAACATGTTCTGGCTCATGCTGCGCGACTTCCCCTACGTCAACCCCAGTCTCGCGGCTTTAGAATACGCCAAGGAAAACCAGCCCGATCTGTATAACGCCTATATGAATTCACCCATTACCAACGTTCCGCAAGAGGCGATTGACGCCGGTCACCGCATCGAAGACGTCGGAGATGCCACGCCGCTCTACGACAGAATTTGGACGGAAGTGAAGGGCGGGGAGTAGCCGCCGCTTTACCCCTCACGCCGCCGGTTGCATTGCAACCGGCGGCTTTTTGATTCCAATGAGAATATAAAAAACAATAAAATGACACAATAAATAAGAAATAATTATAAAATTATTGAATAAATTGAAAATTTGTGATAAAATATGGCAATGGAAGAAAAAATCGTCAATCAAGACCTGCAGGGTTTAGACGAGATTGACCGCGCCATCATCGAAGCCATGCGCAAAGACGGGCGGATGGCTTTTTCGCAAATCGCCGAACAACTCAACGTCTCTCCCGGCATGATCCGCCTGCGCTACACCCGCCTCGTCGAACTGGGCTACCTCAAAGTCGTTGCGGTGACCAATCCCCTCATGATGGGCAAGCGCACCATGGCGATGATCGGCGTCCGCACCGACGGGCGCAAAATCCTCGAAGTCGCCAGCCAGCTGACCGCCTTCGACGAAGTCGTCTATGTCGTCGTCGTCAGCGGCCGGTACGACCTGATGATCGAAGTCTTTTGCCGCGACCACGAAGATCTGCTCAACTTCCTCACCGAAAAACTCGCCAAAGTGGACGGCGTGCGCGAGACCGAATCTTTCATGCACCTCAAAATCGTCAAGGAAATCTACTTTTAGGACTTCCTTCGCCTCTCGCGTGACTTCAGCCTGCTGACCGTCCCGATGGTCTGCTCTGTCCTTCGGGCTTGATTCAAAAAGCAACCTTCGGGACGTTATGCAACTCTAACTCGCACAACGCGGGTTATAAAACCAAATGGAGAAAGGATTATGAAAATCTTACTTGTGGGGGTTGGCGGAGTGGGCGAGGCAATCGCCGTCATCGCCAAACCGAAACGATGGGCGGAACAAATCGTACTGGCTGATTACAATCTCGAACGCGCCCAAGAAGTGCAGAAAAAACTGGGGGATGACGCCGCCCGCTTCCCCGTCGAGTTCATCGACGCGGGCAGGCAGGAGATGGTCGAAGCCCTGGCGCGCAAGTACGGCGTGGACCTCATCATGAACGCCGTGGACCCCATCTTCAACAAACAACTCTTCGATGCCGCCTTTAATGTGGGCGTGACCTACATGGACATGGCGATGACTCTCTCGGAACCGCACCCGACTGACCCCTATCATACGCCGGGCGTCAAACTGGGCGATTATCAATTCGCCAAATCGGCAGAGTGGGAGAAGAAGGGCTTGCTGGCGCTGGTGGGCATTGGCGTGGAGCCCGGCATGGTGGATGTGTTTGCCCGTTATGCCCAGGACCATCTGTTCGACGAAATCGAAGAAATGGGCGTGCGCGACGGCGCCAACCTGACGATTGAAGGATACGAGTTCGCGCCCAACTTCTCGATCTGGACGACCATTGAGGAGTGCCTCAACCCGCCCGTGATCTGGGAGAAGGACAAGGGTTGGTTCACGACGGAGCCGTTTTCCGAGCCTGAGGTGTTCGAGTTCCCCGAAGGAATCGGTCCCGTCGAAGTCGTCAACGTGGAGCATGAGGAGGTTCTGCTCATGCCGCGCTGGATCGAGACGCGGCGTGTTACGTTCAAGTATGGCTTGGGCGAGAAGTTCATCAATGTGTTGAAGACGCTCAAACTGCTGGGGCTGGACAACAAGGAGAAGATCAACGTCAAGGGCGTGATGGTGGCGCCGCGCGACGTGGTGGCCGCCTGCCTGCCCGACCCCGCCCATTTGGGCGATAAGATGAAAGGCAAGACCTGCGCGGGTCTGTGGGTGAAGGGCATGAAAGACGGCAAGCCGCGTCAGGTCTACCTTTATCAGGTGACCGATAACGAAGAATCCATGAGGCGCTGGGGGTGTCAGGCGGTCGTTTCGCAGACGGCGTTCAGCGCGGTGATTGCGATGGAACTGCTGGAGCAGGGGTTGTGGAAGGGCGCGGGGGTGCTGGGTCCCGAAGCCTTCCCGCCGACCGTCTTCATGGAACGGATGGAGGAGTATGGTTTCCCGTATGGGATCAAGGAGATGTGATCGGAAGAAGAAATATTCAAAGGCGGTTCAGGCGGTCCGAATCTGCTTTTGCCAGATCCAATCTGCCAGGAAGAGCAAGCCGATTGCAGCGGGGATTCCCGCCATGAGCGCATACGTCATCCAGGGAAAATCGCGATCACGGAAAAAGATCACATACCAGATCGCCCAGCCGACGAACAGGACCGCGCCGACCCACTCCCGTTTCCAGGCAACGTAAATGGCAATCGCCAGCAACAGGGACGGGAGCAGGTGCACGAACAGGGCAAGGAGCGTCCCCCAAACGCCGAGTCCTTCCTCGAACACATCGAAGGCGAACAGGCTGACGAACAGCACAAACAGGATGCCCGCAATGCGGGGCGTCCAGAACAGAGTTTTCCAGAGGGTTGTATTCATGGCGTCCTCCAATACCATCATAGCACGCCCGCATTTTTTTTCAAGTCTGTGAGCGTTTCCCGCGCCGCTGCGCCCGCAAAATAGACCGTGGACGATAGACCGTTGACTGTCCATCGTCTACCGTCCCCCGTCGAAACTTTGCGCCAGCCCTTCGGTGAAACTCAGGGCAAGCAGACTCTGGAACAGCCCCTCCGCCTGCCTTTCGCTCTCCGCCATGTGCCCCCGCAGCCCCTCGACCCCAGTGCGGGCGGAGCGGCGCTCCGCCCCGACAATGCGCGCAAACTCCTCTTGCAGGGTGAGCGGGGGGAGCAATAGTTTCAACTCTTTCAGGCGGGGAATATTTATCATTGGCTTGGCGGTATCGCCCGAAAGATTTTTGATTCTTTCTTGAATTACATAAAAATTCATTTGGTAAGAAAGGAAAACTGGGTTTGCAAATTTGCTGTCAACGGTGATTTTACAAACGTTTGCAGTCAATACAGCAAATTCGATTTCTTTTGGGAAGACACAAGCCTTGCCAATCGTATTGCCAACTTTTGCCATTATGATGTCATTCGGGCGAACCGTACTTCGCTTTATAGTTTCATATTTTTCAGGGGAGATGTATCGGATATCTTCAAAGTTAAATCTGTTTGGTTTTATGTTATTGACACGAATAACTCTAACGCCAGTGTTTGTGTATTCTTCGGCTTTTAGATGTGAGCCGAATGGTCCATCAACAATTCCGAATTTTGTTTTTGAAGCAATCTCTTCTAAAGTTACTTCTGGAAAATGCTGTGGATTCTTGTCTATATCCCCAAACATCTCCAAAAACACGGACTGGAGCAGGGAATCGGCGAGGGCGTTGGCGGCGCGGCGCAACTGACGCAGGCGGTCGGCGCGCGCCAGCAGCGACGCAATCCGCTTTTGCT
>JACAET010000048.1 GCA_013388685.1 Chloroflexota bacterium | reverse complement strand
GCCGCGCTGCGCGTCCACATAACCGTCTTCATCAGGGTTTATCAAACCTTGTTTGGAACGCAAATATCCTTGAAATTTTGCGCTGGCTTTGCCAAAGTCGTGCAGCAAGCCCGCAATTTTCCCAATCTCAGGCAAGCCAACCTTTGCGGCAAATTCTTCAGCCAGTCGAGCCGCTTCAGTAAGATGCGTAATGAGTAATTGCTCTGTTTTGTCTTTTCGCAAATGCGCAATCAACTCATCTTGCGGCTTGACTTCTCCGATTCGATACACCTCCCCCAGCCTCCTCGCCTCCCGCTCCAGCGCCTTCCTCAACCCCTCCGGCTCCAGCGCCTCCACGTCCGCGCCCCACGAGCGGATCCAGGGAAGGAGATCGAGCGTGTCCGCAACCTGCACTTCCCACAAAAGCGCATTTGGATTCTCAGGGTCTGGTCGCGTCTGCTGGGAGGGATGCCAGCGCGTTTCGAGCACGCGGGCTTTCACTTTCTCGCTGAACCGCAGGACGACTCGAACGGTCTCCTCGCCCATGACAATGCTCCAGGCATTGCGCAGGATTTCAAGCCCCGGAAAATCGGGCGGCAGGGCATACTCTTCCTTCGTCAGGCGGACAGATTCGATCCGCTCCAGTTTGTAGGCGCGCCATTTGTCCACAACGGAACTGTGCCCGATCAGGTAGGTGGTGAAGCCTATTGGAGAAGGTTCTAAAAGGTAGGTGGCGAAAGTGGTCTGAAAAGACTTGTTCCAGTTGAGTGGGCGATACGTGATCTCGATCTTTTTGCGATAGATGTACCCCCGTACCACATCGCGGAAGACGGGCTGGTATTCCTTTTGAATAGGTCTCTGCGCCAGTTCGCGCGCGGCTTGCTCGATCTCCGCACCGATGCCCGCATCTGCTTTCAGGACGCTTGCCAGCTTGAGCAGGGCGGTCTCGGCGGGTTCATTGCGCTTATCCTGCTGTTTCGAGAGCAAACGCGCGCCCAGATACAATGTGACGGCTTCTTCGGGTGAAAGATCGAAAGTGCGTAGTCGCGATTCCTTGAGAACGAGCGGGAACCAATACAAACCGTCCTTGAACGCCTTGCCTTGAAACTCCAGTTCTCGCAGGTAGTTGTTGACCGTGCGGCGCTCCAGCCTGACCTCATCCGCGATCTCGCCTTCGGTGAGTCCACGCGCGTTGCGGGTCAGCAGAAGATAGATGCGCTCCAATCGGTTTCGCTTGTCTTCATCGTCAATTCGCGGCATGGGATGTTTCCTTTACCTTATTCTATTGACCAGTTGGAAAATTACAAATAGGCAATTGTCACGTCATTTTGCGTACCAGGAACGACCTTCCCGTTCAGCCTTCTCGTCATTTTTCAGTTTTCGCAGGTAGTTATTGGCTGTACGCCTGTGCCAGCCCAGTTCCTCCGCAACTTCCGACTCGCGTGCCCCGAAACGCAAACGCTTGAGCAGACGATACAGCAGGTTTTCCTTGTCTTCGCGTTCACCCTTCTGTAACCGAGCCATTTCGTACCTCCTGAAAGTAGTTTGGTTACTTTCAGGATAACGATGGCTTGGAAATTATTTTTCCAGATTTTGAAATTGATTCAACCAGTATTCCTCCAGGAAAACTCATTTCTATGGACGACAGGCAGTGAGCCCCAGCAGGCGGGCGATGTGTCCCGCCTTTTTGCCCGGATTTTCCTCGATTGTACGATAAATTTTCTCCGCCCGGTCATGGTTCGCTGGTCTTGCCATGGCGCGCCTCCATGTTGTGTGTTTCCCCCACTGTAGAGGAGGCATGTTGCAGGTAGTGCAACATAAAAGAAAACGTCCCGAAAGTTTGAAACCTTCGGGACGTTCGTTTTTAATCCGCCGCCAGCGCTTCGCCTAAGACTTCCGACATCGTCCCCGAAGGGGAAGTCTCAGAGGCTTCGGAAGTCTGCTGGTCTGCCACCCCATACTGCACTTCCAACTCATGCCTGAACTGCTGCGTGTACAGTCGGTAGTAATGACCGCGCAATTTCAGCAGTTCGGCGTGCGTCCCTTGCTCGGCGATGCGCCCGTTCTCAATGACGAGGATTCGGTCCGCGCGGCGGATGGTGCTCAGGCGGTGCGCAATGACGAACGACGTGCGTCCCTGCATCAGGGCTTCCATACCGCGCTGGATGAGCGCTTCGGTCAGCGTATCTACAGAAGAAGTCGCCTCGTCCATGATGAAGAGTTCGGGCTTGGCAAGCACGGCTCGCGCGAGACTGATCAACTGCTTCTGACCCACCGACAGCAGGTTGCCCCCTTCGCCCACATTGTGGTCGTAGCCTTTTTCCAGCGTGACGATGAAATCGTGGGCGCCGGCGATCTTCGCCGCTTCTTCGACCTCGGCGTCGGTCGCCTCCAGCCGCCCGTAGCGGATGTTCTCACGCACACTGCCCGAGAAGAGATGAGGCGTCTGCAACACGATCCCGATGCGGCTGTGGATGGAGGCGAGGGTGTAGTCCCTGTAATCGCGTCCGTTGATGCGGATCACGCCGGCGCGCGGCTCATAGAAGCGGCACAGCAAATTCACAATCGTGGACTTGCCGCCGCCCGTCGGACCGACCAGCGCAATCATCTCCCCCGGCCTGACCCTGAGCGTGAAATCCTGCAGGACGGGCTTGCGGTCTTCGTAGTAGAAATCCACGTGGTCGAATTCGATTTCGCCCATCAGCGTTTTCGCTTCGGCGGCGCCGGGTCTATCGTGGACCTCGGGCGGGGTGTCTGCCAGCTTGAAAATTCTCTCCGCCGAAGCGATGGAGTGCTGCATCTCGGCATAGACGCGCGCCAAATCCTGAATGGGCCACATCATGAAGGTCAGGTAGGAGACGAACGCCTGGATGCCGCCGATGGTCATCAGCCCAAGTTGAATCTGCGTACCGCCGTAACCGACGATGACTCCCAGCGCCAGCGCGGCGATAATTTGCACAGTGGGGAGGAAGAGCGCCGAAAGCCACGCCGCGCGGTAGGAGGCTTTGTACATTTGAGTGGTGAGCCCCTGGAATTCGCGGGTATTCTCGTCCTCGCGCAGCAAGGCTTTGACCACGCGCACGCCCTGAAAGTTCTCGTTGAACGCGCCAGTGATCTTGGAGTTCGTGCGCCGCGAAACGCGGTACTCGACCAGAATCTTCTTGCGGAATTGCACCGCAATGTAGAGCATGACCGGGATGACCGTGAAGACAATCAGCGCCAGTTTCCAGTTGATGATTGCCATAAAGGTGACGGAGGTGATGATGTTCATCACCGCCCAGGTGGTATCCACCACACCCCAGGTCAGCAGGTCGGCGACGCGCCCGGTATCGGAGGTGACGCGCGCAATCAGGCGCCCGACTGCGTTTTGAGCGTAATACGAAAGCGAGAGGTCCTGCAGGTGGTTGAAGAGCATCTTGCGCAGGTCATATTGCACGCGCTCGCCCAGCACACCGGCGAGGTAGATGAATGTGAACACAAACCCCGCCTGCAAAATCTGAAACACGCCGTAGAGGATGGCAAGTTCCATCACACGCGCCTTGTCGCCTGGCACAATGCCGGTATCCACGATTTGCTTGTTGATGAACGTGAAATAGGCGTCGAGAGCGGAGGTCAGCGCGATGGTGATGAGGAAACCCAGCACCCACTTCCAGTGCGGCGTGAGCAGGGTAAGGATGCGCCTGAAGACCGGCGCGGTGAGTTGTGAGGTGTGTTCTTCTTCTTCGAGTTCGATAAGTTCGGTGTCGGACATGGTTGAATCTCCAAAATATCAAGGCGGGAAGACGAATTATGAATTCTGAAGCATGAATTATGAAAACCTGCCTTGAGGCGGGTTGTTCAAAATCAGAAATTCATGTTTTACAGTTTTCCTATTCGTTTCTTCACCTTTGTTACGATTGTGACAAGGATGGCAATGATTTCGTCTATTTCCTTGCGGAGCGGCGCAAGCTTTTCGGGAGAAACGATCTCTGACCGTACAAGCAACTCAAGCCAGTATGCGGTTTCATCCGCTTCTTGCAAGCATCCTTCAAGCTTGTGAATAAAGTCCGCGTCCGATTTTGCCCGCTGGCTTTCATGGAATTGCGCTCCAACTGACGTCCCAGAACGTAAAACCTGCTTTCCAATTGTCTGCGCTTCAGTTGTCTTGGGCAATTTCGTGTACATGCGAATAATCCGCAAGGCGAACTCTGTCGTGCGCTCGCGCAGGTCGTTATTTCTTTCATTCATGTACAGCCTCCTTGATATTATTCTTCTGAATTCATAATTCAAACTTCATAATTTCCTCTTCCAGCTCCTCGTCAATCCTCGTCTGTATCTCATAGATTCTCCGATACATGCCTTCCTGTGCAAGCAGTTCCTCGTGCGTGCCCATTTGAACGACCTCGCCCTTGTCCAGCACCACAATCAAATCGGCGTTCATCACAGACTGGATGCGGTGGGCGATGATGAAGGTCGTGCGGTTTTCCATCAATCCGGTCAGCGCCTCACGGATGGAGGCTTCGGTCTCTGTGTCCACCGAGGAGGTCGAGTCGTCGAGAATCAGGATGCGCGGATTCTTGAGCAGGGTGCGGGCAATGGTCACGCGCTGTTTTTGCCCGCCGGAAAGCGTCACGCCTTTTTCGCCGACCAGCGTGCTATAGCCGTCCGGAAACGAGAGAATCACATCATGGATGGCGGCGGCTTTGGCGGCGCGTTCCACTTCCTCCTGCAAAACCTCGCGCCCTACGCCATAGGTGATATTCTCGCGGATCGAGCGGCTGAACAGGAACGGTTCCTGCTCCACAATGCCGATCTGCCGGCGCAGATACGCCCGCGGGTAATGCTTCAACTCCACGCCGTCCAGCAGAATTCGCCCGCCGGTATACTCATGGAAGCGCGGCAGAAGGTTGACCAGCGAAGTCTTGCCGGAGCCGGTCGAACCGAGTAAAGCAATCACCTGCCCCGGCTGGGCATGGAAGGAAATGTTCTTCAGCGCGTTCGATGTGCCATCCGAGTACATAAACGAGACATTCTCGAACATAATGTCGCCGCGTACCGGACCGGAGGGCTGGTACGTCCCTTCATAGAGCGGCTCGCGCACCTGCCGGACCACTTCCATCAAGCGTCCATACGACACCATGCCCGTCGAAGCCGAGACGATGATGCGTCCCAGGTTGCGGATGGGCCAGATCAACCACACTACCAGACCCACGTAAGCAATATACATGCCAACCGTGATCTCGCCGTCAATTGCCATGTTGGCGGCGTAGACGAACCCGAACAGCATTTGCAGGCCCAGCACAATATCCGAGAGGGGCCAGAACATCGAGTGCATGAAGAGCAATATCTTCCCCTTCAGGAACTTGCCCCAGTTGTCCTTCTCGAACTTGTTCTTTTCGTATTCCTGCCGCGCAAAGGCTTTGACCACGCGCACGCCGGTCAGGTTTTCTTGAAGGGTGGTGGAAAGCACCGCCTCCTGCGCCTGATAGTCCTCGTATGCCTTGGTCACCTTCTTGAAGAACCACAGCGAAACCCACAGCATGAACGGGATGACGATGACCGAAACAAGCCCCAGTTCCACGTTCAGATTCAGGATGGCGATGAAATTGATCACGAACAGCAGGATGATGCGTCCCATGCCGATGCCCTGTTCGCTGAAGAAGCGGCGCAGGGCGTCCACGTCGGAGGTGACGCGCTCGATCAGGTCGCCGGTGGGGGTGGTGGCGTGATACGAGAAGCTCAAGCGCTGGATGTGATCGAAGAGGAAATCGCGCAGGCGGCGCGTAATGCCCTCGGCGGTGTAGGCGGCTAAACGTCCCGAAAGAAACGAGAAGGCTCCCTCGAAGAGCGCCAGCCCCACGAATCCAGCCCCGATCCACAAAAAGGTCGCGGTCAGGCTGCCGCCGATCGTCTTTCCCTGCGCCAGAACGTCGTCAGCAAAGTAGCGCAGGAGCAAATAGGTGAAGGTTTTCGCCAGCGCGGAAACAGCCAGCGCGGCGGTCGCGCCGAGATAGGGCAGGCGGTAATCCACCATCATTTTCCACAGCCCCTTCAAGCGGTTTTCGTCAAGGGCGCGGCGGAAATCGAAGGTAATTGCAGGTTCGTAGGCGGGTTGTAGGGTGGTCATGAGGCATCTCCAAATTTTTTGCGTAGATGGCGCTCTCTGGCGCCTTCGGCATTCGCGAATGCCGACTACGGCGGGTTAAACAAAAAGGCTGCGGCGGGTGCGCCACAGCCTTAAACGACAGGGGGAAGTTCGACCTAACGGTCAACAGGCGCACTACGAGAAGGTAATATCCCGGCATCCGCGGGCAAGATGTACAGTTTGGTGCTGAAGAGTGTGCTCATGCAGTGCGCTCCTTTCTTTAGAATTTGCTTAACGCCTGCCCAGTGTACACTGCCGGCTGGGATGTGTCAAGACCGAATTGGATATAATCGCGCCCATGATACGAACCTGGCGAATCATTCCTCGCGGAACACAGGAGGTTCATTTGCAAGGCGTCTCTTCACTGGACGCCGTCACGCGTCAATTGCCCGAAGGATACTACACCACCTTCCGCACCTACGATTCCTGCAAACGCGTGATCGGGCTGACCGCCCATTTCCGCCGCCTCCCTCATGCCGACGCTTCGCTTCTGCGCCGGCATCTGCGTCGCCTGCTTGCGCCTTACCGCCCCGGCGAGGCGCGCGTCCGCCTCATGGAGACAAAGACGGGCAGGTGTTACATTTCCATCGAGCCGCTCAAACTGCCGCCGCCCGAAGCCTACGAAAAAGGCGTCTGTGTGGAGACGGTGGCCATCGAGCGGACGAATCCGCGCGAAAAATCCACGATGTTTATCGGCGCAAGCGAGGAAGAACGAAAAAGGATTGCCAAACTGGGCATTTTCGAGGCGCTTTTGGTTAGAAACGGACGGATACTGGAGGGGATGACCAGCAATTTCTTTTATGTGCTGGGCGGTATCCTGCATACTGCCCGGCGCGGCATTCTGCTTGGCGTTACGCGGGCAATGGTCATCCGCGCGGCGCGGGGGAGGGGAGTGGAAATAAGATACAAGCCTCTGAAACTGAATCAACTGCCGACGGTGAGCGAAGCGTTCCTCACGTCCAGTTCGCGCGGCATCGTGCCGGTGGTCCAGATTGACGATGTGACGGTGGGGCAGGGGAGGGTGGGAGAGTGGACGAAACAGTTGTCGGCGGCGTACGAGGCGTATGTCCTCGAAAAAGCGGAGCGCATCTGAGCCCCGTCCATGTGCGCGGCGAGGTCGTCATTTCCTCTCGAAGATCTCGTAGTACCCCTTGTCCAGCTCGTCGTCGCTGAGGTGGGCGTAGCGCTGCGTGACCTGGATGTTGCTGTGACGGGCGAGTTCCTGCGCAAGTTTGAGGTTGCCGGAGCCGCGCAGAACCGTTGTGACGAAGTAGTGGCGGAACGAATGAGGCGTGATTCTGCCGACCGCCTCCTCGCCGAGAATTTCGCGCACGCGCTCGGTGACGATGTTGCGCCCGGTTGTGGTGGTGATGGGCTTGACCTTTTTGCCGGCGCCTTTGTCGTGACGGGCAAATAGGGGCAGGGAAGGGAGGGGGCGCCCGGACCCGCCGTCCAGAGGGGCGCGAAGCGAGAGATAGTCCCTGAGGGCGCGCAGGGCGCGTGTAGAGAATCGCACCACCGCTTGTTTGTCGCCTTTCCCGATGAGGAGTGCGCGCCCTTCGTTCCAGTCCATGTCGCCGCGGCGCAGGGCGCACGCCTCGTGGACGCGCAGCCCCGTATCTGCCAGGGTGAGCATGAAGGCGCGGTCTCGTATTTCGCGTAACCGTAAGAAGCCGGATGTTTCGCCTGTATAGACGGGTATGGTGGCGGGATCGCTGATATGCGCAAGGAGCCGCTCGATATCTTCGGAGGGGAACTGTGGAAGGCGGATGCCGGGTTTGCGCGTACGCTGGCGTATAAGCAAGCGCAGGCGCGGCAGGTTGACTTCTGCCAGGCGTTCGGCGGCGAGGTATTCGTAGAAGCCTTTGACCGCCGTGATGTAGAGCCGCTCGGTGGCGGACGAATAGGACTTGAGATGCGCGGCGAGCCAGGAGATGGCGTCTTCTGTGAGTTTCTGCGCGGGGGTTTTGTCGGGATCGAGCCAGCGTTCCGTCAACACGGAGGCGAATACGCGCAGCGCGTTGGCGTATGTGCGTGCGGTGTGTTCCTTGCGCGCCGAGGCGACGCCTGCAAGATAGGCTGAAATGGCTTGGGAAAGGGTTTGTTCGGTCATTTGGGGTGTGTCCCTTATGTTTTCTATAATAATACTTATCGAAATCATTTTTATTTTATTCGCATGGACTGAAACTGTCAAGGAGAAACCTCCTCCCCGCTTTCCAGTTTTCAGTGTTCAGAGTTCAGTCAGCAGTGAACAGGCAAAAGAAAATTTCCTGCAAGCACGGCAGACAGACTGAATACTGATGACTGATCACTGGTATCCCCCCTGCCCTGCTGACGCCCACCCATCCTGTGTTTGCGCAGGACAAACCGTCCACGAATTTCAACCACGAATGCTCGAATGGAGTCGCGCAAATTCGCGTATTCGTGAATTATTCGTGGACGGTCACCCCTTTCTCCCTTCTGCATTCTGCATTCGGTTTGCCAGCATCTCCCACCCCTCCAACCCCTCTGGCAAACCCAATTGTGGGGCGAGATCCGCCAGCGCTTTCAAGGCTTGCGCCAGGTTCATTTGTTTCGCAATCAAATACACCGTCACCCAGGCGCCGACCGCCTCCTGCACCTGCTTATTTTGCATGTAAATATGCCCCATATTGAACAGCGTGGCGCACAGCCCCGCTTTGTCGCCGATTTGCTGTTGTATGGCGAGCGACTGTTTCAGGTAGGCGAGCGCCGTCTCGTAATCGCCCTGCGCATGGTACAACGCCGAAATATTGTTGAGCGTCGTCCCCTCCCCCGCTTTGTCGCCGATTTGCTGCCTGATCGCCAGCGACTGTTTCAGGTAGGCGAGCGCCGTCTCGTAATCGCCCTGCGCCTTGAAAATCTGCGAAATATTGTTGAGCGTCGTCCCCTCCCCCGCTTTGTCGCCGATTTGCTGCCTGATCGCCAGCGACTGTTTCAGGTAAGGTAAGGCCTCCTGAAAGTTTCCCAGGTGAAGGTGAAGTTTTCCCGTTTGCCCGAGGGCTTCGGCGCGGGTTTGCTTGTCTTGCGAGTCGCAAATGCGCGGCAGCCAGTCGGTCAGCAGCGCGGTGTAGAATCCTGCCATCGTAAGCGGACCCACGATAAAGCCGAGGGTGAGGCGGTCGGCTTCTTCGTTCCGCTGCGCGCGGCGCAGGGCGTGATGGGTCGTGAGCGCCTGCGTCAGGCTTTCGTCCCGTTCGTGTTCGAGCAGGTACAGGTGGTAGTCGGCGGCGGCGCGTTTCCATTCCAGCGAGTCGTGGGTCAGTCCTTTCTCCGCCAGCCAGCCGCTCACCAGCGGCGGCAGGGCGTATTCCACAGCGTCCCACTCGGGCTGGTACGGACACCTCCAGCAGCGAGACCGCCAGCAGGCGTTCGAGCAGGGCGGATGATGTAAGAGCGGAGCGCCGCTCTGCCCCAGCGAGAGCCAGTTTCAAAATCCCCTCGGCCGGCACGGGCTCATGGTAGGCGGGCAGGCGGCGCAACAGGGTTTGGGCTTCGGCGGGCAGGCGGGCGTAAATGGCGTCCAGCGCCATGTTCGCCTGCACGTCCGCTTTGGTTTGCGCCAGCGCGGCGAGGAAAGCGTCCTCCTGCGCCGCGTCCATGTCTTTGACGGCGGCGGCGAGAAACTCCAGCCCGCGCGGGTTTCCGCCCAGCGCGGCGTAGGCGCGCCGCATCCGCTCGCGGTTCTGCCAGAAGGCGGCCGGCAGGCGCTGACGGGCGATCTGCAAAAAGTCGCCGTAGGTCACGCGCCCGAGTTCGAGGCGTTCGCCCGCCCAGTTCGGCGGACTCCAGCGGGAGGTGACCAGAAGGATTCCCTCACCCCCGGCCCCTCTCCCGGTGGGAGAGGGGAGCACCGCCTCCAGCCAGGCGGCGACGGCGGGATCGGTCACGGCCAGCGAGTCCCCGTCCTGCACGCTTTCGAGGTTATCCAAAAACAACACGAGACGCCCGCCGAATTGCTCCGCCAGCAGGTCGAGCAGGAACTTGGCGCGCTGGGCGTCGCTCTCGAAGCGCGGGCGGTAAAAATCGAATTTTTTGGCGTTGGGCTCGTCGAGCGTCCGTTCCATCTCGAACTCGAAATCCTTCCAGCGGTTCTCGGGGCGGATGCTCCAGGCAAAAATCTTCCAACCCTCCTTTTGCAGGTCCTGCGCCAGTTTGCCCGCCAGGGCGGTCTTGCCCTGCCCGCCGGGTCCCGTGATGAGCAGTTGGCGGGTCGTCCCTGCGAGCAGGGCGCTTTTGCGCTGGCGCAGTTCGGCGCGGCGTCCAATGAAGCGCGGCGGCAGGCTGACGTTGCTCAGCAGGCGCAGGCGTTTTTCGATCTCCACCGCCTGCGGTGCGAAGTCCCATTCGATCAGCGCGGCTTCGGGGCGCGGCGAGAAGGCGGCCGGCAGGCTCCACTGCCCGTAACTCAATTCGTCCGCCGCGGCGGCGCCCGCCTCGCGGCGCGTCACGTCCGAGCCTTTGAATGGCTGTTGGATGGCGATGCGCGCGGCTTGCAGGGCGCAGTCCACGCGTTCGGCGCGGGCGAGTTCGTCGCACAGGGCGCGCGCAAATCGAATCCCCGCCTGGTCCAGCACCGATTCGCGCATCCCGATCACGTGCGGGATGCCCTGCGCGCTCAGTCGGCGCGTCAGCCCGTTGTTGAGCAAATCGGAGGCGGATTTTTCGCTCTCGCAGGCGGAGAGGACCACCAGTTGGACATTGCTTCCGATAAAGGCTTCCGCCAGCGCCTCCTCCCGGACCTCGAGCCCCTTCCCCGTTTCATCTTCGAAGTAGAACGCCCCGAATTTTTCCTCGCGGTGCGCCTCGCCGTAAAACTTTCCGTGCCCGCTCAAAAAAACCACGTGCGGGTCGAAGTCCCTCAGCCAGCCCTTGAACGTCTCGAAGCGGCCGTCGTCGGGCATTTCGAGCCTCACCAGCCCTTTGGCGATCCACGGCAGGAGGGCGTCCTGCACCTGCGCCTGTTCCTCTTCCACGTCCAGCCGCCCCTGTTCGGGATGCACGTCATCGGGCAGGGAAGTGAACAACAGCACGCGCAGCGGTCCCTTTTGGACGGGCGGCGCGTCGCCCTCTGGCGCTTTAGCCCGCCGCGTCAACGTGAAGGCGGGATGCTTGCCGAGGAATCCCAGCGCAGGATGATGCAGAATCTCCCACGGCAGGGCTTGCACGTCCGCCGCCTCGCTCTCGACGATGATCGGCAGGATGGCGTTGCCCGCGGCTTTGCGCGCCGCGTCAAACTTCTCATCCGCGCCGAGCGCGTCCCACAGCGCCCCACCGATGGCTTTTAACTCGGCGTCGGTCACGACCTGCTTGTCAACGTATTTCTGGCTCAACTTCGCGCTCCAGCGCCGCAGTTCGGGCTTCTGCGTGACCAGGTCCGCGGGCGGGCGGAGGATGAACGGGTTTGGGTGGATGTTTTTGGGCATGGCTATCCCTCACCCCCAGCCCCTCTCCCAAGGGGAGAGGGGAGATGCGTCGGTAAAATATCGGGCAAGTCGAGTTCCTCGATCTCCTGCTCCGTATCGCCCTCCCCGCGCAAAACGACTTTTTTCGGCGGGTAGGGATTGGGGTCGAAAACCGCTTCCTTGCCGCAGTACGGGCAGGCGACGATGATGACCTGCTCCTTGGTGATTTCTTTGAAGAGCGTGTAAGTCTTTTTGCAGTTCCAGCATTGGAAGGTGAAGCGTTTTTTCATTTTTCCTCCATTCCCCATCTCCCTTTGGGAGAGGGGTTGGGGGTGAGGGTCACAGCGCGAACATCGCGGCGAAAATCCCCGCAAAGAACAGCAGGCTCGAAGCGGTCAACAACCTGCGCTTATGCAGCGCCGACTGCGTGAAGAAATCCTCGATGCCCAGCGATTCGGACAGTTTCCGCGGGTCCTGCTTCATCAAGCCGACATCCACCTTCCATTTTTTGGGCGTCAGCGCCAGCAAAGTCAGGATCAGCGCCAGCAGCCAGAGCGCAAACGCCGCATTCAACGCGCCATTGATGACCATCACCGCATCCTCGCCGCGCGTCAACTTCAACACAGTCGCGAACAAGCCCGGGATGCCCAGTTCGAGCGTCAACAGCCGCTCTGCCAGTTTGTCCATCAAATCGCTTTGCGCGGCAATGCTCTCGTAGAACTTCTGGCGCAACAGGTCTTCGTTTTCGCTGAGGGGTCGGGTGGGTATGGGTTTATTTGCCATCCTGCCTCCGTTTTCCATGCGTCGCATCTCCCCTTCTGTGGGATTATCTCTATTGTAGGACAAATCAAACGAAAGGCAAGTGACTTTTGGTTACATTTGCAAGGTAAACCCACTATTCGCGCCCCCAACTTAAACACCGAAACCTACAACGCAATCCATCCCCCGCGCAAACCCTCGCGCACGGCTTCGGCGCGGTTGGTCACGTTCAACTTGGCATAGAGGGATGAGACGTGAAATTTCACCGTATGCTCGCTGATGCCCAGCGCCGCCGCAATCTGCTTGTTTGCCAGCCCTTTCGCCAGCAGTTCCAGCACCTCGGTTTCCCGTTCGGTCAGCAGACCGCGCTCGACTGTCCCGCTTTCAGAGGGGAACAGCAACACCGGCGTACCGACCACCAATCCCTGGGCAATCGCATGCACGGCGGCAATCAACTCCTCGGCAGACGCCTCCGCCGGCAGGACGCCCCATGCCCGCCCCGCCCGCCTCATCTCCTCGACGTTAACCGGCTCCTCCCCCAAAAACAGAATCCCCACCGATTCCTTTCCCCCCTCCCCTCCCTCCCCAACGGACGCGATCACCACCTCCGCGTTGGACTCCTCGTCGAGCGAATCATTCACCACCCTGATCGCCTTATCCGAAAGGAGCAGGGCGCGCACGCCGGCGCGCAAAGCCGGCGAAGGGATGTGGAGCAGCACACGAATCACATTCATACTCACGACGCAGACCGTCCCGAAGGCTCGAGCCCTCGGGACGATGTTGTATGATGCTGGCTTACGTCCTCTCCCCCACCATCACCGTGACGGTCTCCGGCTTGCCGCCGCGCAGCACTTCCACGGCAATCGGCTTGCCGACCGTATCGCTGTGGAGCGCCGCGAACAGGTCGTCCGGGTCGCTCACGGGCTGTCCGCCCACCGCCACGATGGTATCGCCCACGAACAGACCGCCGCGCTGGGCGGGTCCGTTTTCTTCGAGCCACAACACCAGCAAACCCGAGGTTTGTTCGCGCCGTAAGGATTTTCGCGCCGCTTCGGGAACTTCCACCGGCTGAGTGCGCACTCCCAGATAGCCGCGCCTCACCGAGCCGTGTCTGGCGAGCAAATCGGCAATGCGCCAGGCAACCTTCACCGGGATGGTCAACGAGGAACCCGGCGTCAGCCCGGAGGTGTTCAGCCCCAACACGTCCCCCTCGGTGTTGACGAGCGGTCCGCCGGAGAAGCCGGGGTAGGGCGTGGTCTCGGTCTGAAGGAACTCGTCGAGCAAGCCGCCGCGGTGTGTGCGCGCCGGTCCGCCGATGGCACTGACAATGCCCCATGAAGCTTGTATGCCTGCCTTGCTGGGGCGCCCCAGCGCCAGCACCAGCTGCGCCACCTTGACGGAGTCGGAGGTTGAGGCGGGGGTCAGGGCTTTTTCGCCGAGGCGGAGCAGGGCAAGGTCCGAACCGGGGTCGCGTCCTGCCAGCGCCGCATCAAGAGTGCGTCCGCCGGTTAACGTCACCTTGATATTGTCTTCGCGCGTCACCACGTGGTCGGCGGTGAGGACGAGGTCTTCCGCAAAAGCGATGCCGCTGGCAGGGTAACGCTTTCGCGCATCCACGAGGACGGTGCTTGCGCCGCCTTTTTCAACGGCGGCGGTCAGCGCATTCGAGAAATCGGTCAGAGGGTTGGACATGTCATCTCCTTATATCACGTTTGGGCAAATGAACCAAGTAGGGGCAGTGTACCGCAGACGGACATCACGCGCCTCCGCAGGATGGGCGGTGGATCCCCCGGTCGTTCGGGCAGGGTCGTTTGTCATATAATCGAATCGTGAAATCCACCCTGCGGCTGAATCTGAAGACGCTTCCCGTCATCGCGCTGGCTGCCGCCGTCATGCAGATCGTGGACCCCTCGCGCGCCTGGGTGGTTTTGCTGGTTGCCCTCGGCGGGGCATGGCTGTTCAGCCGCTGGTGGGTGCGCGGACTGGCGCATTCGCTCCGGTTCGAGCGTGAATTACGATACGGCTGGGCGCAGGTGGGAGACCGGCTCGAAGAACGGTTTACGCTGACCAACCGGTTCCCCCTTCCGGCAACATGGGTGGCAGTCCACGACCATTCCACACTGCCCGATTGCCGCGCCTCCGTCGCCACCGGTGTGGACGGTCAAAGTGTCTCCCAGTGGAAGATCCTCACGCAATGCACGCGGCGCGGTGTATTCATGCTCGGCGGCGCCACGCTCGAAACGGGCGACCCGCTGGGTATTTACACGCTCACGCTCGAAGATTCCGCCTCGTCCACGCTGGCGGTCATGCCGCCGGTCATCCCACTGCCGCGCTTCGAAATCCTTGCTGGTGGCTGGACGGGCGAAGGACGAACCCATCCGCGCACGCCGGAAGAAACCCTCAACGCCTCGCACACGCGTGAAATGGTCCCCGGCGACCCGCTGAAGTGGATTCACTGGAAGACGACCGCGCGCAGGAACGCCTTCCACGTGCGCGCCATGGAGGGAACGCACGCGGGTGACTGGTGGATTCTGCTCGATCTGTACGCCGGTTCGCAACTTGGCACGGGCTGGAACTCGACCGAAGAACATGGGGTGATCCTGGCGGCCTCGCTCATCGCCCAGGGGCTGAGCGAGGAGCATGCGGTCGGTCTTGCCGTCAACGGCGCCGAGCCCGCCTGGCATGTACCGCGGCGCAACGAATACCAGCAGCGCTCCCTCCTGAAATCGCTGGCAGTGGCTTCGCCCTCCGGGTTGAGCCTGAAGGAATATTTGCACAGGGCGGGCGAAGCCTTCCGACACCGCGGCAGTCTGCTGATCGTCACCGCCTGCGCGAATGCAGACTGGACTCCATCGCTCCTGCCGCTGATGCGGCGCGGCATCCTGCCAACAGTGTTTCTTCTCGACATCAACGACTACGGCGGAGGCGCGGACATCGGTCGCACAGCCGCGTGGATCCGTTCGCTGGGAGCGGCATGCAACGTCATTGCACGTGAGCTGTTCGAACGTCCCGAAGCGCGCCCCGGACACGAAGGCGAATGGGAATGGCGCATTTCAGCAACCGGCAGGGCGCACGCGGTGAAGAAACCCGCCGCAGAGTGGAAGAGGCTGGAATGATCCTGCGCCTGTGGCAAAAATTGTGGACGGCGGACGCGCTGGGCATGCAATGCGTTGCGCTCGCGTTGTGGGCGTTTGGTTACGGTATCGCATCGTCACTGCGCAACACCGAAACGGAATCCTTTTTGGGGGTTTGTCTCGCCGCTGCGGGTATCGGTTTCGGATTGGCAAAAGCCCGATGGAACGGAATACGGGCGTCGGTGTGGATGGCGGCGCTGGGCGTCCTGCTCGTCTGGGTTTGGGGGGCGCGTCTCCCCCAGCCCCTGTTCGATCTCTGCAAAGCCGCCCTTGCCGCGCTTTGGGCATGGGCGATCGGCGCGAATGCGGAGGTTGATCTGGACGCGCTGCGCGCAGCGTGGAGGGTTATCCTGGAATCGTCCTCGGCGCTGGCAACGCGCCTGCAAACCTGGAGGCTCGGACTCGACCGGAATGTCATCATCAACGACGCCCTCGTCCGCAACATGGCATGGACGTTGCTGCTGTGGTTGTGCGCGGCATGGATGGGCTGGTTCGCGGAACGGCGCAAAGCCGTAACGGCATTTCTTCCCGCCCTATCCCTGCTTGCCGCCGTCATTTCCTACAGCGAGTACCGCTCCTTCACGTTGTGGCTGATGACGGTGCTCCTGCTCCTGCTGATGGGAACATGGAACTACCGCGATCACACGTTGCGATGGTTGACTCAGCGCATGGATTACTCGGAAAGCATCGGCATTGATACCACGCAGGCGGTGCTCGTCCTGACCCTTGTCTTCGGCGGGCTGGCGTTCGTTGCGCCGTCCGTTTCCTGGCGCGAACTTCTCGAGGACATGCGTAACTGGCGCGGGCAAAACGAAACCGCCGAGATGCTCGGCATCCAACAGCCCCCGGGCAAACCGAATGCGGCAGGCGGGGCACAGCAGCCGTCACTGCCGCGCGAACACCTGTTGAACAGCGCCAGCGCAAACTCGGAAACGGTTGTGATGTACATCCGCACGGGCGAATTACCGCCTGCAGCAGGCGCGTCGCCGCCCGCAGAAGCGCGGCGGTATTATTGGCGAAATGCCATGTACGACAAGTATGCCGGATCGGGATGGACAACCAGCGCATCGTTCGACCAAACCTTTCCGCCCGATACACCGCTCCTGCCCGGATTGTTGAGCGGATACCGCCTTGTGCAGCTGGAGGTAGAGAAAGCCAAACCGGACGGCGTTCTCGTCTGGAGCGGCATCCTCTTCCGCGCGAACATTCCCCTCACAATCGGCTGGCGCGTCAGACCGACCTCGAACCTGTTCGCTGACCAGGAAGCCCTGCTCCTCGCCGATATGTACTCCGCCGCTGCATCCGCGGCGGAATACGAGGCTTCTGTCTATGTTCCCGCCCCCACGCTCGACAACCTGCGCGCCGCCCCGGCGCACTATCCCGAAGACATTCGCCTGCTCTATCTCCATCTTCCGCGTTCCGTGCCGCAGCGGGTCTTCGATCTGGCTGAAGAGATTACCGGCGGGCTGTCGAATCCCTACGAGAAAGCCAAAGCCATCGAAACTCACCTGCGCGCGAAGTATCCGTATGATCTTGCCGTCCCTTCTCCGCCCGTGAATCGCGACGTGGCGGATTACTTCCTGTTCGAATTGCAAAGGGGGTATTGCGACTACTACGCCACTGCCATGGTGGTGCTGGCGCGCGCCAGCGGACTGCCCGCGCGGTTCGTCTCCGGTTATGCCCCCGGCATATACGATGCGCCCAACACCCGATACGTCATTCGAGAGAAGGATGCGCATTCGTGGGCGGAGGTCTATTTTTCGGAAATCGGCTGGGTCGAATTCGAACCGACCGCGTCACTGCCGGAAATCGAACGGGATGAGTCGCGCGCCTTCGCCTCGGAGAACCCCGCAAACGACGAATCCGCCGCCAGACTGCTGACCCGTTTTCGCGCGGAACGGATATTCGTTTGGGCTTCGCCCCTGCTGGGTTTGCTGACCCTTGCCGTTGTATATTATGCGTTTGTGGAACGCTGGCTGGCGATGCGTCTCGCGCCCGAAGCCGCCATCCATCTGCTCTATCAACGCTTTTACGGCATGGCGCGTCCGTTTGCCGGGGCATGGACGCGCGCCGAAACCTCATCGGAGTTTCTGCGCAAATTCATCGGCAGGCTTGCCGCGTGGGATCGCCGCGCCTCGACCGCGAAACTGTCCGCACAGATGATCGCCAACGCCTTCGCGTTGACGGAGATGTATCACGCCTCCCTGTTCGCCAATCGCCGAACCGGCAGGCAGGACGCGGCACGCGCCTGGCGCGTCTGGAAGCGCCTCCGCGTGCAATTGCTGCGCGCGCGACTGCTTTCGATCCTCCTTCGCAACATGCCGGGCGCGTAATCGAAATGCATCCGCAGGCTCTTTATTAAAATTTTCGTTTTCATGGCAGATGCTCTTGCAATTATTTTCATTCTCGTTATACTGTTACCAAACTTATTTCTTCAAGAGGAGAAAGGAATAGAGTTATGGCTTCGATGGAAACGCTCGTCATCAAAACGGAAAACAAATTCAGAAGTTTGGTGACGAAACAGGCATACAAAAAAGGTGAGGCGATCTGCGCCATCCCCACGGAGAAGATCGTCAATAAACCGAATCGCTTCACCGTTCAAATTGACCGCGATAAGCATACCGACGTCGGCAAACTGGCGGCGTTGAATCACTCCTGCGACCCCAACGTGATCCTGGATACCGAACATCTCCTGATGTACGCCTGCAAAGACATCGAGAAGGGCGAGGAGCTCTCGTTCTTCTACCCCTCAACGGAGTGGGAAATGGACGCGCCATTCATTTGTCTGTGCGGCGCGTCGAACTGCATCCATGTGGTGGCGGGCGCGCGCTTTCTGCCGCTTTCCACCCTCGAGCATCACTTCCTGAACAAACATATCCGGGAATATATGATCGAACTGCTGGAAAACACCGAACTGCACCTGAAAAAATTGCAGACGGCATAAGCGACGACAGGCGTCTCAAAGAGTTGAACTCTTTGGGACGCTTTTATCAGCCCAGCCGCGTAAAGGGCGGAAGCGGTAAAGTTACATGGATATGATGAATTCTCTTCGCAAATATTGGGCAATCTTCCAGATCACCCTCATCAACTCACTTGCCTACCCCGGCGAACTCATCGGGCGGAGCGTGATGATCGTGCCGTTCATGTGGATCTTCTACCAATTATGGAAGGTCACGTTCAACGCGGCAGAGACCGACGTGATCAACGGCATGACCCTCTACAGCACCATGTGGTATCTGATGATGGCGGAAACCATCGAACTCAGCCGCCCGCAGCTCGCGCGGACGATCTCAGAGAACGTGAAAGACGGCTCCATCGCCTACCTCCTCAACAAGCCCTACAACTTCCTGCTGTACCAGTTCAGCAACTCGATGGGCGAGACGGTCTTCCGCGCGGCGATGAATGCACTCTTTGGCGGTGTCGTGGTCTGGTGGCTGGTGGGAGCGCCGCCCGCGCTTCAGGGCTGGACGTTTGCCACCCTTGCCCTGCTCGGCACGTGGATCATGAACTTTTGCATCACCTGCCTGATTGGGCTCTCGGCGTTCCTCGTGGAGGAGGTCTCGCCGTTCATGTGGATTTACCAGAAATTCATTTTCATCCTCGGCGGGTTTCTCATTCCGCTCGATTTTTACCCGAACTGGCTGCAAACGATTGCAAAGTCTTTACCGTTTGCCTACATGATTTACGGACCATCGAAGTTATTCGTGGACCCTTCGATGGAACTGCTCGGAAATGTGTTGTCCATGCAGGCGGTGTGGATTGCAGCGCTTGGAGCCATCCTCGCTCTGTCCTACAGACGCGGGGTGGCGTACCTCACGGTGAATGGAGGATAAATGAAACACCTCGAATTCCTCCTCGCCCTCTGGAAGGCAAACCTGCAATCCGTGATGGAATACCGGGTCTCGTTCCTGACGCAGGTCGTCGGGATGATGCTCAACAACTTCATCTATTTTGCCATCTGGCTCATCTTCTTCGACCGCTTCAAGGACGTGCGCGGCTGGGGCGCCAGCGAGATGTACGTCACCTTTGGGGTGCTTGCCAGCGCGTTTGGGCTGGTTTCGCTGTTCTTCGGCAATGCCTTTGTCCTCGGCGACATCATCAACAACGGGCGGCTCGATTACTACCTCTCGCTCCCCCGCCCTGTCCTGCTTCATGCTGTCGCCAGCCGCATGATCACCAGCGGCTTGGGCGATTTCACCTATGGCTTCATCAGTTATGCGCTTTCGGGGCAGTTCACCTGGGACGGACTTCTGCGCTTCATCCTCGCCATCCTGCTGGCGGCGGTGGTGTTTGCCTCGTTCTTGATTCTGGTCAACAGCCTGGCGTTTTGGGTGGGAATCGTCTCGAGTTTCACCAACTTGATGATCAATGCCCTGCTCACCTTCGGCATCTATCCCATCACGCTCTTCGATAACTACGCCAAACTCATCCTTTTCACGGTCATTCCCGCCGCGCTGATGGGAGCCGTGCCAGCCGAGTACATCCGCGCCGCCACCTGGCAAACGCTGGCGCAGCTCCTGCTGGGGGCGGCGCTTCTGCTTGGGCTGGCGGTGACCGTTTTCAGGTCGGGGTTGAGGCGGTATGAATCGGGAAGCGCCATCCAGGTGGAGGTATAGTCCCGCTTTTCTGGTATAATTTCGGCTCGTGACTGGTCCTGCAAGCGGTTTCGCGCGAGACTGCAAGCATGGAGACCTGCATAATCTTGTAGAAAGGAAAGCAAACGTCATGCCCTTACAGAAAGAAGTAAAGGCGGAACTCATCTCGAAATACCACCGTCATGACAGCGACACCGGGTCCCCCGAAGTTCAGATCGCCATCCTGACGGGGCGCATCCAGCAGTTGACCGATCACCTGCGCGCCAACAAAAAAGACGAGTCCTGCCGCCGGGGGCTACTCAAACTGGTCGGACAGCGCCGCCGTATACTCACGTATCTGCGCAAAGTGGATTACAAGCGGTATCTGGCAGTCACCGAAAGTTTGAGTCTGCGCCACAAGTAATGTGTTCTTTGCAGGGGCGGAGCCATGGCTCCGCCCCTGCCCATATCGTCCGCCGTCAGGAATTGAACAGCGCGAATGACCTGACGTCATTCACACTCTTCAGTCCCTGACCCAAGGCGGAAACCAAATTGTAGGGCTCGCATTGACCAGAAAATCCTGATCGTCACCCGTGCCAACACGCAAAGATTGTAAAAATCTTGGCGCGTTGGCTGTTGGGCGGCAATGGCGCCGATGCGGGCAATGTAGGAGACAAAATGAAACCCGAATCCAAAAAATATTCAACCACAGTCGGAGGTCAGACCCTCACCTTCGAAACCGGCAAACTTGCCGGACAGGCAGGCGGCGCAGTGACCTTCGGCACAGCCGAGACCATGGTTTTTGCCGCCGCCACCATGGGCGATGTGCGCGAAGGCATTGATTTCTTCCCGCTCAGCGTCGAATATGAAGAAAGACTGTATGCCGGCGGAAAGATCCCCGGTTCGTTCTTCCGAAGGGAGGGACGCGCCCCTACGGAAGCCATTCTCACCGCCCGCCTCACCGACCGCCCCATCCGCCCGCTGTTCCAGGATGGCATGCGCAACGAGGTGCAGGTCATCGTGTATTCCTACTCTTCCGACGGAGTCAACCCGTTGGACATTCTCGCCATCAACGCCGCCTCTGCCGCCATCATGATCTCGGATATTCCCTGGAATGGCCCCATCGGCGCGGTGCGCGTCGGACGCGTGGACGGAGAATTCGTCATCAACCCCACCTTCGCCCAGATGGACGCCTCTGACCTGGACCTGCGGATTGCCGGCACCCAAGACGCCATTCTCATGGTCGAGTGCGGGGCAGATGAAATTCCCGAAGACGTCATGGTGCAAGCCCTCGAACTGGGGCACAAAGCCATCCAGCCGCTGATTGACCTGCAGCAGCAAATGGCGGCTGAAGTGGGCAAGCCCAAACGCCAGGTGGAGCTATTCCTGCCCAGCGAGGAAATCAAAAAGAAAGTCTTCGACCGGGTCAGCGGACCGATGAACCAGCTGCTCGAAAAACCGCTTTCCAAAAACGAGTTCTACACCGGCATGACCGCAATCAAGCAACAGGCTGAAGCCGAACTTTGCACGGTGCCAGAAGGCGGCGATCCCGCCGCGTACATCCCCGTCAACATGTTCCGCGAGGCGTTCGAATTGGCAGAACAAGCGGTCGTCCGCGAACGCATTCTGAGCCTGGGCAAACGCCCCGATGGGCGCACGCCGACCGAGATCCGCCCGATCTGGTGTGAGGTGAATGTCTCGCCGCGCGCCCACGGCACAGGCTTGTTCACCCGCGGCGAGACTCAAATCCTTTCATTCGTCACGCTCGGCACCCTGGGCGAGGCACAGGAACTGGACAACCTCTCCCCCATTGATACAAAACGATACATGCACCATTACAACTTTCCGCCATTCAGCACGGGCGAGGTCAAACCTTTGCGCGGGCAGAGCAGGCGCGAGGTCGGGCATGGAGCGCTGGCGGAACGCGCGCTGGAACCGGTCATCCCCAGCGAAGAGTCGTTCCCGTATGCCATCCGCGTCGTGTCCGAGGCGTTATCCTCCAACGGTTCGACCTCAATGGGCTCGGTCTGCGGCTCGACCTTGGCGTTGATGGATGCCGGTGTACCGATCAAAGCGCCGGTCTCGGGCGTGGCGATGGGTCTCATCACCGACGAAAGCGGACGCTACAAAATCCTGACTGACATTCAGGGAACCGAAGACCATCTCGGCGACATGGATTTCAAGGTGGCTGGCACGGCGAAAGGAATCACCGCCCTGCAGATGGACATCAAAATCAGCGGCTTGAGCGCTCAGATGATGAAAGAAGCGCTCGAACAGGCGCGCGAGGCGCGCGCGTTTATTTTGGGAAAAATGCTCGAGGTGATTTCCGCACCGCGCCCGCAAATCAAGGATCACGCGCCGCGCATCATCACGGTGAAGATCCCTGTGGATAAAATCGGCGCGCTCATCGGTCCGGGCGGAAAGAACATCCGCGCGTTGCAGGAAGAAACCGGCACCAAGATCGACATCGAGGAGGACGGCACCGTCTACATCGCTTCGACCGATAGCGCCGGGGCGAAAGTTGCACAGGAACGCATCGAATCGCTGGGGGAAAACGCAATCGTCGGCAACATCTATACCGGCAAGGTCGTGCGTATCGAATCGTTCGGCGCGTTTGTCGAGATTCTCCCCGGCGTGGATGGTCTCGTTCACATCTCACAACTCGACAGCGAGCGCGTCAACAAGGTGGAAGACGTGGTGGGGATGGGCGATGAAATCACCGTGATGGTCACCGATATTGACCCGCAGGGCAAGATCCGCCTCTCACGCCAGGCAGTGCTCGAAGGCTGGACCGCCGAGGAGGCGCGCGAGAAAGACCAGCGCAAGCCCGGCGGCGGACGTCCCGGCAGTGGGCGCGGCGGCGACCGCGGAGGCAGAGTCGGCGGGGATCGCCGCGGCGGACGGGACCGGAGATAGTCGCCCGGGAAACCTGAAGCGGATGGAGGCAACTTCATCCGCTTTTTCATTTGCCATGCCGTCTGCGGCGTTTTCTCCAAAGCGCCATCGGCTGTAATTCGACAGAAAACGCCGCAAAAGGTGAATCATGCCCAATCGCTTGAAAAACGAAACCTCCCCATACCTTCTTCAACATGCAAACAATCCCGTAGAATGGTATCCGTGGGGAGATGAAGCCCTGTCAAAAGCCAAAACGGAAAACAAACCGATCTTTCTCTCCATCGGCTATGCCGCCTGTCATTGGTGCCACTTGATGGAGCATGAATCCTTCGAAAACCCCGAAACCGCCGCCTTTATGAATGAGCGCTTCGTCAACATCAAGGTGGACCGCGAGGAACGTCCCGATCTCGATGCCATCTACATGCAAGCCGCCTTTGCCATGACCGGTTCCGGCGGATGGCCCCTGTCGGTCTTCCTCACGCCCGATTTGTGTCCCTTTTTCGCCGGGACATACTTTCCGCCTGCGCGGCGCTATAACATGCCATCCTTCCTGGAAGTTCTCGCGGGGATTGACAGGGCATGGCGGAACGATACGCAGGAAGTGGATCGAGTTGGCAGTCAGGTCCTCGCGCAAATTCGTACACCCACGGGCAAACCCGGGAATCGGCATGAAATCACCAAAGAGGCGCTCGAAATGCCTGTCGGGAATCTGCTCGATGTGTACGATTGGGGATATGGCGGCTGGGGTTCGGCGCCGAAGTTTCCACAGCCCATGACCATCGAATTTCTCTTACGCCGCGCAACCACGGATACAACTCAACGTGAACAAATCATAAAGGCTGTCACCCATGCATTGAGTGCAATGTCACGCGGCGGACTGTATGATGTGGTCGAGCGTTGACAATTTTTGGAGAACGCCTCACTTTGAGAACTAGTTGTCCCAACCGATAGCTTGTTTCGACCTAGAAAACACCATATATCAATGAATTTTTGACCGTCTTCTACAGTCATTAAAGCGCCAACATCTAGTAACTCAATCACGCGTCGCCGATCATCAAAGGTTTCATTTCCAGGCCCCATCCTTCCGCAATATGTAAAGCAAACTCACGAATTTGCTGGATGTCTTTTTCTGTTATGGTTTCTGTTTCCAAATTCAGATTCAAATCGTCGCGTTCTTTCTCCAACGAGGTTAGGGTGGTTTCTAATTGCTGTTTCTTATCAATCAACAATCCTCTTGGAATGTCACCAGAAATATACAGGTCAAGTACGCGGTCCAGTTGACTCTTCGAGTCCTGCAAAAGATCATCGAGAACAAGCAAACGATCACGGATGGGTGCAATGAATTGTTCTCGGCTTTCTTGATATTCTGCAAGCCCAGTTTCCAGAGTTCCCGGTTGAGTAAGAAGCGCCTTCACCCAATCCCAGACCAACTTATCGACAACATCTACGCGAAAGATTGGGAGAGGACACTTCACGTTGGCGATGTTCCCCATGAGGGCATTACACTTGTAATACAGGTACAGTTTCCTTTCATGAGGCACGGTAGCATAGCAATTGACGCTGGTATGACACAGACCACATCGGATACGTCCTCTCAGTAAGTATTCACGTTTTATATTGCGTTTGGAGACACTTACATTTGCCTTTCGCTGAAGATTAGCTTTCTCCCACATTTCCTCAGAGACAATAGGAGGCACGTTAAATGCCAGCCACCATTCGTGTGCGTTGGGCTTGTGGTAACCTCCGAAAGTGTTACGTTTTCCATAGTGCCAGTGTCCAGCATATGTCTCTGATTGCAAAATTCGATACACGAGTCTCCCTGACCATTCCCCTTTCCCGCGCTTTTTGAACATCCCATGCAGGCCTGCCCAAGTGGGACCCCTCATTTGGGTGAGTCGCTTTGAAATCTCGCGTGTGGATAGGCGCCGACCTTTTTCATCTCCTTCCACATACCATGTGTAAACCAATTGTACGACTGCTGCCTCCTCTTCATGAATCACCAAATTTTTTCCATCCTCTGATAAGCGATAACCAAATGGGGGCGTATTTCCGTGAAGCATAATCTTCCCGTTTTTGACCACCTGCCGCCTGCCGCGAACCATGTGTTCGGCGATTTTTTCACGTTCGTATTCAGCGATAGTCGCACGAATATGCTTGTTCAAACGCCCTTCCGGCGAGTTCTCGTAGCTGGCGAGAACATAAACAACTTCGACACCGGCCCGGTTCAATTGCTCTTCAACGATAAGTTGCTTCGCAAGTTTACGACTGAGGCGGTCAATCTCGCGAACCACCAATACATCAAACGCCCCTTTTTGCGCCATATCGCGTGCGTGATTAAGTTCAGGTAATTCAAATGAAGCGCCGGATGCACCACGATCATCTTCGGCTAATTCTGCAATGACTTGCCATCCATTGTCGAGTGCAAAATCCCGACACATTTCCAACGGCAACATGATCGTGCGTAACGTGGACGCGCTCACCTTTGATCTCGCCTATGACGCGGAGAACCGTCTCGTAGCGGTGGATTCCAACGCAACTCCTCCTCCCACCGCTACGTCCACATCAACTACAACATCGACTCCCGCATCTACCCAAACCCCTTCCAGCACATCGACAGCAACTGCTACCCCCCACAGGGACGATGTCACAGACTCCTACTGCACCGGCGACAAGCACGATAACCAATACGCCTGTGGTAACAGATACCCCAACAAATACGCCAACCGCTTCGGCTACGCCTTCGCAGACTGCGACACAGTCCGGTTCCTTCCCCGGCACCGGGATTCTGGACAATTTCAACCGCGCCAATGGTTCCATCGGTTCGAACTGGAACGGAGTAGTTTCGGGGTATGGCATTGCCTCCAACCAATTGGACGTGAATGCAGGCGACATCTACTGGCAGGGTTCGTCCTTTGGCGCAGACCAGGAGGTATACGTCACACTTGTCAATGTGGACCCGAATGGAGGCGAGCAGGACTTGCTTCTCAAATCACAAAGTGCCAATAATTGGACCAGCGGTGTGATTGAGGTGTTGTACGACGCGACCAATGACGTTGTCACCGTGTGGACGTACTCAGGCAGTCAGAATTGGGTACAGCACGGCTCGGAGATTGCGGTCACCTTCAACAATGGTGACCAGTTCGGTGCGCGCGCCAAAGCCAACGGAGACGTGGAAGTCTACAAGAATGGGACATTGCTGGGCACACGCAACGTGAGTTCGTGGCAATACTACGCCAGCGGTGGGTATATTGGTTTGTGGTTCATTGATGCCAGCGATGCCCTGCTGGATGACTTCGGCGGCGGCAATGTTTCATCCGGCCCCACACCTACCCCTACTGCCACGTATACCCCAACGGCTACCTCCACTTCGACCAACACACCGGTCGCGACAGATACCCCCACGTTGACCGCTACAGCTTCCCCAACGGGAACAACGGCGCCCTCACAGACTCCCAGCAACACACCGACTGTCACTTTCACACCCACAGCCACCTACACCGCGACCAATACTGCGACACCATCTTCAACACCAACGATCACCAATACACCGACCAACACACCTCCACCGACCAATACAGTGTCTCCCACACCGACCCTGCCTCCCGTGCCGGTCTTCCTGGGAGCCTCCTTTATATACAACGGCGATGGTCAACGCGTGAAGTCTGTGATCACCACGAATATTGCCACAACCACAACCTACTTTGTGGGCAATTACTATGAAGTTGCCAATGGGGTGGTGACCAAGTATTACTATGCCGGTGCACAACGCATCGCCATGCGGACCGGTGGTAAACTTTACTTCATGTTCGGCGACCATCTCGGCAGTACCAGCATGACCACGGATGCTTCAGGCAATATTGTTTCAGAAATGCGCTACAAAGCCTGGGGTGAGGTCCGTTATGCGAGTGGCAATACGCCAACCGACTACACCTTTACAGGTCAACGAAGTTATACCAGTGACTTCGGTTTAATGTTTTACAACGCTCGCTGGCTGGACGTTTCGATAGGTCGCTTCGCCCAAGCAGACAGCATTGTACCTGGCGGTGTGCAGGGGCTGGATCGGTATGCTTACGGATTGAACAACCCGTCAAGGTATACGGATCCAAGTGGACATTTTCCATGGCCAATCGTTATTGGATCTACATTAGCAGTTATAGGCTATACATCCCTCCATTTGTTTGGAGTGCTTCCTGATTACAATGGTCTAGGGTATGCAAAGAAATATGTTACCAGCAAAGACCCAATAGTAGGTGCAGGTATTGCCGTACAAAGTGAGTACTACGGACCTTGGGATACGCGTAGCGGAGCCGATTTAATAAAAACTATAAGAGGTGGAGGCGGATCATCAGGTATCGGGATTGCTCAATCATCGGATACGGAAATAGCAGGAATGGAAGCTCAACTGGCGGGCATGTCCCATTCACCCTGATCGAATGATTAATCAAAAGGCTCCCCATGGGGAGCCTTTTGATTTTATTTGGGTTCGATATTTCCCTTCGAGTCCGTTGGCTGGTCTTCCTCTTTTTCGCCGCTCAAGCCCTCCCGGAAGGATTTTATGCCCTTACCGATTTCCCCTGCAATCCTGCCGATGCGACCGGGTCCAAAAAGAAGAAGAACGATCACCAGCAGGATGATCAATTCCATGGGTCCAAGACGTGGAAACATTTTTATTGCTCCTTTTTTTCTGTATCCTGCTTATCCTATCACAATCAGGATGAATTCGCCATTATAGTTCGCGGCGGAAAATAATCCCCTCGATAAAGCGGATCATTCGCCGGACAAGCGAGCGCACACGCCCAAGGACGCGATATTGCTCGGTGCGGACCTGTCCCTTGCTGGGCAGCGGACCCGTCCATTCGGCGGTCAGCGCGCCCCAGGTGAGACCAGCGCCAAAACCGACCATGACCAGTTTATCGCCGGATTTGATCTGTCCCTTCTCGACCGCCTCTACAGCCGCGATGGGAATGGAGGCGGTGGACGTATTGCCGTAACGGTCGAGATTGACAATGAACTTCTCCATCGGTTGTTTAAGACCGCGCGCTGCCGCTTCGATAATTCGAATGTTGGCTTGATGCGGCACGATCCAATTGACTTCCTCGACCGCCATGCCCGCGGCGTCCAGCGCCTCCAGCGTGGCTTGCGCCATGACGCGGGTTGCAAAACGAAAGACCTCCTTGCCGTCCATTTCGATAAAATGCTTGCCGGCATGCACGGTTGCCTCCGTGGCGGGATGCACACTGCCCCCGCCGGGAAGCGCCAGCAGGTCGCCGCCGGAACCGTCCGAATGCATGACGGCGGAATACACGCCGCCCGGTCTTTCGCTTGCCTGCAAGACAAACGCCCCCGCGCCATCGCCAAAGAGAATACAGGTGTTACGGTCTTTCCAGTTGACGAAGCGGGAAAGAGTCTCCGCGCCGATCACCAGCGCGCTTTTGATGGAACCGCTCCGAATCGCCTGAGCCGCCATATTGGTGGCGTAAATGAAACCCGAGCAGGCGGCAAGTAAATCGAAGGCGCCTGCTTTTGTCGCGCCGATCTGATCCTGTATCAAACAGGCGGTTGCCGGGAAGATGTAATCCGGCGTGGATGTGGAACAGATGATCAAATCCAGATCGGTTGGCCGCAAATTGGCAACCTTCAAGGCTTTGAACGCCGCCTCCACACCCAGCGACGAGGTGGTCTGACCGTCTTGCGCGATGCGTCTTTCCCGAATGCCGGTGCGCTCGCGAATCCATTGGTCGTTGGTCTCCACCATTTTCGACAGGTCATCGTTGGTCAAAATCGTTTCGGGCGCAGACATTCCCCAGCCCGTAATATGTGCATATGGCATAGCCTACTCCTGCTCGATTGCCGCCGCGCCGGCTGTATTCGGGAAGACGCCCTACCCCTCGAACCGGCTGAACACCAGTGTGGCGTTATGCCCGCCAAACCCAAAAGAATTGGACATCACATGCCTGAGCGATGCGCGGCGCGGCGTATTGGGGACAATGTCCAGGTCGCAATCAGGATCGGGGGTCTGGTAATTGATCGTCGCCGGGATGATTCCGGCGCGCATCGCCAGAATGCTGAACACCGCCTCCACCGCGCCGGATGCGCCCAGCAAATGCCCGGTCATGGACTTTGTAGAAGAGACGGGAATTTTATAAGCCTGCCCGCCAAAGACAGTTTTGATGGCGGCGGTTTCGCTCTTGTCGTTTAGCGGCGTGGACGTGCCGTGCGCATTGATATAATCAATATCGGTCACGCTCAAACCGGCGTCCTCCAACGCCAGCTTCATGGACATTGCCGCACCAGCGCCATTCTCCGCGGGCGCGGAGATGTGATAGGCATCGTCCGTGGTGCCGTATCCGGTCAATTCACACAGGATTGCCGCGTCGCGCGCCTGTGCAAATTCGAGCGATTCGAGAATCAAGATGCCGGCGCCCTCACCCATCAGGAAGCCGTCGCGATCCTTGTCGAACGGGCGTGAAGCCGTCAGCGGATCGTCGTTGCGCGTGGAAAGCGCGCCCATTACATTCATCCCCGCCATGGCAAGCGGCACAAGCGCGCCTTCGGAAGCGCCCGCAATCATGGCGTCCGCCGCGCCGCGCCGGATCATCTCCATGGCTTCGCCGATGGCGTTATTACCCGATGCGCAGGCGGTTGCCACCGCCATGTTTGGTCCACGCGCCCCAAGGCGGATGGCGAGCATGCCCGCCGCGCTGTCTGAAATCATCATGGGAACCAGAAACGGGCTGACGCGTTCGGGACCACGCTCGCGCAAAACTTCAGCCTGTTCTATGATGGTGCCGATACCGCCGATGCCGGTGCCGATCAGCACGCCCACGCGGTTGCGATTGGAATCGTCAATTTTCAACCCGGCTTGATTCAACGCTTCGAGCGCCGCGACCGTGGCAAACTGTGTAAAGCGGTCCATTTTACGCGCCTCGCGATTGCCCAATACAGCCGCCGCGTCGAAGCCCTTCACCTCCGCGGCAAAGCGGGTTTTATGCCTGCTGGCATCGAACAAGGTGATGGGTCCCGCGCCGGATTTGCCCCCCAGCAACGAACCCCATGTTTCCTCCACCGTATTGCCGACGGGGCTGATACATCCCATCCCCGTCACGACAACTCTTCTTCGCATAAAGCCGTTCTCCTTCGAATGAACCCGGGGAAATGCTTCCGGTAAAATCAGGTGTTATAACACGCCTGCGGCAGATTAGACACGCTCGCCCTGCAGGTTTTTCAAAGTCTTTTTTACCTGCTGAATATGCATACGGTCGTGATCCGCCATGAAACCCAGAACTTCCAGAAAACTCGTCGGTCCAAAAATCGCGTGGCGCGCCTTGCGCGACCAGAGCGAACCGTCCAGATTCGCCAATTGCGAGACGGTTTCCAGGCGCGCCGCAGTAAATTCCTGCAGGGCGGTCCAACCGTCCACCTGCAGGTAGTCGCGTTCGCTTGCCCATACCGCCGTATCGGGGCGCGGAATGAACGCATCCTCCCGCTGGAACAGGAGGCGCAATTGCAGATGATGGATTTCGCGTTCGGTATCGCGCAAATGGCAGACGATTTCGTTCAACGCCCAATCTTCACCGAAAGGTTCCACGCTCCACTTCTCCCTTTTAAGAGAGGCTGTGAGCGTCTGCAAGACAGCCGGGGTGGATCTTAAAATCGCCTGCACCGCCTCGGGGGATTGAAAGGACGGCTCGAACGCCGACGCCTCGAGGGACTCAAGCCACGGGCGGATATCCTTTAAGTTGCCGCGCCCCGCTTCAAATCCGGGACTTGAGGCGGGGTCGCCGTCCACGAAATAGGTTCTCAGCCCAAGCCTGTGAGCGGGGATCAAATCCCGTTCGACATCGTTGCCAATCATCAGAACGGCTCCATCGTTCCAGCCCAACTGACCGAGCATCTCGGCGTAATACGCCGTGTGTGATTTGCTGAAATGAAAATTTTCGAAGGATGAAACCAGCTCGAATTGCGCGGGATCCAAACCCGCCCAGCGCAAACGCTGGTGCGTGGCTTTGAGCGGAAAGAGCGGGTCGGTCGCAATCGCGACGTGATGCCCCTGTGAAATTACCCATTCGATCAAAGGCGCCGCATCGGGACGGCGACCAGTTTTGGATTCGAGCCGGGGAAACACACGATCGTAGAATTCATCGAGCGCTTCGGCAATCTCGTTTTTGACGATACCCAATCGGGCGTAAAAGTCGCGTTCGAAGACGTCACGCAAAGGTCGAGACGGATCGTCGTTCTCCATCATCAATCGGGTGGAGGACAGCAATGCCGGAATCAGAAGGGTCGAGGAGACGTAAGGCGCCAGATGTCCGGATAACGCCTGAAAATAGGCAGGGATGAATGTCTCGATGTTCGTGTCCAACAACGTATCATCGAGGTCGAACAGAAGCGTAAATGGCATGGGTCGAATGGTTTTCCTTGCGTTGGTTTGCCCCGCCAGACAATGGACAATTCAGGATTTGACTTCGAATTTGAATGGAAGGGCATGACATTCCCCGCAACCGATATGCGGTTCTCTGACGGTTCGCTGGGATTTATCGCAAAATGCCTGTACCTGTATGCGCCTCATGAACGCGGCGGAGAGGGGGCGCCCGATTCGGGGACGCAAACGCATATGCTCACATGCGTTTGCCAGACTGATTTCGGGTACGGGACAGGAGGCGCACAGGTCACGCGTCCAGGCTTGACCGGCGGCTTTGAGCAGGCGGCATTCTTCTGTGTTGCGCCCGCGAAAGTAATCGCCATAGAAATGCGGACAATCCCTGCCGGCGGGGGTCTTCATGGTTGAATAATTATAAATCCTTTTGGGAAAAGGATGCGCGGGCGGGTGGTTTTATGACCAACCGCCCGCGCACAGGTTCGAACAATCAGACGCGCGTGATATATTCGCCCGTCTCGGTGTTGATGCGGATTACGTCGCCGACTTTGACGAACTGGGGGCATTGCACTTCCAACCCGGTTTCGGTTTTTACCTTTTTCGTTACGCCGGTGGCGGTATCGCCGCGGATGGCGGTCTCGGCTTCCACCACTTTGTGGTCAACGGACAACGGGATTTCCACGTCAATGGGCATGCCGTTATAGAAAGTCAGTTTGACTTCCATGCCCTCCTTGAGATACAGGGCGGCATCGCCGAGCATTTCCGCTTTGATGGCGGGCTGTTCGAAGGTTTCGTTATCCATAAAGTGATAGAAGTCGCCGTCGGTATACAGGTAGGACACATTATGGAAGTCGAGCCGGATATCCTGCACGGATTGTCCCGAGTTGAAGGTGCGTTCGATATTGGCTCCGGTGAGCAAATTCCGCGCTTTGATGCGGATGTTGGCGTTGCCGCGCCCGGTTTTGTTGTGGCTGTAATCGAGCACTTTGTAGAGCGCGCCGTCCAATTCGAAGGTCACTCCTTTGCGAAGTTCGTTTACGTCTATCATGCCTGCACTTTCCTTTGCGATTTTGATTCTCAGCGGTTGCGTGAACGCGTGCGTTTGGCGTTCTCCGGGGAATGATTTGCGCTGGAGAGTCCAACCTGCACGTTTTCGCGATCCGCTGATTCCGCTCAAGTCGTACGGTATATTTTGCCGTGAGCGGCGGGATTATACTACGAGAAATAAATCAATGAGAAGTATCGGATCGTGGGTCGTCGCGCAAAAGTTGCACCGCATGGGGAAGCGCCGGAAGGAGCACCTGCAAATTTTCGATCGCACCTTTGGGACTTCCGGGAAGGTTGACGATCAGCGTGCGGTTGCGAATACCGGCAACAACCCTCGAAAGCATGGCGTGCGGGGTGATCTTGAGGCTGGCGGCGCGCATCGCCTCGGCAATGCCCGGCGCTTCACGCTGAATGACCGCCCGCGTCGCTTCGGGGGTGATGTCGCGCAAGGCAAAGCCGGTACCACCGGTGGTGAGGATCACGTCCACTGTGCCGCTGTCTGCCCATTCGATGAGGATCTGACGGATGGCGGCTTCGTCGTCGGGGAGAAGATGCTGATGGACGACCGACCAGTTTTCGGCGAGGAGCAGACGCGCAAGGGCAGGACCAGAAGCGTCGGCGCGTTCACCGCGTGCGGATCGGTCGGATAGGGTCAAAATTCCAAATCGGATGGTCATAACAGGGATTTTCCCGAATGGGCGGACTCATCCATGAAGCGTCAGACGCGTCTGCGATGGCGGCATGGTTCTATTTTTTCAACAACTTCAACAGATCGTCTGGCATGAATGGTTTGAGGAGGAAATGGTTGGCGCCGCGTTTCAAACATTCCTCCTTCATATTCAAGCCCGATGTCATGACGATATTGATGTTCCGGTTGGCAGGGTCTTGACGGATGTTTTTGACGATTTCCATTCCGTTTTGCCCGCCGAGATGCACGTCCATCAGCAGGGAATCGGGATGTTCTCTTGCAACAGCCGCCGAAACGTCGTCATCAAGATCGAGCGCTACAACCTCGAAGCCCTCCATATGCAACAGGGTCGTCAACAGAGACACCATGGTGCGGTCATCTTCCGCGAGCAGTATTTTTGACATTCCCTTTTTTCGTCCTTTTGGCAGTTTTGGTCTTCGTTTTTGCGCCGGCAGATTTGGTTCTTGTTCTTTTTTCGAGAGGCTCAAGGGATGCGGCGATGACATCGTCCACTGTGTCCACGAAAATGAATTTCATGGACTTTTTGATCTCGTCCGGCACATCGTCGAGATCCTGTTTGTTTCGACGCGGCAGAATGACCGTTCTGAGACCGGTACGGTGAGCGGCAAGGACCTTCTCCTTGACTCCTCCGATTGGTAGGACCTGCCCGCGCAGGGTGATTTCGCCGGTCATTCCCAGGCGGGGTTTGACCTTGCGCCCGGAGGCAAGCGATACGATGGCGGTCGCCATGGTGACTCCGGCGGATGGTCCATCCTTGGGTTGGGCGCCGGAGGGGATGTGCAGGTGAATATCCGATTTGTTGAAGAACTCGTCGTCCAAGCCTAATTTTTGGGCGCGTGAACGGACAAAGGAGAGCGCGGCGCGCGCTGATTCGTTCATCACGTTGCCGATCGAGCCGGTCACCTGAAAACCCTTCGAGCCGGGCATGGAGGTCGCTTCGACGAACAAGATATCGCCGCCGTAGGGTGTCCATGCCAAACCGGGTACGACCCCCGGGATGGACACACGCTGGTTCAGTTCTTCGCTGGGGAGATAAATCGGGTTGTCGAGATATTCCTCCACACGTTCCGGCGTGATGATCGCTTTTTTGAGTCTGCCCTCCGCAATGCGGGTTCCCACCTTCCGGCAAACCGCGCCAATCTTGCGTTCCAGGTTGCGTACCCCGGCTTCGCGCGTATACTCGCGGATGATCCTTCGCAAGGCTTCTTCCTTGAAAAGGATCTCCTTCGGCCGCAGGCTGTTCTCGCGCACCTGGCGAGGAACGAGGTACCCTTTTGCGATGGCAATTTTTTCGTTTTCCGTGTAACCCGAGAGGTAGATGATTTCCATGCGGTCGCGCAGGGGACCGGGAATGGGTTCCAGCGTGTTGGCGGTGGTGATAAAGAAGACCTGCGAAAGGTCAAACGCCACTTCGAGGTAGTTATCCCGGAATTCGAGGTTTTGTTCCGGGTCCAATACCTCGAGCAGGGCAGATGCCGGGTCACCATGAAAGTCGAAGGTCAATTTATCGATCTCGTCGAGCATAAAAACGGGGTTTTTTGACTCGACGCGGCGAAGCGATTGCAGGATTCGTCCTGGCATGGCGCCAATATACGTGCGGCGATGACCGCGGATTTCCGCTTCGTCCCGGACGCCGCCCAGGGATGCGCGCACGAATTTCCGTTCCATCGCCCTGGCAATGGACTGTCCCAGCGAGGTTTTTCCCACCCCCGGCGGACCGACAAAGCACAGGATCACCCCTTCCCGTTCGCGGCGGATCAGATCCTCATGGGGTGCTTTCTGCTCATCTTTGCGTTCGAGGCGCAATTTGCGAATGGCAAGGAATTCAAGAATACGTTCCTTGACATCCTCCAGGCCATAATGATCTTTATCGAGGATTGTCCGGGCGTGTTGAATATCGAGATTGTCGCTGGTCGAGATGGACCAGGGCAAGGATACCAGCCAGTCGAGGTAGGTACGAATGACACCATATTCAGCCGCCGCCGCCGGAAGGCGCGCAAGACGATCCAATTCACGTTTTGCCAGTTTTTCCGCTTCTTCGGGCATTTTTGCTTCTTCGATCTTTCTGCGGAATTCATCCACCTCGACAGCCTGTTCATCCTTTTCGCCCAGTTCCTTTTGTATCGCTTTCATCTGCTCGCGCAGGAAGTAATCCCTTTGCACTTTTTCGATCTCCCCGCGCGCTTCGTTTTGGATTTTCTGCCCCAGTTGCAGAACTTCTGCTTCACGTACGAGTAACCCGATCAATTTCTTGAGTTTGGCGGAAACGGAATCCAACTCCAGTATTTCCTGCGCATCCTTGAGGTCCATGCGCTGGAAATTGGCTATGTTATAAGCCGTTTGCAATGGATCCTCCACCGAAGTGATGGACATTTCCAATTCTTCGGGAAAGGACGGGATCATTTGGGTAATCTGACGGAATTGATCGCGTGCATTGCGAGCCAGGGCGTCAACCTCCAAACCTTGCTCGATCTGCTCGGGTGCAAGCTCGATTTTCGCCTTGAGATAAGGCTCCTCCGCCACAAATTCGCCCAGCCGGAACCGTGCCATGCCCTGTACGAGCAGACGGACCGTACCATCGGGGGCGCGCAAAAGACGATGGACGGTGGCAATCGTCCCTGTACGGTAAAGATCCGCAGGACCCGGAGTTTCTATTTCCGGGTTCATGGCTGTCACCAGCCCTACAAGTTTATCTCCGCCGACAACATCGTCCACCAAACGAATCGAGCGCGGCTGACCCACCGTGAGCGGGACTGCGGTTTGCGGATAAACGACTACGCCTCGCAACGGCAGGATCGGCAACACCGCCGGATACTGCGGAGTGCCTTGCTCGGCAGGCGCATCGTTTTCTGCGCGTGTGTTTTTCTGAAAACCGGGAAAAAGGGAGGATGCCAGAGAAGAAAACGAATCGGTATCGGCTCCATCCATCCAGCGAAACAGGTCCTCGAAACTGGTTTGCCACCTTGAAGCGGGCATGTATTATTTTTCCTTGGGGAGTTGAATGACGAGGAAACCGTCCTTATATTCGGCTGTTGCGTTTTCGGTATTCACCTCTACGGTCAATTCGATGCCCACCGAAAACCTTCCAAAAGGGATTTCCATTTGATGATAGGCTTTTCGTTCCGCCGAGTCGAAACGAGAGCCGCTGACCAACAACAGGTTTCCTTGCACCGCCACTTCGAGATCTTCATCGCGCATGCCGGCGATTTCCATCTTCACCACGATAGAGTCCTCGGTCTCATAAACGTCGGTGGGCGGACGCCAGACATTGGAACGTACCTGCCAGGCAATGGTCTTGTAAATTTTGTGGTGAGCTTCGAGTAACGTGGAGTGCGATCTTCGAATAATGTTGGGCATGGCTACCTTCTTTAAATAAAACAGGGAACGCTTGAACGCGGTCATCTCGTCAGCGAACTGGGCAATGGTGAATGCCCACACGCACACAAGGGAGCGCAAACGACGCTGATCTGCCGGATTTTACCAGGCGCCCCCGGCGGGATTCGAACCCACAACCAACAGCTTAGAAGGCTGGTGCTCTATCCGTTGAGCTACGGGGGCATTTTTATATATTGTAGTACGTCCTTGCAAAGCAGGCAAATTCGTTTGCCCATTCGATTTATTAACTGTTTACAGGTCTGATCCCCTTATAGACCCGCGCCCCCGCCAGAGTGCGCAGAATGGTCGCGGGAGGGCGGTTCAAACGGCTGCCCAATTCATCCGAGGACATGGGAATATTCCCATTGGTCAGAAATAAGCGAAAGACCGCCTCCACCAGGGCTGTCTGATCTGTCAGAAAATCGGGCTGTTTGACGCAGTGGGACATGAGGGTATTTTGCACGCCATCCACAGGTTTGACCTCGGCGGTCACGGGATCAACCCAGTCAATTATCTGTCCTTCTTCCGAGTTTGCAAAAGCCTCCCGGTGTTCCGCACATAACAACGAACGCAGATAAACGTGCCAATCACGCTCGTTCCTTTTCCACCAGTCGAAATCAATGTGAAACGGCGTTGTCAGGGTAGGTTTAATCAGACTGCTTCGCTTGCCTTCGGGCATTTTTATTTCACTCCTACTCGTTAATTCTAAAATGCAGATCGCCCACATGGGAGATTTCGGGCATGGTCGCCAGCAGTGCAAACAGCGGGGCAGGCGGCACCCGGCGGACGATATTGACCGCCGAGTATAATTCCTGCGCATGGACGTGTCCTTGCGGGGTCAGTTTGGAAACTTCGCGAATCATGTTCGCAACCAGTTGATCGAACGGACGGCGGGCTTCCCGTTTCCAGATCTGGTCCACCGCGGCGAAGGAGGGGATGGCAAATGCCATGCGGTCGTTGAATTCGGCGGCGATAGGTTGCTTCAACATGGCAAAGACCAGTCCCCCATCCGCGCCGACAATGACCGTTCGCAACCAATCCTTGGTGGAACGATGCGTTTTGGCTTCAATGACAACCTCTCCAGGCTGATCACCCCTTCGAATGCTGACAAGACTGCCGGGCATGAGGTCGTTTGCCTTATACCAGTCCCGCAAGCCGAACACGTATTTATGCTCCAGCACCACCCAGCCAGGCATTTTTTGTTTTGTTCTGCCATCCACCAGCGTAAAACGCACGCGTGGCGACTCATATGCCGTGGGAAACAACGAATGAACCCGGCTCGAAAGAGGCAGTGTACCCGCGCGTAAATGCGGATAGATCAGCGAAATGGTCACTTCGTTTACCTGCGATCCGTCCACCGGTTCAATATCGCTCAACTCGTCGTCGAGTTGTTTTTCCAGCGCCAGCATGGCATCGGTCAGCGCGGACCGATCGAACTCGAGCGGCGAATATCTCAAATAAAACGGCACTTCGCGAACTTCCTCGGGTTCCAGCCTGTACAAACACCAAAGCACCTGCCCCGCCGGACCGACCTCATCAAAGCGGCCATCCTCCTGCAACGCAAGGTTGAGCGAGAACTCCGCCAGTTTAGGGTTGACTCCATCGGGCAGAGCAACATCTTTTAGTAAGGCGGATGTGGGAAGCGGCTCGCCTCCGGACATATCCAGAACTGCCTCCGCCAGATTGAGATGTCCCACATTGACATCCACCAAAAGGGCACGGGGAAACCAACGACCCGCAATACGAACGATATTTTCGTCCTTGTATAGAGTCTCTCTTAGTTTTTTGTCGAGAGAATTTCCATGAACGCGCAGGATGGCATCCAAGTCAAACTCATCATTTTCGGTTGCGGTAGTTATATCGTTAAGGGCATGAACCGCAAGCCGTGAGGCAAAGAGGCGTTCGGCACCGTCCTCCAAAGTGACAAGCAGCACATCGAATTCGCCCAAATCCGGGTTGTTGCCCGCCCGAACGTCCGTCACCGTACCGCGTTTCCATTCCAATGCGGGGAATATCAGCGTGTCGCCTGTTTGATAACATTCACGAGGCGCATATACCTTGCCACCAGCCTGCCTGCGCTGCTGAAGGGCAAGGCGCTCGAGCCGGTTTCGTTCGCGAATCAAGACCGTTATCAGCTCACGCGTCGTTAATGGGGTTTCGGTTTCAAAAAGATGGTTGCTCAGGAACTCGACATCCTGAGGAGTGATTTGAAGGTTTTTCCAGTAGTCGGAGGAAATAGTCGGTTCGCCTGTCATACAATGCCTTGATGTGATTTCCTTGTCTTCCAGCGGAGAAGCGGCACTATTATACCTTAGTTGGAGAAGGCGGCGAATACGGGACCCGATAAAATTTCGCCATTCGCGCGGATTGTACGGATTACGTTCAAGGTCACGCGCGATGTACTGACAGTTACTGTCAGTACATCGGCTCTGGCAAAATAGCGTTATCCCCCGTCTGGAATTCACAGGCAATTTTGAAATGCCGGTTCACGTGGTGTTGGTCTTTGGCCGTTTGTGTGTTTGTGTGTTTGTATTTGTATATGTGAGAAGTTTTTTGTGATTAATTGACTACACGAAGTTTTCTTGGAAATCCTGATTCCATATCCATCCGATAACTTGACGCTTCCCTTAAAATTTTGCCGGTAACTTTAAAAATTTGGCGACGAAAAAAAATGTTCGCTATATAATGCCCGCACTCCATCTCAACGAAAGGGCTCTCCACGATGACAAAACCAGCATTTAGGGTTTACTTTAACGACAATAAACAATGGGTTAATATCTATGTGGCAAACAGCCCTGTCTGGTTCAGGCGCAAGAACCAATGCCATGCCTACTACATTGCCGCAGAAGTTCGTAAACAGCGGCAGGGGTTGTTTGGTCACATTTACTTGAGCGAGCTCAACCACTCCCCCATGGCACAGGAGTTGGTCGCACACGAAGTGCAACACCTTATTTTCGACTGGGTGCTTACACGCAAAGGCATGAACATCAATGAGAAAAACGAAGAACGCATTGCTACCATGACGGGAGAAATTTCCCGCAGGTTGTGGCGCAAGTACGAGCGCTGGGCAAAACCGCGTAGCAGAAAGCCTGCTCCCCGCAAAAACAGGCGCACACCGCGCAAAACGCGTAAAGCCATTTAACCAGGAGCGCCCGCACGTATTGAGCGGGCGCTCCTTCTTACTTACGACCTTACGACGATAAACAGATGATTTACATGCCATCGAGAAGTTCAATGGCGTATCTTAATCTACTTAATACTTTTTCGCGTCCGATAATTTCCATCGACTCGAACAGCGGAGGGCTGACCTTTTGCCCCGTCACCGCCACGCGGAGAATGCCAAAAACCTGCCCTGCGGTGTATCCACTCGCATCCACATAGGCACGCATGGGCGGTTCGACAACGGCATGCGCAATATCGGATAAACCAGACAATATCTCATAGGATTTACGAGCGATCATTGCAGACTGTTTTGCATCGAGTCCGTTCGCCACCAGATCCTCGGGATTCGGCTTTACGACCTCCTCGAAAAAGAATCGGGCAAAGGCGAGGCAATCATCCAGCGTAACAAGCCGTTCCCGTATCAACGGCGTCACCTTCAAAAGCGTTTCATCCCGAACATTCAAACCTGCCGCGACAAAATAGGGCTTAAGCCTCGCCGAAAGATCCTCATTGGTCATCAGGCGGATGTGCGTCCCGTTGAAATGATCCAATTTTTGAAAGTTGATGGCTGCCGGCGAAGGCGTAAGCGAATCGATATTGAAGCGCTCGATCATCTGCTCAAGGGTCATCACATCGTCTTCTGGCACCCCCCATCCCATCAGCGCGATCCAGTTAAGCACGCCCTCGGGCGTATATCCCAGGTCTTTCATATCGGTTATAAAAATGGAGTAACCATCCTTGATTGCCTGGGCGGATTCGCGCTTGCTCATCTTGCCTTTGCCGCTAGGCTTCAGGAACACCGAAAGGTGAATCCAAACGGGTTCGTCCCAGCCAAAGGCGCGCACGATGTTGACATGCAAAGGGAAGGTAGAAAGCCACTCCGAACCGCGCAACACGTGGGTGATTTGCATCTCATGATCGTCCACCATTGCGGCAAGATGATAGGTGGGCAAGCCGTCCGATTTTAAAAGGACATAATCATCGAGATGCTTGTTTTCAGTGACGATATCGCCGCGCAAATGGTCGCGAGCGGTTGTCACGCCATCCTGAGGCATCTTGAAACGGATGACGTGCTTTTCGCCCGAGACGATCCTCTTTGCGGCTAGATCGGGGGGAATGGCGCGGCACAAACCATCATATTTGACCCGATCCACCTTTTGCGCCTGTTGCTGCTGCCGGCTCTTTTCCAGACGTTCGGGTGTACAGAAACACGGATAAGCGTATCCTTTTTCAACAAGTATCCGGGCATGACGGTGATAGATCTCGCGGCGCTCCGTCTGCCGGTATGGACCGTACGGTCCGCCATGCACCGGGGATTCGTCTGGCGTGATCCCAAGCCAATCTAAACTTTGCATGATCTCTTCCTCAGAGCCGGGAACAAATCTCTTTTGATCGGTGTCTTCGAGGCGCAGGATGAATTGCCCACCGGTTTTACGGGCAAGCAGATAATCGAAAAGGGCGGTACGCGCGCTTCCCAGATGGAAACGTCCGGTGGGCGATGGCGCCATGCGGGTACGGGCGGGTTTCAAGTTCGGGAATCCTCCAAATTAAAAATCGAGCGGTTTATAACGCATTGCAACACTCTCTACAAGACCGATACCCAACATCAATGAGGTCAAGCCGCTTCCACCGTAACTGATAAACGGCAAGGGCAGTCCTGAAACTGGCACAATATTCAAATTTACCCCGATATTGACCATGCCTTGAAAAAAGATCAGCGTTGCCACGCCATAGGCAATGGACATTCCTGCAACATCACGGGCAAGTTGCGCCGTCCGAAGACAGCGCCATATAATGAGCACAATTACGAGAATGACAAACAGGGCGCCCACCAAACCAAACTCCTCGGAAATGGCAGAAAAAATAAAGTCGGTGTGCCGAACCTTTAGAAATCGCAATTGGGTTTGTGTACCGTAACCGTATCCCGCCCCAAACAATCCGCCGGAGCCGATGGCAATCAAAGCCTGTTGGACATTATATGTGGCGCCAAATGTGGCATCCGGGTCGGGTAAAAGAAAATTCACGATCCGCTCTTGCTGATATGCCTGTAAAAAGGGTATGCGAATTCCTGCAACCGACAGGGCGACAAAGCTTGCGACAAGAATCAATGCCAGTATGCCGAAGAGCATGATATGTTTCATCTGCATGCCGTTAAACCAGAGCATGGACATCAGGATCACCGTCAACACCACGACATTACTGAGGTTCGGTTGAAGCAGGATCAGGATAATGATGACTGAAGCCCAGGCGATTGCGCCTCCCACCCACTGCAGGTCGCGGGGACGGTGTTGGGCGGCATCAAAATATCGGGCAAGCACAAGAATGGAGACGATTTTTGCAAATTCCGTCGGCTGCAGGAAAAGCACACCCACCTGAAACCAGCGCTGAGCGCCAAACGCCGTTTGACCAAAGCCCGTCAGGGTGACGAGAAACGCCACAATGACGAGGAACATCGGACGATATATCGCCAGCCAAAACCGATAGTCAATGGCGGCGACAACAAAGATCAAAACCAGCCCGGCGAACGCAAAATAGATCTGACGATTGATGAGCGGTAGTAAAACTTCATTCCCCGCGACCGCCGAACGAATCATGGTGGTGCCAAACGCCGTGGCAAGCACCACCGCGCCCAACAGCCAGAAATCAAAATAACGCCACGGGATCGCGCGAAGCATACATCCGCTTATTTGGTTTTGGATTTCCGCGCCGCCCGGCGGCGATGGGCGCTCTTGATCGGTATATCGGCGACCAGTCGTTGAGAACGACCGTCATGCTCCACGCCGAACTGCATACCGGTGACGTCAATTTCGACGTGGCGGCTGATGGTGGCGACGAGATCGTCGCGAAGCGATTCAAGTTCGGCAGAGGTAAGATCCGTCCGGTCATGAATGAGGACCAGCTGCAAGCGCTCTTTGGCGCTGTCGGCGCTGTTTTTCCGCCCGAGGAGTTTATCCAAAAACGACATGCCTATTTCCTCCCCGCCAGTCTTTGAATGCGTTCCCATAGACTCCCGGTGCTTTCCAGGTCGAGAAATGGAACCTCTTCGCCCATGAGACGACGGGCAATATTTCGAAAGGCTTGTCCTGCTCTGCTCTTCGGATCCGCCGCCACCGGCACACCGCGGTTCGAACCGACAATCACGCCCTCATCTTCCGGCACGATGCCAATGAGTTCAATTGCCAAAAGATCAAGGACATCGTCAGCCGAGAGCATGTCCTGCTTTTTTACCAGGGCGGGATTTAAACGATTGATGATCAGTGCGCCCGGTCCCTTGCCTTCCGCTTCCAGAATGCCGATCACGCGGTCCGCATCGCGGACGGCGCTGACTTCGGGATTGGTAACCACAAGCACACGATCTGCCGGGGCAATGGCGTTCTTGAAACCGCGTTCGATGCCTGCCGGGGAGTCGATCAACACAAAATCACACTCGGAACGCAGGTCTTTGACCAGGCGGTTCATATCACTGGCGGAGACCGCATTCTTATCGCGCGTTTGGGCGGCGGGAATGAGGTGAAGGTTGGGCAGTTTTTTATCCTTGATCATTGCCTGCTTCAGGCGGCAACGTCCCTCGATCACATCTACAATGTCGTACACAATACGATTTTCGAGTCCCAGAATCACGTCCAGGTTGCGAAGACCGATATCGCCGTCAATACAAACCACCCTCGATCCATTGGACGCAAGCGCAACGGCAAGGTTCGCAATGGCAGTGGTTTTCCCCACCCCGCCTTTTCCAGATGTAACAGTGACAACTTGTGCAGGCATAATGATTTTCCTGTGATTGGGTTGGGTGTCGTTCAGCCGGATGCCCAGCTCTCAACCTGCAATATTCCTTGTGCATTGATACGCGCCACCTGCGGCTTCGACGGTGTTCGGATTTCCGCCGCGGCGGATGTTTGATCCGCGATGCGCAATTGCATGGGCGAAAAATCCAGCGCGCAAACGACTGCCTCCCGATTCCCTTTCGAACCGGCATAAACCATGCCGCGCAAGCGCCCCCAAATGACGACGTTCCCCTCCGCCACAATTTCCGCGCCGGGATTTACATCGCCCAGTACAACCACATGACCCGCAAATTCGATTCTCGTTCCGGACCGCAAGGTGCGATCAAGAAATAAAGCGGTTTCTTCGCCAAGGTGTTCAACGGCGTATATCCGCGATTCTTCCGGGCGCGGTTTGGAAATGCGCGTGGCAAGTCCCAGCAACTGAGCCGTCTGTTCGGTTGTCGGCGATTCGCTGATAACCGCCCACAGGGAAATGCCGCGCTCCGAAAGTTGATCGCGCAGACTCACCAACTCATTGACATGCAACGTCTGACTGGCGACATCCAACGCCAGGCGTGCGCCTTGAAAAAAAGACGGCTGCGCATCCACCTGGGCGATCAACGCGGCAAGTTGCCTCTCCCAGGGTGCGTCGTCGAGCGAAACCAGCAGTCCGTCTCGCAAACCTTTGATTTGGAGCAGAGAATCGGTGCCATTCATGGGCGTCCTGTAGTTGTGAAATTATAGCATGAACGCATCGGTGCACACTAACCGCCCCCGCCCTGCGCGATATCAATGGATTTTAATTCGAAATAGGCTTGCAGAACCCGCGCGACAATCGGCGCGGCGACGGTTCCGCCTTCGCCGCCATTGTAAGCGAAAGCGACCACGATGATTTCCGGGTCGTCATAGGGTGCATAGGCAAGAGTCCAGGCATGCGTGGGCCACGCGCCGAATTGACAGCGATTGGCTTGACGTGCGACGTCATCGCAATATTCGGCGGTGCCGGTCTTGCCTGCAATGGCAATGGGAAGCGGGTAATCTACATTGAACACCCGGTAGAGCGTTCCCGATGGATTTTCGGTGACCGCCATGCGGGTTCCCGTGCGAACCGCCTCCACGGTTTCCGGCGCGACGGTTTTAACCTGACCAGTCTGATCGCAGTAGCCCGCTTCGCAACTCCATTCGTTGATCAAAGGGTCGCGCGTAATATCCCACTTCATCGTTGGCGTGAACGGAGAAATCTGATAACTGCCTTCCGGCGGCGAGAGACGCGCGTCGGAAGGATTCACGGGATTGACCCACATGGTGCGAAACTGACCATTGCGGTCTTCAACTTGCTGTTCTTCGTAGAGGGAAAATGTCTCCGGGTCGAACCACAAGGGGATGACTCTTCCCTCGTCATCCTGCACCTCCCGGACAATGGTCGGCTGCATCAGTTTTCCGCGGTTGGCAATGACGGCGCCGGACATCAACACTTGCAATGGGGTTCCCAACACATACCCCTGTCCCACGCTGGCAATGTAGGTATCACCAGTGGACCAGTTTTCGCCGGTGTTGATGCGTTTCCATTGCGGCGAGGGGACGAGTCCATCCTCCTCGCCCGGCAGTTGAATGCCGGAACGTGCCCCGTATCCCAAGGCACGGGCATACTCACCGAGGCGGAAAATGCCCAGTCCTTCGGGAATTTCATCTTCGAACCCGCCGCCGAGCTTGTAGAAACATACGTTACTGGAGTAAGCAATACAACGATAAAAATCCAGCGCGCCGAAACCGGCTTCATTGATCACGCCGTTGCGTTCATAGATCCAATCCACAAAGGGACGCGAGTTGGCTTCCGTGCAGGGATCGTTCGGCGAGAAACGCTCGCACAACGTCAGCTTACCTGGCGTCTTTACGATTTGTCCCAGTTTGATGACGCCCTCGTTGAAAGCGCCGGTGGCAGTTGTCAGTTTATAGACCGAACCGGGCGCCAGCTCAGCGGAAATGGCGTTGTTCACCAGTGGGCGACGCGGATCCTGGCTCAATTGTTCGTAATAATAGCCGGGAATGAAGCGCGCCATACGATTATTCTCGTAGGTGGGATAAGTGACCATGGCAAGAATTTCGCCGGTTTTCGGATTCATGGCGATCACCACGCCGCTCGATATGCGGATATATCCGAAATAGCGGTTGTTCCAGTAGTCAATTTCATCCAACAAGGCGGCTTCGGCGGCTTTTTGCAAACGGGAATCGAGGGTAAGCACGACGTTTTTGCCCGGCGTGGATGGAATGGGAGGTTCAAGGTTGCGAAGAATAGCGCCTGCCACGTCTCGTTGGACGACACGTAAGCCGTTTTTTCCGGTCAAAATATCATCGAGCGAGGCCTCTACACCGGCATAGCCAACCTTGTCGCGGTTGGTCACAAATCCGCGCGCCTCGTATACTTCCTGAAGAGCCGCGGGGATGGGTCCCAAAAACCCTACGACATTGGCTGTCAATGAGCCGGTCGGATAATCCCGCACTGGTTCGATTTCAATGGCGACGCCGGGTAAATCTACGGTTTTTTCCCCAATGATGCGCGCCAACTTTTCGTTGACGTTACAGGCGATTTTTACAGGCGTATAAGGGGCAAGAGATGCGCCCAGCGCGACCATATCCGCGATAGTGGGACCCGGCACGCAGGGGGAGAATAATTTTGCGAAGTTAAGAGTTTCTTCCGTCACGGGTCCGCCGGCAGGAACGCCGGTCAGGTCCGCAAGTTCGCGGTACACACGTTGGACGTCCGCATCGTCGTCGGGAAGATCGGCTGGGGTAATCACGACATTATAGGACGCGACATTGCGCGCCAAGATATAGCCGTTACGGTCGAGGATGATCCCTCGCGGCGCGGGATCGCTGATGGTCAGTGTATAGTTGTCAATCGCCTGATCTTTCCATGTGTCACCGGTAATCACCTGCAAAGAAATCAGTCGGGATACGATCAGTCCTATAATCGCAAACATGACACCATACACAACGACCACGCGCCATGGAGCCACCTGATACCTGTTCGTCAAGTTGGAGTTCATTCTACCTCCGGGGACGGATACACCCAACGCGCGAGATCGCGCATCACCGCGTATACCGGAATCGCAAGCAACAAATTCAACAGAATGCCCGGCAAAACCAGCAAACCAAACGCATCCTGGAAGGGAATGGTAACGCCCGTTAAACGCAGGGATAACAGCGTGAACAGGTGTATAAGAATCGTTCCAAGAAACGTGACGCTGAACATGGCAAGCAAAGGCGCCTGCCAGACGCGCATGCGAAATACTCTTGCCAGCGCCACTACAGCCACGTAACCCGCCATAAACACCACCCAACTCACGCCGGAAACGAAGCCAACTAAAATGGCGGTGGCGATTGCCCAATGCCAGACGGCATCCACCTCGTCCCACAACGCCCACGCCGCCAGCATGACAAGAGGCAGGTCGGCGGTGCCCGAAAGAAGGCGAACGCCGCTGACCACCGAGGATTGCAGAATAACGGATAAGAGAATTACCGGAAATGCCAGCAGAGTACGCATATCAAGGTGCGGGAAGAAGAGGCGAAATATCCACAGGTTTGAAATTCACAATGACCAGCACGATTTGCAGACGGGTAAAATCCACCACCGGCTGCACAGTCGCCCGCTGGAACAGGTCAAAATCCCTCGAACGAATGTTGATCACCTGTCCTACGATTAAATCGGGAGGATAACCGCCTCCCAAACCCGAGGTTAACACCAGGTCGCCGGTTTCCAAATTGGCATCCTGCGGGATCAGGTCGAGGTTCACATCGCCCGTCACGGAGCCAACCAGCGAGGCTTCCACGCCTGCGTTCTGGAGGCGAACATTAACGTTCGAAGCGGGATCGGTAATCAACTGGATTCGCGCCGCATCCGCAATGACCGCATCCACGCGTCCGACCAGCCCCTGGTCGGTCACCACCGGCATCCCGCGCAAGATTCCATCGTTCGATCCGCGGTTGATAATGACATAATGAAGAAACGGACTGGGATCACGACCAATCACAGCCGCGGCTTTATAAGTATTCTCGGGTCTGGCACGTGAGAAATCCACCAGAGCGGCAAGAATTTGTGTCTCCCCTACTTGTTGTTGTAATTGAATGACCTGCGCCTGTAATTCGGCAACTTCATTTTGCAGTTCGGCGTTTTGCTGCCGCAAAGAGACGATATCGCGCGGCGCGGTGAGAAAATCCTGCAAGGCAACAAACCTGGAGGAAAACCAAAATTGTATATTGATCAGAGTATCGGTAAAGACATTCGACGCACTGCTGAAATAACCGCCCAGCGCAAGCGCCATCACCCCCCCTACGACCAGAAAAACGATCGTTGTTTGAATTATGGACGAAAGTTGATTCCTCATTTTAAACTGCAAAGATAATCGTAAGATGTCGTTTCGAATGAAACGCGCATCAGGGGGTATGATGTGTACTGCCGCGTTCCAAACCGACCAGGTAACGGCTTAAACCATCGAAATCCTCGAATATCATGCCGGCTCCGCGTGCCACACAAGTCAGCGGATCCTCCGCCACCCACACACGCAGTTTCAATTCATCGGTCAGGCGCTCTGCCAGACCCTGCAGCAACCCCCCGCCGCCCGCCAGACAGATGCCGACGTCCATTAAGTCCGCCACGATCTCCGGCGGGACCTCATCAAGCGCATCGCGAATCGTATCCACGATCACCTGTACGGAACCGGATAACGCCTCGCGGATTTCGATGGATGAAATTTCGATACTCTCAGGCAATCCCGTTACAAGGTTTCGCCCGCGCACCTCCATCGTCTTCTCAGGGTGCAACGGATACGCACTGCCGATCTGCCACTTGACCTGTTCAGCGATCCCCTCCCCGATCAGCAGGTTGTATTTATTCCGCAGATACTGGACGATGTCCTGATCCATTTCATCGCCCGCCACGCGCAGGGAACGGGACGCAACTACGCCGCTCATGGACAGCACCGCCACTTCCGTCGTTCCGCCACCGATATCCACCACCATACTCCCGCGCACATCGCGGATGGGAAGCCCCGCGCCCAGCGCCGCGGCAATCGGCTCCTCGATCATATACGCCGCCCGCGCGCCCGACCCCATTACCGCATCGTAGACCGCGCGTTTTTCCACCTCGGTAACCCCGGTGGGAATACCCACCACCACACGCGGACGCGGCAAAGGCACCACACTCTGTTCGTGCACCCTGCCGATGAAATATTCCAGCATGACCTGCGTGACATCGAACTCCGAGATGACGCCATCGCGTAAAGGACGAACAACCGCCACATTGCTGGGTGTGCGCCCCATCATCTCCTTTGCCTCCAGCCCGATGGCTAACGGCTGGCGCAAACGCTTGTCAATCGTCACCCACGAAGGTTCGTTGATGACAATGCCCTTGCCGCGCACGTTAACCAGTGTGTTCGCGGTCCCCAGGTCTATCGCAATGTCCAGTGAAAACAAGCCCAAAAGCCAGTTAATCGGGTTGAACGCCAAAGCAGGCTCCTCGATGAAAAGTCAAACGTGAATCTGTTGGAATATTATACCTAACAATTCGTATCCCCGGATTGCGGAAAGGGTTTAAGTCATGCAGGAATGCGCCTAATTTTCATTTCAATTTAAGGAGGAAGTATGTCTAAAATCGCCGTTGTGACCGACAGCACCGCTTACATCCCCGCCGACCTTGTACAAAAGCATAACATCACGGTGGCACCCCAAGTGCTCATTTGGGATGATAAAACCTACCGCGACGGGGTGGACATCCGATCGGAGGAATTCTTCAACCGGCTGAAAAACTCCAAAACCATGGCAACCACCTCCCAGGTCTCCGTAGCAGACATGCAGACCATCTTTCAAGGGTTGGTGGACAAAGGATATGAGGTCTTCGGCATCTTCATCTCATCCAAACTATCGGGCACCATTCAATCTGCCACGCAGGCGCGGGAACTGATGGGCGCGGCGGGCGAAAAAGTCACCGTGTTCGACAGCGCCTCCACCGCCATGGCAATGGGATTCCAAGTCCTTGCCGTGGCACGCGCCGCCGAAAACGGGGCAAACCTCAACGACTGCATGGCGCTGGCAGAAAAAGCCCGTCAAAGCACCGGCGTCTTCTTCGCGGTGGACACCCTCGAATTCCTCCATCGCGGCGGACGCATTGGCGGCGCCCAGCGTTTCCTCGGCACCCTGCTCAACATGAAACCCATTCTGGCGGTCATGGACGGCAAAGTAGAAGGCTTGGAACGCATCCGCACCAAGACCAAAGCCCATGAGCGCGTCATCGAACTGGTCATCGAACACACCAGTGGAAAAACACCCGTCCGCCTTGCCACTTTGCATGCCAACGCCGCCGAAGAAGCCAAAATCCTGCTTGCCAAAGCCGAAAAGGAACTCAACCCCGCCGAAAGCATCTTTGCCGAGGTCAGCCCCGTAGTCGCCAACCACGCAGGACCAGGTACGGTCGGGCTTGCCTTCATGGCAGGCATGTAGCCCATCCGCCCCTCTCCCCCACAGGAGAGGGGTTTTTATTACGGGTATAATGCAAGTATGAAACGCCCAGAACCACTGGTCATCGGCATCGCCGGCGGATCCGGCTCCGGCAAGACAACCGTTGCACAGGAAATCCTCCAGCGCGTCGGTCCAGATCGAATCGCCTTCCTCCAGCACGACTCATACTACAAAGACCTGAGCGGACTGCCTCCCGCGCAACGGGCGGAAGTCAACTTCGACCACCCCAACTCTCTCGAAACCGAATTGCTGATTCGACACATCGCCTCCCTCCGCGACGGGAAGCCTGTCGAGGTCCCGATTTACGACTTCTCCACCCACAGCCGCACCAACCGCACCTACACCGTCCAGCCGCGCGCCGTCATCCTCGTGGAGGGAATCCTCATCTTCACCGAACCCGCCCTGCGCGAACTGTTCGACGTGAAAATCTTCGTGGACACCGACTCCGACATCCGCTTCATCCGCCGCCTCGAACGGGACCTGACCGAACGCGGGCGCACTACCGAATCGGTCATCAAACAATATCAGGCAACTGTCCGCCCCATGCACCTGGAATTTGTCGAACCATCCAAGCGTTACGCCGACATCATCATCCCCGAAGGCGGACACAACACCGCCGCGCTGGACATGGTCGTGGCAAGAATCGAAGCGTTACTGAATATAGAAAACCGGTCAGGCTAATAACTAACAAGGAGAACCCTCATGTCCAAACAATGGAGCACCTCACCTGCCATGCAGATTGACCCGAAGAAAAAGTACAAAGCGCGCATGGAGACTGATAAAGGCATCCTGGTCATCGAACTCTTTGCCGACAAAACGCCCAAAACCGTCAACAATTTCGTCTTCCTCTCGCGCGAAGGCTTCTACGATGGAGTCATCTTCCACCGCGTGATTGCCAACTTCATGGCGCAGGGCGGCGACCCCACCGGCAGCGGCATGGGCGGACCCGGCTACCGCTTCGAGGACGAATTTCACCCCAGCCTGCGCCACGATAAACAGGGCGTTCTCTCCATGGCAAATGCAGGACCCAACACCAACGGCTCGCAATTTTTCATCACACACGTCCCCACCCCCTGGCTGGACGGCAAACACAGTGTCTTTGGTCAGGTGGTGGAGGGACTCGACGTGCTGATGTCCATCCCGCCGCGCGACCCCAACAACCGCAATGCCCCTGCAGTGAAGATTACCCGTGTCACCATCGAAGAAGGAGAATAAAGCCATAAAGAAACCCGCCGGCGCGCGGAAATCTCAAAGTTCTGCGCGCTCTTCGCGCGTCACGAAGAAGAAAACGCAGGTCAAGGCGGAGAAAACCGCCCAGGCGCAGAAAGCAGTCAGCGGGGCGAAGAGAAGCGTCCGGAAAGCGGCGGTTCCGCCCGCTCCGGCCGTCGTCTCAGCCGAAATGGCGGCTACGCTTCCCCTTTCCATTCCGTCGGAAAAAGCGAAGACCTCCCTCCCGGTCAATTTACTGCGCGTTCTCGCTTTGCTGGCGGTCATTGGAATTACCGTCTATATTTACAGCATTCGCAGCCGGGTGGAGGAGTTCGAGCGTTTTGGATATGCCGGCATTTTCCTCATTGCTTTAATGGCAAATGCGACCGTCCTCCTGCCTGCGCCGGGCGTCGCCATCATTTATGCCATGGGGGCAGTGTTCAACCCGTTGTGGGTGGGGCTTGCGGCAGGGACAGGCGGCGCGCTGGGCGAACTCTCCGGCTACCTGGCAGGCTTCAGCGGGCAAGTCATTGTGGAAAAGACACACATCTACGAGCGCCTGCATCCCTGGGTGGAAAAATACGGCGGCTGGGCGGTGTTCGTCCTTTCCGCCATCCCCAACCCGTTCTTCGACGTGGCAGGCATAGCGGCAGGCATCACCAAATTACCCCTGCAAACTTTTCTGGTTTTCACGTGGGCGGGGCAGATTATCAAAATGCTCTTTTTTGCCATGGCAGGGTACTACTCCCTGGAATGGCTGACCAATTTCATGCGATAAGGAGAATAGCATGTCAGAATACCAAAAGATTGACGCCTATCTCGAAACCAACCTCGAGAAAAGCCTTGCCGAACTCGGCAGGCTGGTGGCGCAACCCAGCATCAGCGCGCAGGGCATTGGGCTAAAAGAATGCGCCGCCCTCGTTGCCGATATGCTACGCGCGCGCGGCTTCACCGCCGAAATCGCCGAGACCGAAGGCGCGCCCGTCGTCCTCGCCGAGCGCAAGGGCAAAAGCGACAAAACCCTGCTCTTCTACAACCACTACGACGTCCAGCCGCCCGAACCGCTCGAACTGTGGGCAACGCCGCCTTTCGAACCGTCCATCCGCGACGGCAAAATGTACGGGCGCGGCATCAGCGACGACAAGGGCCACATCGTCTCGCGCCTGCATGCCATTGACGCCATCCTCGCCGCCGACGGCGACCTGCCCTGCAACATCAAATTCATCATCGAAGGCGAGGAGGAAACCTCCAGCGTGCACCTGCACGATTTCATCCGCAACAACAAGGAAAAACTCAAAGCCGATGCCTGCATCTGGGAATTCGGCGGGGTGGATCACCGCGACGTGCCCATGCAATACCTGGGACTGCGCGGCATCTGCTACGTGGAGCTCTCCGTCGAAGCGCTCGGCATTGACGTTCACTCGGGGCTGGGCGGTTCCATCTTCCCGAATGCGGCGTGGCGTCTCGTTTGGGCGTTGTCCACGCTGAAAGGACCCGACGAACGCATCCGCATCCCCGGCTTCTACGACGACATCGTGCCGCCCAGCGAACGCGACCGCGAGCTGATGGAAGCCCTGCCCGATGTGGCGGAAGAATACAAACAACGCTACGGCGTCAAACAATTCATCAAAGGGTTGACCGGCGGCACCAACCTCAAAATGGAAGAGGTCTTTACCCCCACCTGCACCATCTGCGGCTTGACCAGCGGCTATCAGGGACCAGGCTCCAAGACCGTCCAGCCTGCCTTTGCCTCCGCCAAAGTGGACTTTCGCCTCGTCCCCGACCAGAAGCCGGAAGACATCCTCAAAAAACTGCGCGCCCATCTCGACGCGCACGGCTTCCAGGATGTGCAGATCAAATTCCTGGGCGGAGAACCAGCCGCTCGGACGGACCCAGACCACCCCTTCGTCCGAACCGTGGTGCAGGCGGCGGAGGAGGTGTACGAGCAACCGATGCAACCCGTCCCGATGGTGGGCGGTTCCGGTCCGAATTATCCGTTCGTGCATGACCTGGGGCTTCCGGTGGCAACGGCAGGCTTGGGCTACCCCGATACCCGCGCCCACGCCCCCAACGAAAACATCCGCATTGACCTGTATCTCAAACATGCCCGCCACATGGCACGCGTCATCAAGGAGTTTGCCCAGGTGAGATAACATGCGCCGCTGGCTTGCGTTTCACCGCGATCTCGGTTTGCAACTGTTTGCGCTTTACCTTCTGCTCATCGTGCCGTTTCTGGTCACGCTGTGGGCGTTCGATGGGCTGATCGGCGTGCGCATTCGCCGCGACGTGCAAGCCAGCAATCTGGCGCTGGCGCAATCCATTTCGCAGGAGGTGAACCTTGCTATCGCAAAGGCGCTGAATACCGTTGCGGGCTTGTCTACCTATGAAGGGGTAATCAAAGCAGATGAGGCTGCCATGGGGGAAATCTTCAATCTCGTCCTCGCGACCTCGCCCGAAGTGAACCTGGTCTATCGGCTCGGCCCAAACGGTATCATGCTGTATCACGCCCCGACTGGTCCCGGCTCGACGGTCGGGGTTGATTTTTCCTTCAGGGATTACTTTCAGGCGGCATTGTTGACCGACCAGCCGCTGGTTTCGCTGGGGCGAATTTCACCGACGACAAACCAGGCGGTGGCCACCGCTGTGATGCCGCTGTGGTCAGATGATGGTGTGTTTCTTGGATTGATCGGTGCGAACATCCGGCTCGAAAGTCTCAGCCAGACATTGACTGCTGTGATTTCCGAACATCAGATAGAGGAGGGTTTGCAGGTCGTCATCCTGGATGCCGCAAACCAGATCATTGCCTATCCCGATCCGCAATACCTGCTCCACCCTGCGCAGGACATCATCCCCGAAGGGTATCTCGTGAATTTCAACGGGGAGAACGATTCCCAAATCGCCTCCGCCCCGCAAGGAGAAGAAAGGCTCTACACCCGCGCTTCGATTCCCAACATCCACTGGCAGGTGATTGTCAGCCGTCCCACTGCCGCCGCCTTTGCCACGCAGATCATCCTGCGCCGTATCGTACTTGTGGCGGCAGGAACATTCATCCTCATCGGCTTGTTCTTCTGGGGGATGTTGACCGTGCGCGTCATCCACCCCATCGAGCGGCTGGTGCCCATCAGCGAAGCGATTGGATTGAACCAGCCGATCAGCCCTCCGGATCAAAGGTATCTTTTTACCGAATCCAAACGCAGCGACCAGATTGGCAATCTCATCCAAAGTATTATCGGCATGCGAGACTCAATTCAGGAACGGATAAGGGAACAGGCAACCCTGCTGGAGACCAGCACCGCCGTCGTCTCTTCGCTGGATACCGAAACCGTCCTCAACCGCATCCTCGAGCAAATGGGGCGTTTGCTCCAAATTAAAATGTATGCGGTCATCGCGCTCGATGAAACCAACGGCAGTTTTCGCATTCGCGCCAGCCGCGGGCTTTCCAAACAGTTTACCGAGCAGTTGTCCATCCAGCCTTCCGAGCCAGATTCGGTCACTATGCGCGCCCTGCACGTGCACGAGCCAGTCCAGGTCAGCGACACCGAAACCGACCCCTCCTACGCCATTCGCAAGCATCGTGCGCGGCTGGAAGGGTTTCGCGCCGTGCTGGCTGTGCCGCTCAATACCAAACATGCGCCGCCCACTGCCCTGCTGGTGTTCCACCCCACGCCGCACATATTCACCGCTAACGAAATCCAACTGTTAACCAGTTTTGCCAATCACGCCGCCATGGCAATCGAACATGCCGTTCTGTTCGAGCGCAGCGATATGCGCCTACGTGAACAGACGCAGCGTCTCGAAGCGCTGGTCGAGTCACTGCACGACGGTTTGATTCTCACTGACCTGCACGGAAAAATAATTTACGCCAATAAACGTATAGGTGAACTGGCTGAACTTGACATAAAAAACCTGAGCGGTATGCACGCCGACCAAATCCTTGCGCGTATCATTGAGAAAGCCTCCGACCCGCCTGCCCGCCACAAGCCGCCTCACAACCTGCTGAAAACAGGCGGAGAAAGCAAAATGGAAATTACCTGCACGCTCCAAAATCAGACGGTACACCTGCGGCTGGAAGTTTTCAGCGTAAATGATGAGCAGGGCACCCCTATCGGGCACGGCATTCTCTTTCACGACATTACGGCAGATTGGGAGCTCGATCGTGTGCGTTCCAGCCTGGTCTCCACCGTCTCCCACGAACTGCGGACTCCGCTTGCCGCCATCAAGGGATATGTCTCCACCATGCTGGCAGATGACGTGGAATGGGACCACGCCTCTCAGCGTGAATTCCTGACCATCATCTCGGACGAAACAGACCGCCTCACCAGCCTGGTCAACAACCTGCTCGATCTCTCGCGCATTGAGGCTGGCTCGCTCAAACTCTCGATGGAAAAGTGCAACACCGAAACCGTCATCCGCAATGCGGCAAAGGAAGCGCGCCTCTCCCCTCAAAACATCTTCAAAGTATCCATTGCCCCGAAAGCGGCAGCTCTTTACGCCGATCGTCTGCGGCTGGAATCCATTTTACGGAATTTGATCGAGAACTCGGTCAAGTATGCCGGTGAAACAGCAACGATAAAGGTCGAAGTAGAGCGAAGCGCCGGTGAAATCGTTTTCCGTGTAAAGGATAACGGACCGGGCATTCCACTGAAAGAAAAGGAACATGTTTTTGAACGCTTCTACCGCGTGGACGAAGGCTTGACACGTCCGACCAGCGGCGCCGGGCTGGGGCTGACAATTTGTCAGGGGTTGGTAACGGCGCACGGCGGCAGAATTTGGGTCGAGCCGCAGTTGGAGGGCGCCTGTATCGCGTTTACAATTCCGGTAAAATCGAGGACGGCAACTTCTGCCGTCAGGAGAACGCGGAGCAATGAACATCAACGTTCTGGTCGTGGACGACGAAAAGCCCCTGCGTGAGTTTGTGCGCCGCAACCTGGAAGTGCGCGGTTACAAGGTGGCGTGCGCCGCAAACGGGCTGGAAGCACTGGCGATTTTCCAAAATGAACCTGTTCAGCTGGTGATTATGGATATAATGATGCCGCACATGGACGGACTGGAAGCTACGCGCCGCATCCGCGACGAGTCGCATGTGCCGATTATCATCCTGACGGCAATGGGGGAGGAAACAGATAAGGTGCGGGCGTTTGACCTGGGGGCGGACGATTATCTGACGAAGCCCTTTGGGGTCGGGGAGTTGCTGGGAAGAATCAAAGCGGTGTTGAGAAGGGCAGATTGGGCAGGGACAGTTTCAGGCGGAGGTCGAATCGTGCGGGGGGAGGTGGAGGTAGATATCGAGAAGCATCAGGTCAGAGTGCGGGGAGAAGCGGTGGAGTTGACTCCCACAGAGTTCAATCTGCTTGTGTACCTCATGAAAAATGCCGGGAAGACATTGCACCATCGCGCTATTCTGCAGCATGTGTGGGGACCGGAATACAGTCACGAGGCAGAATATCTGCGGGTATATATGGGGCGTCTGCGTCAGAAGATCGAAAGCAACCCGTTGAAGCCGGTGTATTTGCACACGGAACATGGAGTGGGGTATCGGTTCGAAGGATAGTTTTTTTCGGGGCGTTTCAATGATCTATCCTGAATTCAGTTTTTATGAAGTTTTTATAAATCGAACCTGTATTTTTAGAAAAATTTACGGGCAGCCTCCTACAATGAACAAAGAGTGAGAGTTTTCCGCTTGAGTTCGATATTCTATTTTTTGGAGGAGGCACAGAGAATGAAACGTTCGTCTACTATCCTTACGATTGTCCTGATTTTGGGATTGCTACTTGCTGGCTGCGGTGGCAATCCCCCCACCGAGAAACCGCCTGAGCCTGCTGCACCCACACAGGTAGAGTCTTCGGTACCTGCGCAAGAACAACCTACCACACCACCTCAACCAAAAGAAGTGACGGTGGTCATTGGCTTCACCTCGTCTTTGACCGGTGCACAGGAGGTCTCCTCGAAGCGTCAGGTGAACGGTCTTAACCTATGGATGCAGCAGGTAAATGACGCCGGGGGTATCAAACTAAGCGACGGCACGGTGGTCAAATTCAAGGCAGTGACATATGACGATGAATCGAACAAGGAGCGCGTGCAGGAACTCTACACCCGCCTTATTACCGAAGACAAAGCCGATTTTCTCATCAGCCCGTATTCTTCGGGATTAACTGCCGCCGCCTCGATCATTGCAGAACAGAACGGTAAAATCATGATCACTGCCGGCGCCGCTGAAGATGACGCCTATAAGACCGGTAACACAAGCCTGTTCCAACTCTACACGCCGGGCAGTCAATACCTGCTCAGCACAGTGGATATGCTCAAAACGCTCGATCCGTCAGCCAAAATTGCGATTGTCCACGAAAACGACAAGTTTTCGACGGCAGTAGTGGAGGGTTTGAAGCCCTATCTGGCAGAGCAGGGCTTCGAGGTTGTGTTGGAGGAGGGGTACGCATCCGACACAACCGATTTCGGACCCATCATCAATAAAATTGTGGACTCTGGAGCCACAGTCCTGTTGGGCGGCGGGCATTATCCAGATGGCAGCACATTTGCCCGTCAACTTTATGAACGTAAAGCCGGTCTGAAGTTTATCTCTTTGCTGGTTGCTCCCGCTGATTCGAAGTTCCCGGAACTGGGAGAAGCCGCGCTTGGTATTGCAACATCCAGTCAGTGGGAACTTTCCGCCACACACACACCTGAAGAGGCCGCCGCGCTGGGCAAGGAATTTTACGGTCCGACTGGCCAGGAGTTTGCTGTGGCTTATGAAACTATGACCGGCGATAAGCCAACCTATCATGTGGCAGGCGGTTATACAGCCGGCTTGATTCTGCAAAAAGCTATCGAAGAAGCCGATTCGGTTGACCCGGAAGAGGTTAGAACCGCGCTCGAAGCGATGGACATTTTCACTTTCTGGGGCGGTGTAAAGTTCGACATCTCTACCGAAGCGCATGGGCTGCAGGTCGGTCATGATATGGTGGTGGCGCAATGGCAGAAAAACGAGGTGGGTGAACTCAAACGCCTGGTGATCTGGCCCGCCGATGTGGCAACTATCCAACCTCTTTATCCTATTCCATCACCCTAGATTCAAAGGCTGGCAGGGGCAGGATGACCTGCCCCTGCTTATTTATACGCCGTTCCAGGCTTTGCTTGAGAGATCGGCGGCGGCATTACATTCACGACTTACCGGGAGATGAACATGCAACAACTCAACCTGTTATTGACTTCGCTCCCCGATGGACTCCTGCTCGGTTTCGTTTACGGGCTTGCCGCCATGGGGTTGACGCTCATCTGGGGTGTGATGAACGTCATTAATTTATCGCATGGACCCATCATCACGTTGGGGATGTTCAGCACCTTCTTCATTTATACCCGTCTGGGACTGAACCCCTATATCGGCGTGCTCCCCATTGCCCTTGTTGGGCTTTTGCTCGGTATTCTGATTTACACTGCAGCAGTTCACCGCGTGATCAACGGTCCGCATCTTTCATCGCTCCTGGCAACATTTTCGGTGAATATGATTATTATTGGGCTTGGCACGGCCGCGTTGACCACCTCACCCTATAATGTGGATTTTTCAGCAGGCAGTTTCAAACTGGGGAATGCTACCATTCTGGGAACTCGTATTATCGCCGCAATTGTCACGCTGGCGTTCACAGGCGGGCTCTATCTCTTTTTGTACCGCACCAGACCGGGCAAATTCATCCGCGCCGTTGCCAACAACCGCGCTGCAGCAGAACTGATGGGTGTGCCGTCCACCCGCATCTTGGCGCTAAGTTTTGGGATCGGCACAATGCTGGCTGCGGTGGCTGGCGGATTGATTGCTACGTTTTTCCCCTTCAGTATTCTATCGGGTTCGGGGTATGAATTGAAGAGTTTCGTCATTGGCGTGCTTGGCGGGTTGGGCAATCCCATTGGGGCGTTGTTCGGCGGGTTGATTCTGGGAATCCTGGAAGGGATCATTCCAGCCTTCATCGAGTCATCCTGGGTACCGGTAATTGAGTTCGTTCTGTTTATTTTCATTCTGTTGGTACGCCCCAGCGGCTTGTTCGGAGCAAAGAAATGAACGCGTGGAAAAAACACCTCGGCATTGTCCTTCCGCTACTGACGGTAACCGCTCTGGCGCTGTGGCCTGTTGTCACCGATAATCCTGCCAACCGGGAAAGCGTCTTCACCATCCTCAAGGCTGTTGCGCTTGCGAGCAGTTTGAACATCCTGCTTGGCTACACAGGCTACGTAAGTTTCGGTCATATTGTCTTTTACGGTTTCGGGGGATACGTGGGCATCTATCTTTTGACCGAAAAGGGCTGGTCGCTTGGGGAGGCCCTTCTCGCCGGGGGGGTTGCCTCCGGGCTGCTGGCGCTCCTGCTCGGTTCGGCGATTTTGAGGCTGCGTGGCGCTTATTTTGCGCTGGCAACCATCGGCGTCAACGAAGCGATGCGGGCGTTCATCAATAACTTCGAGTTGTTCGGTGGACCAACCGGCATCACCTTAAAGTTCAGCGTTTACAAGGAGTATGGCGGCGCCGCGCAGGCATTGCAAACTGCTTTCTACATTGGCGCAGGGCTTGCCCTGCTGGCGCTCATCCTAAGTTATATGGTTCGTTCATCCAAGTTCGGGTTGGGGCTTCTCGCCATACGAGAGAATGAAGACGCGGCAGAGGTGATGGGCGTTGTGACACCCCGCGCAAAGACATGGGCGTATGTGCTTTCTGCCATCATTCCCGGCATGGTGGGCGTGTTGTTTTTCTTCAAGAACGGCAATGTAGAGCCGCATGACGCCTTCCCGCTGCACTCTTCCATCGAACTACTGGTGATGGTAATGCTTGGCGGACAAGGTACTGTTTTTGGACCCATCCTCGGCGCGTTTGCCTACCAGGGAATGCGCGGTTATCTGGTCACCAGTCCGGTGTTCAAGGATATCCAACTTTCCGTCTCGGGTGTATTGCTGCTCGTGATTGTGCTGTTCATTCCTGCAGGCGCCATCGGGTGGCTGCGTCACCGTATCCCGCCGTTGAGGAGGCTGCTGGCATGACCATTTTACTTTCTGTACAAGGCGTTTCGAAACGATTCGGCGGGCTGCAGGCGCTCACCAATGTGACCTTCGATCTGCCTCAGGGACAAATTTTGGGGCTGATCGGCCCGAACGGCGCCGGCAAGACTACTCTCTTCAACGCCATCAACGGTGTATTCCCGCCCGAAGAGGGGCGCATCCTCTTTCGTGAAAAGGACGTGACGCGCGCAAAGCCCTATGAACATGCCCATCTGGGAATGGCGCGCACCCATCAAATCGTCCAACCGTTGAACGATCTCACGGTTCGGGAAAATGTAATGGTAGGAGCATGTTTTGGACATGAACAGCATCCTCTCACCCATGCGGCAAAGATTGCCGACGAGGTGCTGGAATTTGTCGGGCTGGCAGCCAAAGCCGAGCAATTGGCAGGCAGTTTGAACGTCACGCAAAAGAAGCGCCTGGAGATGGCGCGCGCACTGGCGGCGCGTCCTTATCTTCTGCTGCTGGACGAGGTGCTCGCCGGTCTCAATCCCTCTGAAATTGACGGCATGATTCAGACTATTTTGAAGATTCGCGAAAAAGGCATTACCATCATCATGATTGAACACCTGATGAAGGCAGTGATGAACGTCTCTGATCGCATCATCGTGCTGGACTATGGTCAGCAAATTGCAGAAGGCTCGCCCGAGGAGATTGCCAAAAACGAAAAGGTCATCGAGGCATATCTGGGCGACCCCAAACTGGCAGAACAACTGCTGGAGGAGGAATAAACATGGCGCTGCTCGAAATCAAAGACGTGACCTCCGGCTACGGAGACGTACAAATCCTGTGGGGCGCTTCTTTATCGCTCGAAAAAGGAAAACTTACCTGTCTCGTCGGCGGGAACGGCGTGGGAAAAACCACACTGCTTCGTACGGTGATGGGGCTGATTCGCCCGTGGAGCGGCGTTATATTGTTCGACGGTAAAGAGGTAAACAAACTATCCGCCTACACCAAAGCCGAAATGGGACTGGTACTTGTTCCAGAAGGACGTCAACTCTTCACCGACATGACCGTACACGAAAACCTCGAAATGGGAGCAACGAACCAGCGCGCCAGACCCAACTTCCAAAGAAACCTCGAGCGCGTATACGAAATGTTTCCACGTCTCAAAGAGCGAAGCAGGCAGAAAGCCGGAACGTTGAGCGGCGGCGAACAACAGATGCTTGCCGTAGCACGCGGCATCATGGCAGAGCCGCTTATTCTCATCATTGACGAGTTGTCGTTGGGGCTTGCGCCGGTGCTTGTCCTTCAGTTATTCGAAGGCCTGAAACTTCTCCGTCAGGAAGGCATCACCATCCTGCTGGTGGAGCAAAATGTGCAACTGGCTCTTACGATCAGCGATTACGGCTATGTACTGGCAGAAGGCAAGGTAAAAATGGAAGGACCCGCGCGCAAACTCATCAAGGACAAGCACGTTCGCTCGACGTACCTGGGGTTGTAGCCGCCAATATGACCTAAATCACTCCAATTTCGTGACTTCAGCGGATATGAGCCGTTGTATAATCGCTGGCAGTCAACCCCATTAAATTACTCACCAGGAGGTAACCATGTTTGTCGGTGAAAGAATGTCCCGCCCTGTCATTTCGGTCACACCGGAGACGCCCATTAGCGACGCTTTGGTGATGTTCAAGAAGGAACACATCCGCCGCGCGCCGGTGATGAAGGACGGCAAACTGGTCGGCATTGTCTCTGAAAAGGATTTATTGAACGCCTCCCCATCTTCCGCCACCACGCTGAGTATATGGGAAATGAACTACCTGATCAGCAAGGTCAAGGTCAAGAATGTCATGACGAAAAAGGTCATCACAGTCAATCGCGACACGCCCATCGAGGAAGCCGCCCGCATCATGGCGGACAAGAAAATCGGCGGTTTGCCTGTGGTGGACGGCGAAAGAGTGGTGGGGATGATCACCGAAACCGACCTGTTCAAAGTCTTTTTGGAGCTGATGGGCGCCCGCGACAAAGGCGTCCGCGTGACGGCTACCATCGAGGACAAACCCGGCGAACTTGCCAAGGTCACCAAGGCGATTGCCAATGCAGGCGGCAACTTTATTTCATTCGGTTTTTTTGCCGGGGAAGATGCCAGCACCAAAATTCTGACCTTCAAAGCGGAAGGCGTAAAACCCAACGATGTCAAGACTGTTTTGAAGGATGTCGTCAAAAAATTCTGGGATATTCGGCAGAGTTGATGCAACCGCAAAACCACAGGAGCCGCCTCAACGGCGGTTCCTGCGGTTTAACGAACTGCCCGTTTTCAACTCATCCACTTCCGCTTTTGTCAGATACCGCCATTGACGCGGTTTGAGGTTGCCCAGCCGCAAAGTCCCGAGACGGATGCGCACAATGCGCACCACGGGAAGCCCCAACTGCTTGCACGTCTCGCGGATCTGCCGCTTGCGCCCCTCCTGCATGACGACCCTCACCCAGGCGCCCTTGCCCTGAGTTGCCTCCAAGCGAACATCCACCGGCGCCGTTTTGTACCCATCCTCGAGAACCACGCCACGCGCCCACGTTTCGATCTGCTCCTGATCCGGGCGCTTCGCCAGCAGGACGCGGTACTCCTTCTCATGCCCGTAACGCGGATGCGTGAGACGGTTGGTCAGGTCGCCGTCGTTGGTCATCAGCACCAGACCTTCGCTTTCGTAATCGAGCCGCCCGACGGGATGGATATTTTCCTGCACATCCACAAGATCACGAACGTTCCGGCGACCATCGCCGGGTTCGTTTTCAACCGTGGACAGAACATTCCTCGGTTTATGGAGCGCGATATAAATCAATACCTCCGCCGCGGGAATTGGCTTCCCGTCCAGAGTGATTGTATCCTTTAAGGGATCCGCCTTTTGACCCAACACTGCCAACGATCCGTTCACCCGCACACGGCCCGCTAAGATCATCTCTTCGCAGGAGCGCCGTGAGCCATAGCCTGCCTGCGCAAGTATTTTTTGCAATCTTTCCAACATGGTGACGGAATTATATCAGCGAGTTTCCCGAATGGCGGACCGGCACTTATGAGTACAAATCATTGAAATAGTTAACTAAAAAGACATTGCACAACGCATCGGGCAGGGCATCCAGGACTTCGTTGATGAACGCCATCTCGCTGGGCAGATCGGTGCCGGTCAGACCGGCGGATACAGCCAGTTGACCGAACGCCGCCTCAGGGTCCGGACTTTGAACCGCCGCGCCAACCATGGCGCGAATGGCGTCTGAGTCAATCGGCGTCTTGGTTTTGACGATCTTCACACCGTCGCGCAGGTCTGCCAGCAGGGCGTCCACACGGTGGGCGTTGCCAAAGTTCAGGGAGACGTGCAGGTTGCGGGGAGTCAGAGGCGTGGAAAATTGCCCCTGCAAATACCAGCCACGCTTCGCCATCTCGTCCGCAAGTTGATAGACGTTGATGACCTCCGAAGCGAACGAGAACATACACATGGCGGGCTGACCCAGCACGCGTAGTTCGGGGATGGCGTTGATCCCGTCCATCAATTTTTTCGCCGCCTCCTGCACGGTCTGGACGATGCGTTTGTAGCCCTCCTCGCCGAGGAAGTTCATCAGCGCCCAGGCGCCCGCGTAGGGACCGCCGCCCTTACTGCTCAACACGGTGGGATTGATGAGTGTGTAAGCGGTCGTGTCGGTGCAGGCAAAGATCTGATATTTGCGAATCGCCTTGCTGCGATACATGATCACCGAACAGCCCTTCGCCGCGTAGCCGTATTTGTGCAGGTCACACGAGATGGAGGTGACGCCCGGCACGTTGAAATCGAAGTCAGGAACTTCGTAGCCGAGTTTGCGCATGAACGAGAGATGCACACCGCCCACACAGGCATCCACATGAAAGAGCAGATTGTGTTTCTGCGCGAGCGCACCGATCTCTGCAATCGGGTCAATCACGCCTTGCGAGTAACTCGGCGCGGACGCCACCAGCAGGATGGTATTTCCTGTAATTGCCTTCTCCATATCCTCCGCGCGGACTTTGAAGGTCTGCGGGTCAATATCCACGACGACAGGCTTGACGCACAGGTAATGGGCGGCTTTGTGAAAGGCGGCGTGCGCGGTCTTGGGCAGAATCATCTCGGGCTCTTTGATGTGCGGCTTTTCGGCGCGGGCTTTGTCGCGGGCGGTCTTGACCGCCAGCAGGATGGACTCCGTCCCGCCTGTGGTGAGATGCCCCACGGCGTTTGCATCGCCGTGCAGCAGGTTGAGGGTCATGCGGACGACGTCGGTCTCGAGTTTGAGCATCGAGGGGAAGACGGTCGGGTCGAGGCCGTTTTCGGTGAGAAACTCCAGATACGCTTCGCGCGTGACCTCGGCGGGATCCTCGCCCGGATTATAGACGTAGCAGAAAACTTTTCCCGCCTTCCAATCCATGTCGCGAGACTTGAAGGCGCGCAGGGTGGCAAGAATTTCTTCTTTGGACAGTCCAGTTTGGGGAATGTACATGGAATCTCCTGTTATTTGTTGGTCGAACAACCTTTTACAAGTCATCTCAAAATGTCACCCTGAGCACAGCGAAGGGTCTCTACGACCAAAAACAAGAGACTCTTCGGTCGTAACAACCGCTCCCTCAGGGTGACAGGGTATTTTTGAGACAAGTTCTAGAAATCCATTGGCACAGTCGGCGTTCTCTTGCGCCGACATGGATGTTAGAAAGTGTTTTAAAAGTGCCTTTTCATCCGCAAATTGCGCGTAGAATGCGCTCTCTAGCGCATGTTTAGACGTTAGAGAACGTCTCCTGCACGTCGAATGATTTTCGACCGACTACTTGCTCCACCAGGGTTAAATCTTTGAAAACACATCCAGATAGTGAATCACCGTCTCGATGCCGCGATAAAAATTCGGGAGGAAGAATTTTTCGTTCGGCGAGTGGGTGCGGTCGTCGGGCAGACCAAAGCCGATCATCACCACAGGGGCTTTCAAGGTTTCGATCATCTCGTACACAATCGGCAGCGATCCGCCGCCGCGCAGGTAGATGGGCTTGTGCCCGAATCCTTTTTCGTAGGAAACCGCCGCCGCCTGAACAGCGGGCGCCTGGTAGTCCATCTTGACCGGGTGCGCCTTGCCGATGGCTCTCACTTCCAATTTGACCGTCGGCGGGCAGAGGAAGTGCAGATACGATTTCAGCGCCTCGAAGACCTCATCGGGCGTTTGCCTGGGGACGAGACGCATGCTCACCTTGGCGGTCGCCTTTGCGGGGATGACCGTCTTCGACCCTGCGCCGGTGAACCCGCCTGCAATGCCATGAACCTCGAACGTCGGTCGCACGCTCACCCGTTCCGCCAGCGGATAACCCGTCTCCCCGCCCAGCGCGGGCGCGCCCGTAAGGTACAAGCCGACTCCGTCGTGAATGGGAGCCTGGGCGATGAGGGCGCGCTCTTCGTCCGTGAGTTCTTCAACGGAATCGTAAAAGCCGGGGATCAACACCCTGCGCGTCTCGCCGTCCTGCAGCGCCGCCAGTAAACGAACCAGCACATTGAACGGATTGTCCACACCGCCGCCGAAGGTGCCGGAATGCAGGTCATGGGCGGGACCGCGCACCTCGATTTCGGCGTAGAGGTTGCCGCGCACCCCCCACATGATGACGGGATGCTGCGGGTCGAGCATGTCCTGGTCGGCGATGAGGATGGCGTCGGCGGTGAGTTCGTCGGCGTGGGCGCGGAGGTAGGGGAAGAGGCTCGGGCTGGTGATTTCCTCTTCGCCTTCGAGCAGGATTTTGACGTTGACGGGCAGGCGTCCGCTTGTTTTCAGGTAACTTTCCAGCGCGGCGAGCACGGCGAACACCTGCCCCTTGTCATCCGATGCGCCGCGGGCATACAGGGTCTCGCCTTCAAGGGTCGGCTCGAAGGGAGGACGCGTCCACTCGTCTTCGGGGTCGGTGGGTTGGACGTCGAAGTGCCCGTAGATCAAGAGGGTTGGCAGGTTGGAAGGCTGCGGGTTGGCATATCGTGCGTAGACGATGGGGTGGCCTGTCGTTTCGCGGATTTCGACGTCGGGCATTCCCATGTCGCGCAAATACTGGGCGGCAAATTCGGCGGCGCGGCGGACATCGGAGGAATGCTCAGGCGTCGTCGAAATGCTTGGGATGCGCAGCCAGTGGCAAAGTCGGGAGAGATGCGTCTGTCGGTTTGCGCGGGCGTAGTCGAGGGCGGGGTCAAGCATGGGGAATTGGTCAGGCGGCTTTTGGAATCAAGAAATAGAACGCAACGGCAAAAAACAAGACCAGCGCGGCGGAGAGCCAGACCGTTGGGTTGGTGATGCCGATTGTCGCGGCGTAGCCCATCATGGTCAGAAAGGCGACGGAGTTGTCCCACACGGCGTAGCGGATGATGTCGCGGTTTCTGACGGGGTTTTGGTAGGCGAGAAAATAGAGGAAGACCAAGCCGATTTGCGTCGCGCCGAAGATGCGCATGTAAAAAGGCGGGTTGGGGATCTGCTCGCCGAGCATTTGGAGGAAGGATTCGGGTCCGAGCAGGGTGGGCAGACCCCAGAGCAGGGCAACGACGAGGATTTTGAAGATAAGCACCCGTTTGAGCCAGGTGAGTTTGGTGTCTTCGGTCATGGTGAGTCTCCTTTTCCGACGCTGGAGAGCGTCTCTTACGCGATCCGACGCTGGAGGGCGTCTTTTGTATATTCCCAACGCGCAGGAGATGTTCTTCCCTGGCACTGCCCGAGAGGGCGGGAGGGTGACATCCCCATTGGCACAACAGAGCGTCCACTAGGCACGGTGGTGGATCTCGCGCCCGAGCGGGTATTTCCACATGCAGAACCACACGAGGAGGGCGGCAATGGCAGGCGTGACGCCAATGAGAAAGCGGATACCCCAGATGGCAGTTTCGGTTTGCACGGGATTGCCCTCCGAGAAGCCCGTGAGCGCGGTGACGATGGCAAACAGAATGCCCTGCGCCGAGAACGCCAGTTTGACGATGCCGCCGTTCATGCCGAAGAACAGACCTTCGCGGCGGAAGCCGTGTTCGAGTTTGGCGTCTTCGTCAATGATCTCGGAGATGATGGGGAAGGGCATGATCATCGAATTGGCGAGACCAGGGATGACCAGCATCGTGCCGAGCAGACCCGTGTAGAAGTCGCGGGCGAAGGTTATCGCCAGCAAGCCGGGGATGAACGTCAGCGTGCCGATCATCCACGTTTTGCGGTAGCCCCAGCGCGAGACGAATGGACGCCAGATGAGTACGAAGGGAATTGTCAGCAGGATGGGCACGCCCAACAGGATGGCTTCCGCATCGCCGCCGCTGAGCGACATGCCGAACACGGTCACTTCACCCTGAATGCCGAGCGCGTACTTGCGCCAGAACGGAAGCATCGCCGCCAGCAGCAGCCAGATGTACTCCTTCGAGATGTTCGCGCCGAGAAACCAGCGGAAGGCGCGGTTTGCCAGCACAATCTTGAGCGAATGGCCCAGCCCAAACGACTGTTCCTTCGTTTCGTCAATCGGCTTCTCCCTGACGCCGATCATGGCGATCAGATAGCCCGCCGCGATCAATGTGCCCATGATTGCCCCCATGGTGAAGTAACCGACCTCCTCGGCGATAATCGGCGCAAGGATGAACGACGCCAGCAACGCCACCGTCGCCAGGATCTCGCGCGTGGCGGAAAGGTCAATGCGGTCGCGCGCGGTCGGCGCCACTTCAGGGAAAAGCGAGTTATAGGCAATGATGGTCAGGCTGTAGAGCGTATCGAAGATGAACAGGATCATCAGAAAGTACGCGGCGAGAAGCCACGGACTCTGCGAGGGCGGCGTCCACAGGAAGAAGAACGACAGTCCCAGCGGGATGGCGCCGAACGCCACATAGGGTACGCGCCGTCCGAATTTCGAGCGCGTGCGGTCCGAGACCTGCCCCATCAGCGGGTCGTTGATGGCATTCCACAGCCCGTAGATGCTCCACAAAATGCCCGCCACGCTGGCATTGAGTCCCAGCACATCCACATAGTAGAAATTGATGCGGTTGCCGAACACCTGATAGGCGATGGTATTGGCAAAGTTACCGAACGAATACGAGATGAATTTCAGAATTCGCATGGGTAGTTCTCCTCCGGTTGGTTTTTGAGCGACAGCAAACCGCCGACCATTGACCGCGCTTCACGGTCTGCCGCCCGTCGTCTGTGGTCAATTTTATAAAAACGCGAAACCTTCTCCGCGATACGTCTTCACTGCGCCGATAATTTTTCCTCCTTGAATCAACATCAATTCGTTGAACCGCTCGCATAACTCTCCCGCCTTGGCGTGTTGAAAAAACACAGGGTCGCCCAATGCCAATGGCGGGCAAGTCTGCGGCAGCACCAGCGGCGTTTGCACTTCGCCCGCGCCTTCCAAATGCACATACTGCAACCCGACGGGCATCACGGGCAATGGCAATTTACTTTTTTCGATGGTGCCCGAAGCGATATACCCCCCGCCCGCGCACGTGACCATGCCGTCCTTCGGTTTGCGCACCACCTGCAAGGCAAAAAACGCCGCAGGCTGGAACTTGACATCCCTGAAGTGATGGAACAACGCCGGCGCGTATAACCCCGAACCGATTGTCCCTTCGGTGACGGAAGCGTCCGCAAGCGTGGAAACAAGACTTCCGCTCCCGCCGCCGTTGACAAGACGCAAGTTGACGCCCTCGCTTTGCACCGCCCCGACGATTGCCGCGCGCCTCTTCGACAATTCCCTCACCGATGCCTTTTTCAGCGCGCGATAGACGGCGTTCTTCACCGCCCAATGCGGCACGTCGTCGTTCGTTCCTGCAATGTGACCCTCGTAACCCATGATCGAATCGATTTGCACATTCGGCAGGGTCTGCGCGTATTTCACCATTTCGACGGCTTGCCCGGGCGTGCGGATGGGACTGCGCCGCAAGCCGAGATGCACCGCGTCCGTGCCGAACGGGCGGTATGCCATGTCAATTTCGAGACAGGCGCTGAAGGTGAGTCCGTGCCGTTTCCCCGTATTATGCAAGGCATCCAGGTGCTCTTTGCAATCCACCATTACCGAAACCTGTTTTCCCTGCTTCGTCAACGCCGCCAGGATTTCCATGTCCGCTGGCTGGACGGTGGGATAGGCAAGGAGGAAGTCGTCGTGTCCGCGTGAGGCGAGGAAGAGAGTCTCTTCGGCGGTGAAGGTCAGGAAGCCGCGGAAGGCGGATGAGGCGTGAGCGAGGATCCGCTCCATTAACGGCAAACAGCGCAGAGATTTGGTCCCGATGCGCAGAGTCTTCCCCCACTTCCCCGCCCGGGCGGCGGCGTACTCCACATTGGCATCGAACGAATCCAAGTCCACAACAGCCAGGGGCAACCGCTGGTTTCGGAAGAGGTCGCGCAGGGATTCGTACCGCGGGTTGGTGAAGTCCATGCTGTGTGAGAGAACACCGAGCGAGGCGATTGGTGTTGCAATTGTAGCAGAGCGGATATAATTTGACCACCATGTCCCGCAAACCCCATGTGCTCATCCCCCTGCCGGAGACCGACTTCGACCCAACCGAATCTGCCACGCCATGGCGCGTGTGCATGGAGCGGGGTTGGACTTTCACCTTTGCCACCGAGAACGGCGCCATCCCCGAAGCTGATCACCGCCTGCTGATGGGCTTTGTGCGCGGTCCGCTCGGTGCGGGACCCAGGGGCCTGCGCGACTACAAACGGATGACTGCCGCGCCCGAATATCAACAGCCGATTCGTTATGACGAGATCAACGCGGACGACTACGATGCGCTCCTGCTCACGGGCGGTCACGCGCCTGGGATGAGGCAGTTTTTGGAAAGCAGGGTCTTGCAGGGCAAGGTTGTACAGTTTTTCAAAAAGGAAAAATCCATCGGCGCGATCTGTCACGGCTTGCTGGTACTGGCGCGGGCGCTCGATCCCGACACAGGCAAAAGCATACTGTACGATTACAAGATCACCTCGCTGACCAAACCGCTGGAGCAGATCGGTTACGCCTCCACGTTTTGGCTGTTGGGGCGGCGCTTCAGAACCTATGACGTTTATGTCGAAGATGAGGTGCGCGCCGCCCTGCGCGACCCCAAGAAGCAGTATTCACGCGGCTGGCTCTTCCTCCCGCATGTGGTGGAGGATCGCCATCTGGTCACGGCGCGCTATTGGCTGTTCGATATTGAGACCTATTCGGTCAGGTTCGCGGAGATGGCAGAGCGGCGGACCGATCAAGCCGGAGGGTGAACACAGGATTAATTATCGGTGAAAATCCGCATCATCAGCGGCAAAAAAAGGCGAGCCTGTCAATCCTTCCGACAGAAACGGAAGAGCCTTAAAAGTTCGGGTTTTGTAACAAAACTCTTTGCTTCTCATCTTGTAAGTGTACCGGTTTGGACCCCGCCGGGTTGTAAAACAACGTCGTGTTCCGCTTCGAACCGAAAACCGATGAAATTGTCATGCGTTTGTCTAGTTCCATGGTGCCATGACGGAATGGTTAATGGTAACATCGTACTTGAGTGTTCAATCGTATGTTTTTACAAGTCATCTCAAAAATGTCACCCTGAGCGCAGCGAAAGGTCTCTACGGCCAAAAACCAGAGACTCTTCGGTCGCAACAACCGCTTCCTCAGAGTGACAGGGTATTTTGAGACAAGTACTAGAAATCCATTGGCTCAGTCGGCGTTCTCTTGCACCGACGGGGACGTTACACTTACCCGGGCGGGCAAACGCCGGGGGAGAACGTCCCCTGCGCGTCGAATGATGTTCGACCAGCTGCTCAGCCAATGCCTCTTCCTTACAACAAATGGAGAAACAAAATTGGAAGTCAAGGAAATTTTCTGCCCCGTTTGCAAGAATAAAAATGACCGAAAAGCGATTGTCTGCATACACTGCGGCGCGAATCTGGATTACAGCCAGGCAGGCATGCCACCCACCACCCGAAACGCCGAAAAGCCGGGCGTGGCATCTGCAAAGATTGTGAATGCGCCCATCAACGACGCACTCATCCCCGAAGACGGAATTGCCATTTACGCCGCAGGCGCCTCCAAGCCCGTCTATTTGCATTTTGAACAGGAATTGGTGTTGGGGCGCGCAAGCGACGATCAAACCGACAGCAAACTCCTCGACCTTACCGAAATGGGAGGATATCAGATGGGGATTTCGAGACGGCATGCCATGATCCGCCGGACCGAAAACGGCTACGAAATACAAGACCTTGCCAGCACGAATGGGTCGTGGCTCAACGACCAACGTATGATTCCCCACAAATCCTATCCGCTTGCAAGCGGATCGCAACTGCAATTTGGGCGTATGCGGCTTCTCATTCTGTATCATTCCCCCAAAAAACAAAAGACAAAACCGCATAAGTAGGCTATCATTGGAAGAATGAACCTCAACGAGTTTGGCGATCCCCTGGATGCAAAACTCCGGGCGGCGGCTGAGTTCCTCAATGCGGGGCAAAAGAAGGAAGCGCGCAAAGTATTGCGGGAAGCGCTCAACATGGACCGCAATCACCTTGCCACATGGGAACTGCTCCTGCGCGCAGTCTATAACGCCGAGGAAGAGGCGCACTGCCTGAAACGCATTCTGGCCATTGACCCCAACCACGAAACGGCAAAACGGCGGCTTGCTTCGCTTCGATCTTCGGGGGGCAATACAAAACGGATTTCACGCAGAAAACGTCAGGAAACCCTTCTGTTCTTTTTATTTTTCGGCGCATTGACAGCCATCGTGTGCGTGGGAATCGCCGGTTTTACACTTCTGCGGTCAGGCTACATCCCCTTTTCGTTCTCCGGACTGACGGCAACCGCCATTGCCGAAAAGAACGCCAGTTGTCAGGCGCTCATTGACAGGGCAATCCAGGCATCCGGCGATTATTGCGACAACACCGGTTCGAACAACGCCTGCTATGGGAACACCACAATCAAGGCGGATCTGGCGCCGGATTCGACAAACCGCTTTTCGGAGCGCGGCGACATCATCGCGGTTAAGGAATTGAGCCGCCTGACCGCCTCGCCTCTGAACCTGGTCAACAACGAATGGGGCATCGCGGTCTTCAAACTCATTGCCAATCTTCCACGATCTCTGCCCGGTGAGACCGTGACCATGGTGGTGTTTGGCAATGCCACGTTGGATAATGTCAGCGGAGATAGCGAAAATCTGGAATCGTTCTACTTTTCCAGCGAACTCGGGCAGATCGTTTGCGAAAAAGTCCCCTTCGACGGGCTGATGATCAGTTCGCCGGACGGGAGCGGCATCCACTTGACCATTAACGAAAGCGAACTGACCCTGATGGGAGTCGCCAGCATCAAAGCGGTCAGGAACGGGGAAATGGAAGTGAACGTTTACAAAGGTTCGGCGCGCATCGTATCCAGCGGACAGGAGAAATACATCGGCGCCGGACAAAAATCAAAAGTGCAACTGGGAGGCGAGAACGGCAACCAGTCCATCAGCCCCCCGTCCGAACCGGAGCCGCTCAACCAGCAGGAACTCGACATGGCATGCACGATGACCGGGCAATTTTGCTCGCCAAATGAAATTGTTCCGGTCTCCCCCGAGCAGGCAAAAAACCAAATCGAGAGCCAGATTACATCCACCCCCACCCTGACCCTCACGCCATCCAAGACCTTCACCCCCTCCTCCACAGTGCCGCCGACCAACACCCTGCTGGTGCTTCCCACTTCGACTCATTCGCCGAGACCCACTTTCACGCGCACACCGACTAGAACGAGCACCCCGACAAAAACCAATACGCCAACCCACACCGGCACACCCCCTACCCGGACCAACACGCCCACCCGAACCAACACCCCCATCACTCCCACTCCGACCTTCACGAATACGCCCGTTCCCCCCACCCCAACCTTCACAAACACACCGGTTACTCCCACCCCTACTTTCACGAACACGCCAGCCGCCTGCTCGAATGTTTTCTTGGGCGCCATCACCAACCCGAACCCCAACGAACTGGAGACGAACATTTCCAACAACAGCGGAGGAACAATCACGATTACCCGCCTGTTCGTGGGCTGGATCAAGACACCGCCTTCTCAAAAATTGGATGAGATCTTCCTCGATGGCATTTCGATCTGGCAGATCTCGGACACCGATCCTCCCAGCGATATCCCAGATGAAGGGAATTGGAAAGCCGACGCCGACCGTACCATTCCCAACGGCATAGCCGAAAGTTTCATCATTCGATTTAGCGATAGCCTGCAACCGACCGGCTACGAGATTCGCATCACCTTCGATATCGGTTGTCAGGTAAGCGGGAGCCAATAACGTCCGACACAAACATGGTGACAGCAGCCGTTCACTCAAGCCAGTCGCTTGCCAACCTGACACCCGGGGCATCGTTTGGCAAATATACCCTGCTCGAGCAAATCGGCGTCGGCGGGCAGGGGGTGGTTTGGTCCGCGTTGAATCAAAATCGGGACCGCATTTACGCAATCAAATTCAATGAAATTCCCGAAACGGAAGAAGCCCAGGCAGACGATTTGCGCGACGAACATCAACTGGAAAAACTGGTCAAACTTCGCCACGCGCACATCCTGCCCGTATACGAGTACGGGTTTCACGAAAACCTGCGGTTTACCATAAGCCCCTATCTGCCCGGGGGGACATTAACGCAAAAGATCAGATCACAGCCCCTTTCCATGAATGAAGCGTTGAAACTGGGGATGGAAATCGCCTCCGCTTTGGATTATCTCCACAGCCAAGGCGTGATCCACCGCGATCTGAAATCGTCCAACATCCTGCTCGACACCAAAGGACGCAGTCATCTCGCCGATTTTGGACTGGCACGCGTCCTCTCGACTTCGACCCTGGCATTCCATACCGGGCACGGCACCCCGCCCTATGCGCCGCCTGAGCAAAACAGCCTCAAAGCTATCACCCTCAAGTCCGATATTTTCAGTTTTGGCATTCTACTCTTTGAAATGTTCACGGGCCAACTGCCATGGAACGGAAAAAAGCAGCTCGGCATGGAACAACTCTATGCCAAAGCAGTGCTCCCGGACCCCTGTGAAATCAACCCCAACCTTCCGCCGCGCATGGCGGACGTTTTGAGACGCGTCACATCGGTAAACCCCGACCTGCGACCCCGCTCCGCAGAGGAGGTGATGAAGGCAATCTATTTCATCCTCGAGATTCCCTACGCTCCGCTGCAAACCGACGAGCGCCTTGACGACCCGGCTGAAATAAAGACAAACGTGGAAGACCTGTTGGTACAGGCGCTGGCGCAGTGGGAAGCCACAGAGGGCATGTACAACATGGGCTTGACCCGCTTCGCCATGGTTGATATGGGAGTCCACGCATCCCGCCTGGATCGCTACAATTCCTTTCTTCTTTCGCAAGCGTTGATTTTTGGGTACAACGACGATCGCTGGTGGGCAGCCGTCAGCGACCCCGGCGAAAGACTGGCAATCTCATCCCTCCTGCTCAAACGGAATAATGAAGCCATCGCCGCCCGCATTGCCGACCACCTGATCAGCGACATGGAAATCCGCTCCTTTACAAGCGGCGTACCTGCCAACATTCTCGCCTCCCTGCTCGATATGAGTCTCAAAACCGGCAACCTATTCCTGCAGCGCCAACTATTGCAGGGCATTCGCGAACTGACCAGACCGGCGCATCGCTGGAGCGATCATCCGCTGCAATTATCTGCCAGCCAGGTCAAAGCCCTGGGCAGTCTCGCGCTGGAAGACAATGAGGCGGGCGATGCCGCCGCAGAACTGATCGGTCACCTGCGCGCCACTCCCGCCGTACAAATCATCACGGAACACCATAACGAAGACAGAAAGATGAACGCCCTGTTTTTGATTCAGCAGACGGCGCGGAATTTACCGGCATTGGTACACCGCCGCATTCGTTTCAAATTAAGGCTGGAATGGGCAATCCAACATTTGATTCAACAGCCAGCCAGCCTGATGGGCGCTTATGCGCTGGCGCTTCTGGGGTCTTCGTTGGGCGTGGGCATCCAGGTCTACACCACCTATAACTGGCCCGACTTCTTCGATGTTCTCCGCATCACCACATCGTTGGAACAGGGTGTGATCATTGGAGCGGTCTTCGCTTTGGGCATCCTCGCCCCCAGGATGTTCGTGGAACGTTTTCAGGGTTCCCGGGCAATGGCCCGCGTCGGGCTGGGAACGATTACAGGAACCGTTGGCATCAACCTGGCGTTACTCGTCTTTCATATCGTCTTCGTAAAAACGCCTCCCCAGGGAGTTCTGATCACCGCAGGGAGCATGCTCATCGCTCTTGCCCTAGCCGTGGGTGGGCTGGCGCGCTCCTACCGCATCAAGGTTTTACTGACCAGCGCCGCCGTGTTCGCCGCAATTCTGGGAACCTGGTGGCTTCATATCAACTTTGCAGCCTCAAATCTTGAGCTGACCCCTCTTTTCATTTACCCCTACGACTGGTCCCTCACCCGGGTCACCATCACGGCGTTCGGCGTCAGCCTGCCGGTGGGTTTGCTGGGCAACCTGGTGAACCTTTCCATCCGGGGCAAATAACCGCGCAACACAAGCGGGGCAAACGTCTTGAGGAACGCAAAATGCCAGCCAGCACAACTACACTCCCGCCGGGTATATAATCCTGCCCGATATGTTCACCAGACTTTTCCGCCAATCGGATATTCCGCCCGAATATCGTTCCAATTTCACCCACCTCTACCTCGACATCGGCTGGTACGGTGTACTGAGCGGTTCAGCCATCAATTTCCTGAACATCTACGCCGCGCGCATCGGCGCAAGCGGGTTTCAAATCGGGTTGATTGGCGCCATGTCGGCTGTGATCAACCTGCTGCTTGCCATCCCCGCCGGACGCTGGCTTCAAACGCAAAACACCAGCCGCGCCATCTTTTGGACCTCGGTCTTCTACCGTATCGGCTTCATGATCTTCATCTTCCTGCCATCGCTTCTCGAAGAACGCCAACAGGTCGTTGCCATTATCATCCTGACCCTCCTCATGGCAATTCCTCTCACGCCGCTTGGCGTTGGCTTCAACGCCCTTTTTGCCGAAGCCGTACCCGACCGCTTTCGCGCCCACGTGGCAGGCATCCGTAACATAACCCTCTCGGTAACCTTCATCGCATCGTCCCTCCTCAGCGGCGCCATCCTCGAAAACGTCGAATTTCCCATCGGCTATCAAATCGTCTTTGGGATCGGAGCCTTCGGCGCGGCAATGAGCAGCCTTCATCTGTACTTCATTCGCCCCCTGCCAAGCGACACGCCTTCGCCTCCCTCCTCCCCGAAACCGGTTTCGCCTCAAGAAGCGTTCCCTCCCCGAAACATTTTCGCCACGCTCCGCCTCGACATCTGGTTGACCCCCTTCAAAAAAGTCCTGCTTGCCCTCGGCGGATTTCATCTCGCACAATACCTCGCCATTCCCCTCTTTCCCATCTACTACGTCAACGATCTCCATCTCAACGACGACCATATCGGCATCGGTACCGCGCTTTTCTATCTCACCTTCCTGCTCGGCTCGACGCGGCTCAGACAAATCGTCCATAAAATTGGCAACAGAAACGTCACCGGCTGGGGTGTCATTGGGCTTGCCGCTTATCCCTTTCTGCTGGCGCAATCCAACGAAGTCTGGCAGTTCTACGGCGTCTCCCTGTTCGGCGGGTTTGCCTTTTCGATGGTCAACGGCGCGTTTGCAAACTACATGCTCGAGCATATTCCCGCCGATGACCGCCCCACACATCTGGCTTGGTACAACGTCGTCCTCAACGCCGCCATTCTCACCGGCTCCCTTGGCGGACCCGCCATCGCAAGCCTGATCGGAGTGATCCCTGCCCTCCTGCTGTTTGCCTTCCTGCGCCTGCTGGCGGGCATCTTCATCCTGAAGTGGGGATGAAAAGTTTTCTTCGCTATCGAAAAAAAAAAAAAAAAAAACCGCAGGGCTGGGTTCAGTCCTGCGGTTTTTTTACCGGCTTTGTCGAACTATGGCACTTCGTTGACGCGGTCGGTGCCTGGAGGCGAGAGCGGGCTGAATGCGCCCATATAGTTGATCAGCGCCTGCAGGTCGTTGCCGCCGTCGAGACGCGGCGCAGTGACGGTGCGGAACACAGTGAAGTTATCGCCGCCGTCGGCAAGGAAGTTATTCACCGTGACCATATACGTTGCACTCAGGTCGAGCGGTACGCCGTTCAATTTCACGTTCGTAATCGAAACACTGGTGCAAGTGCCGGATACAATGGTCTTCGCCAGGTCGTAGGTGAATCCCTGCGAAACACCCAGATGCAGGAAGGGACGGCTGGAGCCGGCCGGCTGGCACTGTTGTTTGAGAACGTCAATAATTTGAGCGCCGGTCATCGGGAAGGTAATCAGGGTGTTGCCAAACGGCTGGAAGGCAAATGCCTCACCAAAAGTCACCACCCCATCGCCCTCGCCTGCCGATTGGGCATATTTCAAATCGGTGCGAACGCCGCCCGGGTTCATGAATGCAATTTGCGCACCATTGGCGGAAGTCGCCCACAACTGCGCATCGGCAACCAGGTTGACTGCCGGCGATTCAACGCCGCGGTCGGAGCCGGGCGGGGTGCCGCCGCGGTTGATATCGGCTGTGATCGTCCCCACCGGGCGAGTCCCTGCAACGGCATAGAGCGGTTGCCATTTGGCAATCACCGCGCCGACGGCCGGGTCAGGAGTGAGCGCCGCACGTTCGACAAGGTGATTCTGAGCCGTGCTCAGGTCGCGGCGAACATCGTTGGTGCGCCGGTCGAGAACCAGTTGCAGTTCCGACACGATGCGCCCGTAAGAGTAGGCGCTGGTGACAATGCGCGGCTGTCCCGCCGAATCGGACAGCAAACAGTTATACGGCAGGTGAGTGTGTCCGGTGACGAGCGCGTCAATTTCCGGATCGAGCGCATCATTGATGGCAACGATCGGACCGGAGATGCCCACACAGGCATTGAAATCCCCCGGAGGAGGCGTCTGTGAGCCGCCTTCGTGCAACAGCACGATGATGGCTTCCACGCCCTGTTGTTTGAGGATAGGCACCAGCGCATTGGCGGTTTCGGCTTCATCCAGGAAATCCCAGCCCTGAATACCGACAGCCGCCACAAGGGTGTCGGTGGCTTCGAGCGTCATGCCAATGAAGCCGACCTTCACGCCGTCCACGTCTTTGATCCAATACGGCGGCAGAGGCGTTTCGCCGGTCACTTCGTTGACGACGTTGGCGGCAAGCCACTGGAAGTCGGCGCCTGCAAACGGCTCAGACGGGAAGTAACAGCCATCCACCGGGTGACAGCCGCCGTTCTGCATGCGGAGCAGTTCGGTAACGCCCTCGTCGAATTCATGGTTCCCCACGCTTGAAACGTCGAGGTTCATGGCGTTGAGCGATTCGACCGAAGGCTCATCGTGGAAGAGACCCGAGAAGGCTGGCGAACCGCCGATCAAATCGCCTGCGGCAACCGTTAGGCTATGCTCGTTGCCGGCGCGCAGTTCGTTGAGTTTGGCGGCAAGATACTCACCGCCGCCCGCCGCAATGCCATCCACCGTCCCTGCTTCATTGGGTAGCACGTGTCCGTGATAATCGTTGAACGCAAGCAGTTGGAGATTGACCAGTTGATACGGAGGATCCACAATCGTGCCGCCTCCGAAATCGTCCAACACCGCTCCTCGCGCGCCGATGAACCACAAGCCGATGTAGCCCCCCTTGGCATAATGCGACCATGACGTAATATCGCGCGTACCGAGCAGGTCATCGTTGCGATACACCTCCACCATGCCGTTTCCGTAGGCAATGGCGCGGAAGGTATCGCCGTTCTGGAACACCGCGGGAATGTCATCGCCATATTTGACCCAGCCTTGGGGCCATTCCCACGTCCACACCTGAACAACTTGATTTTGAGCGTCATAGAGCGCTTCGATCACGCCATACCCCCACGTCTTATTGCTTTGCGCCTTGAGCAATAGAATTTGCTCCGGAGCGCTTGCACTCACGTTTACAAACGTGACAAACGCCTCCTGATCCACACCAAAGGCTTGCTTCCAGTAAATATCGGAATTCGCATCGTTGCTCTGCACGCGCAGCTGTTGATTGACAATGCGGTACTTGACCCGGTTGCCAGACCAGTTAGTGCCAAGCCCGCCGTTCGCGCGGTTGAAATCATCGAGCACTTTCACATCCGGCGGATACGCCGCCTGCGCAGAAGCCGCAATGGGAATCAAAAGCATCGAAAGGATCAGCAGGACAGAAAACAAGCGGACATTCCTATTCATACAAATCTCCTCTACTGTTTGAAATACGATTTGAAACTCCGGCTTGCGTGTTCCCCTGTCTATCTTTCTACCGCACCTCCTTTCCGTCAAGTCAAAAAATCGAACCGTAACTCAATTATATAAGACTTACGCAAAACCTTGTGCAGAGTGCGTTCTCGAACGCGCGGGGTGCATAAGCGACGTTAAGTAGTCGACCGAAAATCATTAGACGCGCAGGAGGCGTTCTCTAACGTCCTTGTCGGCGTAAGAGAACGCCAACTGTGCCAATGGATTTCTAAAAAACATACGACCGACTACTTAGAGAACGTCTTATGTATAAATCCTATTATACATACAATTCCAGCGCGAACTTAAATGCCGGGCTATGAAAAAGTTACAAACTGATTAACATCCCGTTAAGCGGATGCCAGAACCCCCAGCGTTTCCAGCAATTTGGGCTTCCAGTTTTCCCCAAAGGAACACCAATACGATGACTTCCCGCCTCGCACCCCCGGACCGAGATCGGCCAGCCGCTGCCCATCCTTTTCCTGCGCCGAAAGCGGATACCGCAAGACGATCTGTCCCGCCTCCCAGCTGACAGACGCCAGCCCCGCCCGCTCCGCCCGCAGTTTGACCTGCATCTGGTAAAGCAAGTTTCTTACCATCTCCGGCAGCGGACCAAAGCGATCGCCAAATTCCGAAGCCAGCGCCTCGATTTCGGTTTCATCGCGCAAATCTGCAATGCGGCGGTAAAGGCGCAGGCGCAAATCCTGGTCTGCGATGTAATCGGCCGGGATGCCCACTGCAAGCGGCAACTCTACATTCACAGGCATGGACATCGGCTGTAGAGTTTCCAGATTGACAGAGGGCAGGTTAACTTGAGAACCTGTCAACCTGTCAACATAGCGCAAGCGACGAACCGCATCTGCCAGCAAACGTGTGTACAAATGAAAGCCCACCGCCTGAATATGTCCGCTTTGGCGTGTGCCAAGCAATTCACCGGCGCCGCGAATCTCAAGGTCGCGCATGGCAATCGAATAGCCCGCGCCCAGTTGTGTGTTCTCGGCGATGACTTCCAGCCGTTGCTGCCCTTCGGGGGTGGGGGAAAGTTTTCGGTGGCGGAAAAAGTACGAGTAGGCGCGCGCGGCTCCCCGTCCGACCCTGCCGCGCAGTTGATAGAGTTGAGCCAGCCCGAAGGTGTCGGCGCGGTCCACGATGAGGGTGTTCGCGTTGGGGATGTCCAATCCGGATTCGATGATGGTCGTCGAGAGCAGAATGTCCGTCTCGCCGGCGTTGAAGCGGTGCATCACCTCCGCCAGTTGATGCTCGGGCATCTGCCCGTGACCGATGTCCACGCGCGCCTCGGGAACGAGTTGATCGAGGTGCGCCTTCATCGCTTCGATGGTCTGCACGCGGTTGTGGACGAAGAAAATCTGCCCGCCGCGCTCGAGTTCGCGCAAAATCGCCTGACGCACCAGTTTCGGCGAATACGGTCCGACATGTGTGACAATCGGCAGGCGCTCCTCGGGCGGCGTGTTGAGGGTCGAAATATCGCGCACGCCCGTCAGCGCCATGTAGAGCGTGCGCGGGATGGGCGTGGCGGTAAGCGTCAGCACATCCACCTCGGTGCGCAGTTTCTTGAGGTGTTCTTTGTGGGTCACGCCGAAACGCTGTTCCTCGTCAATGACCACCAGCCCCAAATCCTTGAACTGCACATCGCTGGAAAGCAGGCGGTGCGTACCGACCACAATGTCAATCTCGCCCGTTGCCAACCCATAAAGGATTTCGGTCTGTTCACGCGGCGTGCGAAAGCGCGAAAGCATCTCCACCTTCACAGGAAACGCGGCCAGCCGCTGTAAAAAGGTTTCGTAATGCTGCTGTGCCAGCACCGTCGTCGGTACGAGGATGGCAACCTGCTTGCCGTCCATCACCGCCTTGAAGGCGGCGCGCAAAGCGACCTCCGTCTTGCCGTAGCCCACATCGCCGCACAACAGACGATCCATCGGGCGCGGCACTTCCATATCGCGCTTGATCTCCGCCAGCGCCCGCTTCTGATCTGCCGTCTCCACGTAGGGGAACGAGTCTTCCAATTCCTTTTGCCAGGGCGTATCGGGTTTGAAAGCGTACCCCTGCGCCACACTGCGCCGCGCGTAGAGATCGAGCATCTCCTGCGCCACCTCCAGCACCGCCTGTTTGACGCGTCCCTTCTTCTCATGCCACTCCTGCCCGCCTAGGCGGTCCAATGCAGGCACAGCCCCCTCCGCACCCACATAGCGCGTCAGGCGGTCTGCCTGATGTACAGGCACAAACAACTGCCCGCCGCCTTCGTATTCCACCGCCAGAAACTCGCGCGGGTGTCCGTCCAGTTCGCGCTGAACCAACCCGCCAAAGCGCCCGATGCCGTGATCAATATGCACCACATAATCGCCCGCCCGCAAATCGGCGTACACCGACTCGGGCGTCTCGGCGGCGGGGCGCTGGCGCGTGCGCGGTTGCGGACGTTCCCAGCCGAAGATTTCAGAGTCGGTGATGAGGTGCAGGTCGCCCAGCACAAACCCTTCGGACAAAGACGCCTCAACAAACTCGACTTTGGGCGATAGACCGTTGACCATTGCGTCGTCCACGGTCTGCGATCCACGGTCTTGCTTTTCCAGCCACAATTCCTGCAGACGCGAAGACTGACGCGACACCAGGACGATCTGCCCGCCTCTTTCCACAAGCGAGCCTGCATACTCGACGAATGCCTTCAACCTCCCCGCAAACCTTTCGTCATGCCCAAAACGCTCCCCCAGCCTGCCACCCGCCGACAAAGAGTCGCCGATCCGCGCGGTCGAATGTCCCAGTTCCAGCGTGACGCGCCCGTGCAACTCGTCATGCAGTTCCGACCAGGGAATATAGGGCAGCGGAAAATCGGCGGGCAGGGTTCCCTCGGCTATGCTCTCCCGCCTGAACTTGACCGCCTGCTCCTCCACCTCTGCCGCCATGCTCTCCACCACAGACAGATCGTCAATCAGCGCCACTGCCTTTTGCGGAAGATAATCGAGCAGGCTGGCAGGCTGAGTATGCAACAGCGGGATGTGAAATTCCGAGTGTTCGGTGTTCGTCTCTTCGGCTACCGTCTGCCGGGCAATGAATTCTCTGGCAGGGGTGACGAGCACCGACTCCAGTTTCTCGATCGTCCGCTGAGAGGCGGGGTCGAAGCGGCGGAGGGTTTCGATTTCGTCGCCGAAAAACTCCATGCGGACGGGCAGGCTTTCGGCGGGAGTCCAGATGTCGAGAATGCCGCCGCGCTTCGAAAACTGACCAGGTTCCAGCACGGTGTTGACGCGCTGGTATCCGATCTCTGCCCACTGGTGAGTCAATGCGTCGGGCTGGACGGTCTGGTTGATGGATAGTTTGCGGCATGCTTTGAGGAAGTCGCGCCGCGGCAGGGTGCGGGTCATCAGCGAGCGAACCGAGGCAACCAGAACGGGCGCCGTCTGCGGCTTTTGTGCAAATGGCAGGTGATATTCGGAGAGGGCAATCAGTGTTTGCAAGCGTTCGCGCCGTGTGGCAACACCCCAGGCGGCTTGTTCGTAAAAAAGCGGATTCGGCTCAGCGAAATGATAGCGCGGCGCTCCAACCCAGAATCCGAGTTCATCGAAGAGGGACAGCGCATGGTCGGCGCGGTCAGTGATGAGCAGGAGGGGACGATTCAATTCCTGATGCAGGGCAGCAAGCAGGGGCAGCCGCGCAGAACGGGGCAATCGCAAGCCGGGGATTTGTTCGCCGGATTGGATTTGCCTCAGCAATGGCTGAAATTCAGGCAGGGAACGGATTGCATCGAGAATGAGTTGCATGGAAGGGTCTATCATCAGAAAACGGTATGACCGTTCTCTATTCGCTAACGCCGCCGTTGAAATCGTTCATCGCTTTGTTCAAGCCGTGCGTCACAAACGCAAGGACGGCGTCCGCGCCGCGATCCAGGATGAGCGAAAGTTCTTTCATTTCCTCACGGGAAAAATCCTGCAGGACGTACGCGGCGGGGTCCATACGCCCGGGCGGACGCCCAATGCCAATGCGCAGACGCGGCACATCCTTTGTGCCGAGTTTTTCCAGAATATCGTTCAAGCCGCGCTGACCGCCCGGTCCGCCGGAGGCGCGGAGGCGGAGGGCGCCAAAGGGCAGGTCGAGGTCGTCAGAGAGGATCATCACGTTGCCGAGCGGAAGTTTGTAGAAACGCACCAGTCCCTGCACCGATTGACCGGAGAGGTTCATGTAGGTCTGCGGTTTGGCAAGGATGAGTTTGCGGTCGTTGTATTGGGCGGTCATGACGATGGCTTTGGATTGCAGTTTCATTCCCTGGGCGTTCAAACGGACGGCAATGCGGTCAACGAGCATGAAGCCAACGTTATGGCGGTTGTCCTTGTATTCGCGCCCAGGGTTGCCCAAGCCGATGACGAGGAAGGTGTTATCGAGGGTCATGGGAGAGGTTCCAAGTTACAGGTTGCAAGAAAAGCGGCATGAAGCGGTGGTTCGGTTAGTATCGGCGAAAGCGGAGGAGAAGCCCGGTAAAGACAAACAGACCAAGAATGACCATCGCGCCGAGTCCGAGGGTGGCGGGAATGGCGGTCTGGCTGAGGGAGGCGGGGTTGGTCGGGAGCGGAGTGGGGGTGGGACGCGGCGTGGAAGTAGGCGTGGGCGAGGCAGCGATGAGAAAGGGGGTGGGGAGTTGAACGTCCGGTTTGTTCGACGAGGAGACGACCGTCGGCGTGGGTGTGGGGGGAATGGGCGTGTCATTTTGCACCCGCAAAGGCACGGTTACTTCCTGAAACGTGCCATCGGTGAGGAAGACGCGCAGGCGGAGGATGTAATCGCCATCGGTGACGAGAGCGGTGTTCCAGACGGCAAGGGCGGTATTCGTTACCGGCTGGGTGGAAGTTTGGAGGGTGAACCAGGTATCGGTGGGGTTGGAAGCGTAGGAAAAATCCAGCTGTGAGGAAACAAAGCCGGGCACGTCGGTGGTGCCGCTGATCGTCACCTCGCCGCGAAGAGCAGCGCCAAACGCAGGAGAGGTAATGGCAATGGCAGGCGATTGGGTGAGGAGAAAAGGCAAGGTGAGCAGAAGAAGGAGGCGGATTTTCATGAGATTGACAGGCAAGTTTAGCATAAAAGCGGAGCGGCGGTCAATTTTTAGGCGGTAAAAACTTACAGTTGACTCACGGACTCGCCGCTCTATTCTCTTGCTTTTTGAATTATGGTAAACTGTGATAGATTTCAATATTGAGGAGAACCATATGTCCAAATCCCGCGCCGAGCAAATGGTGGAAAGACTGCGAAACATGCAAGCCGCCGCACCGGATATCGAAGCCTCTGCCGTCGTTTCTGTGGATGGCTTGATCATGGCTTCGGCTTTACAGCAGGGTGTGGAGGAGGATCGCGTATCGGCAATGTCGGCGGCGATGCTTTCACTGGGCGAGCGCATTTCCAACGAATTGGGACGGGCAGGGCTGGAACAGGTGTATATCAAGGGGGATTCGGGTTCGATTGTGCTGACTTCCGTCGGCGAGGAGGCGGTTCTGACCGCGCTGGCGCGTCAGGACGCCAAACTGGGGCTGATTTTCCTCGAAATGCGGCGCGCCGCCGAGGATCTCGCCAAATTGGTGGGATGAAACAGCCTCAAGATCAGAACTTTCACAGAAGGCAAATCCCCGATGGGGAGGGCTTCAACGCCCTCCCCATCTTCTTTGTGTGATGAAAAAGAGGCAACCATGACGACAAAATATTTATTTTATACAGGCGGTGTCGTTTCTTCAGTGGGCAAGGGCGTGACCGCCGCAGCGACGGGACTCCTGCTCAAGGAGCGCGGCTTCAAGGTGGCAGTACAGAAACTGGACCCGTATATCAACGTGGATCCCGGGACGATGAGCCCCTACCAGCACGGAGAGGTGTACGTCCTCGATGACGGCGCAGAAACGGACCTCGACCTGGGTCACTACGAACGATTCATTGACATCCGCCTCAGCCGTTCCTCCAATTTCACCAGCGGGCAGGTCTATGCCGAGATCATCAGCAAGGAACGGCGCGGCGACTTTCTGGGCGGGACGATTCAGGTCATTCCGCACATCACGAACGAGATCAAACGGCGGGTGGCGGGGATCAGCAGAGAGACGGGGGCAGATGTGGTCATCGTGGAAATCGGCGGGACGGTGGGCGATATCGAGTCCCAGCCGTTTCTCGAAGCGCTAAGGCAACTCCGCAACGAGGTTGGGCGTGAGAACGTGTACTTCATTCACGTGACCTGGCTACCCTACATCGGCGCGACGGGCGAAATCAAGACCAAGCCAACCCAGCACTCCGTGGCGGCATTGCGCTCGATCGGTATCTCACCGAATATGATCATCGCTCGCAGCGACTACCCCATTGAGCGCGACTTATGCGACAAGATCGCCCTGTTCTGCGATGTGGAAAAGCAGGCGGTTGTCCCCATGGTAACCAGCGACGTGTTGTACGAAGTGCCGTTATTGCTCGAACGCGCCGGCGTGGGCGATTACCTCGTCGAAAAATTGAACATGCAAGCCACCCGCAAGCCGAACATGAAACCCTGGGAAGACCTGGTGACGCGTGTGAGAAAGAAAAAACCATCCGTAAAGGTGGCGCTGGTTGGAAAGTATGTGGAACTGCAGGACGCCTACATGTCGGTCCGGGAGGCGTTGAAACACGCCGCCCTCGCCAACGACGTGGAGGTGGAAATCGGGTGGGTGCATTCCGCCGATCTGGAAAAAGACAAAGGCTGGGACATCATCCTGAATTCGGACGCAATCCTCGTCCCCGGCGGGTTCGGGTCGCGCGGCATCGAGGGCAAGATTTTGGCGGCGCGCTATGCCCGCGAGAAGAAAGTTCCCTATCTCGGTCTGTGTTTGGGGATGCAGGTAATGTGCATCGAATTCGCCCGCAACGTGCTCAACTACGAAGACGCCAACTCCTCCGAATTCGACCGCAGTACCGAATACCCGGTCATTGACCTGATGCTCGACCAGCGCTCCATCACCGACCTGGGCGGCACGATGCGGCTGGGGTTGTATCCGTGCGTGTTACAGCCCGGGACGAAAGCCGCCGAAGCGTATGGCGAAAAACAGGTAGATGAACGTCACCGTCATCGCTTCGAGTTCAACAACAAATTCAAGGAAGAGTTCGAAAAAGCAGGCATGGTCTTCTCGGGCATGTCGCCAGACGGCAAGCTGGTGGAGATTGCCGAGATCAAGGACCATCCGTTCATGGTGGCGAGCCAGTTCCATCCGGAGTTCCTGTCACGTCCAATGAAACCGCACCCGTTATTTGCGGGGTTCATCAAGGCGGCGAAAAGCAACAATGGGCAAATAGGATAACCGATTAGCCGGATTAGCCGGACGACGCCAGCATGACCATACAACGGAAACCGGTGTATGCCGCCGCCATCTCTTCCGCCGTGAAGGAAACGCGTGTCCCATGGCGCTGTGTGAACGGCATCTTGGAGGCTCTATCCGCCATATCCGAAGTGAAAAACTCAACGGACACGCGCACTGGAACATCCAGAATGAACGGATCGGGGACGTTGCCGTCCAACAACCGGTTGACCGCCCGCGCAGCCGCCTCGGCGATCATGGATTGTGTCACAGCCGGGGGAAGACACTCCGCCGCGAATCGTCCCGTTGCCTGCTTGACTACCGCCGTTTCCACCTCTCCCACCAATTCCTCGATCTGACTGCAAGCCGTTTGATCGCCGGTCGCCATGAGGACCGGCGCGCCAAAGTGACCCGCGAGCGCCGCGTTCAAGCCATATTCCCCCGTCAAAATGTCGTTCAACCAGACGTTGGCAACAGTTCGGGACGACCAGGTGTGATCGAGAACCGCGTTCGGCGAACCGTTGCGTGCATGATACCCGACAAAGAAAACGCCATCCACCATTTCGTCAATTCCCTGCATCATTGAGAACGGACTCGGCGAGCCGGTATTCAATTTTGCCCTGGGATCGAGCTCCTCGATCAAAATATTCGATCCGTTCCAATGTCCGTCCGCCACGAGGATTTCTTCCGCTCCAGAGTCCAGCGCTCCGCGAATGGCGGCATTCACATCCTGCGTCATCAATCTTCGAAAACGTGCATACTCCACATGACCCGGCGTGACTTGATCCCACGTCGTCACGCCTGTAATACCCTCCATGTCTGTCGCAATCAAGATTTTCATGTCAGCTCCTTGAGAAAGATAAATCACCCAACGGGCATAAGCGCCGCCGCGCAGAATCCCTGTCATCCGGCAACCCCAAGCTCAACATTCAAGAGCGCTCGGAACGATACGTTCCGGCGAACAACAATTCGATTGTATCAGAGCAAGTCGTTCAGCGGAACACGCGAGACAAAGCGGTATAATTCCCTCATCAACTCCGGAGGAATGGAATGAGCGAACTTGCCTTGTATCCCTTGAGCGACGAACACAAAATGATACGCGATGCCGCACGCGATTTCGCGCAAAAGGAGATTGCGCCCATCGCGGCGGAATTCGATGAAAGCGGCGAATTCCCATACAAGACCATCAGGAAAATGGGCGAAATGGGATTTATGGGAATCGAAGTCCCCGAAGAATACGGCGGCGCGGGCATGGACACGCTTGCCTATGTGCTTGCCCTCGAAGAAATTTCCAAGGCAGACGCCTCGCACGGCGTCGTCATGTCCGTAAACAACTCCTTGTATTGTCACGGCATTTTGAAATTCGGCACGGAGGAACAAAAGAAAAAATTCATTACGCCGATCGCGTCGGGAAAATCCATCGGCGCGTATTCGTTGACCGAACCGCAGTCCGGCTCGGATGCGGGGACGATGAAATCCCGCGCCGTTCGCGATGGCGACGATTATGTTCTTAACGGGCGCAAATCCTGGGTCACCAGCGGACCGGTCGCCGATTATTACGTCGTGTTCATGATGACCGAACCGGAGAAAAAGCAGAAGGGCATCACGGCGTTTCTCGTGGAGGCAACTACTCCGGGGTTGACGCGCGGCAGGAAGGAATCGAAACTTGGTATCCGCGCTTCGGCAACGAGCGAGTTGATCTTTGAAAATTGCCGGGTTCCGGCGGCAAATCGCCTTGGAGAAGAAGGCGAGGGCTTCAAGATTGCCATGACCGTGCTGGACGCCGGCCGCATCGGAATCGCAACACAAGCCCTGGGGATCGCCGAAGCGGCGTACGAGGCGGCGCGTCAGTACGCGGTCACGCGCGAAGCGTTCGGTCAGCCCATCGGGCAATTCCAGGGAACCGGCTTCAAGATCGCCGACATGAAAACGCGCATCGAAGCCTCCCGCCTGCTGATTTACAACGCCGCTCTGGCCAAGACGAAATCGAAAGAAACGGGCAGACGGTATTCGTTGGAGGCGTCCATGGCGAAGTTGTTTGCGTCCGAGACGGCGATGTGGGTCACGCATCAAGCGGTGCAAATTCACGGCGGAGTGGGATACAGCCGGGAACTGCCGCTGGAGCGTTACTTCCGTGACGCAAAGATCACCGAGATCTACGAAGGCACGAGTGAAATTCAACGGCTGGTCATTTCGAGAAGCGAGATGGGTTTGAAATAACTCATGTTGAACAGTTCTGCATTTCAGGGTAACACGAAGTGCCGCGGCACAAGCCGTGTGTGTCATTCGGTTCAGTGAGAGGAGATGAAGGCGGTTCTATTCCACCAACACGGCGGACCGGAAGTTCTGGAATATGCCGAATTCCCCGCGCCCGAACCCAAGCCTGGCGAAGCGCTGGTTCGTGTGCGCGCCGCCGCGCTTAATCGCGTGGATGTGTTCGTACGCAAGGGATGGGCGGGATTGAAATTGGAGCTGCCGCACATCCCCGGCGCCGACGGGGCGGGGGAGGTTGCTGCGTTGAATCTCCCGCCCTTTGAGGCAGCCTCCAGCGGAAGCGAAAAGGGGTCGGGGGTGAGGGTCGGCGACCGCGTCGTCATTAACGCCAATCTCGGGTGCGAAAATTGTGAGTTTTGCCTCGCCGGAAAAGACAACCTGTGCGTGAACTGGCATCTGCTCGGTGAAACGGTCCGCGGAACCTATGCGGAATATGTTGCCCTGCCGACAAGGCAACTTTACAGGCTGCCGGATGATTTCGACTTTCATCGAGCCGCGGCATCGGCATTGGTCTATCAAACTGCATGGCATTCGCTGATCGGGCGCGGCAAATTGCAGAGAGGTGAGATCGTCCTGATTGTCGGAGCGGGAGGAGGGGTCAATACTGCCAGCGTGCAGATCGCCAAATGGATGGGGGCGCAGGTTGTGGTCGTGGGTTCCGACGCGATGAAATTGGAAAAAGCCGAGGCGCTCGGTGCGGACATCCTGATTGACCGGTCGAAGGAGGAGGATTGGCCAAAAGCGGTCTATCGCGCCCTCAACAAGCGCGGCGTGGATGTGGTTGTGGATAACGTCGGCACGACCTTCATGCAAAGCCTGCGCACGCTGAAAAAAGGCGGAAGACTGCTCACCGTGGGGAATAGCGGCGGACCGCGGTTCGAGATTGACAACCGGTATGTATTCGCCAAGCATTTGAGCATCATCGGTTCGACGATGAGCACGCGCGAAGAATTTGCTCAGGTAATGGATTTGATCGTGTCGGGAAAATTACAACCCGTGATGGATTCGACCTTCCCCTTGAAAGAAGCCGCCAGCGCGCAGGCAAGACTCGAGCGAAACGAAAATTTTGGCAAGATCACGCTGGATATCGGATGACAAACAGCCACCCGCCCCTCAAAGTTTGACAGCGGCTTCCTGGGTGGCGATGAGTTTCGCCTGAACCCTGCCCACCGAAACCTCCCGCAGCGCATATTGACGATTCGGCTGCAAATATCAACCTGGCAAATCGAATGGGATTCCAGACTATCCACTATCTCTCTTCCGCACAATTAAGCATGGAATTGAAACAAATGGGAATTTTGTAAATGGACATTAAAACGCTTCTCTCCTCCGTTGAGACGGAACTGCAAAAACAGATCGGACGCCTCGATCAACCCCGCACAAAGCCTTTTTACGAGATGCTCACGTATCACATGGGCTGGACGGGCGAAGGCGCGGGTCCCGAAGCGACGGGCAAGCGCGTGCGCCCGCTATTGGTGTTGTTGTGCGCGTCCGCCTGTGGGGCAGATTGGCAAACCGCCCTGCCGGCTGCGGCGGCGGTGGAACTGGTGCATAACTTCTCGCTCGTCCATGATGACATTCAGGATCATTCCCCCAAGCGCCGCGGGCGCGATACCGCCTGGGTCAAGTGGGGGGCGCCGATGGCGATCAATATCGGCGACGCTCTATTCGTGTTGTCCAATCAGGCGATGATGGATCTAAAAGGAAAATACCCGGCAGAAACAGTGTTGAAGGCGGCAGAGATTTTACACCAGACCTGCCTCGATCTGACGCGCGGTCAATTTTTGGATATGTCGTACGAACAGCGCAAAGACCTGAACGTCGAAGATTACTGGCCCATGATCGCCGGGAAAACCGCCTCCCTGCTTTCGGCGTGTTGTCATATTGGAGCGTTGCTCGGCGGAGCGGACGACGCTCTACAGGAGGTCTACCGTTCCTATGGACATTACCTGGGACTTGCCTTCCAAGTGCAGGACGACATCCTGGGTATTTGGGGCGACGAGGTGGTGACCGGCAAGTCCGCGGCAAGCGACCTCGTGGAAGGGAAAAACTCCCTGCCGGTATTGATCGGATTGGGCAAAAAGGGGAAATTCGCCCAACGCTGGGCGCAAGGACCGATCGAGCCCGAGGAGGTGGAGGAGATGGCGCGGCTATTGGCGGGCGAAGGCGGATATGGCGAAGCCAAGGAAGCGTCCATTCAAATGACCGATCTGGCGATCAACAGCCTGCGTGAAGCGGACCCGCACGGCGAGGCGGGCGAGGCGCTGTTCGAACTGACGAATCGACTCCTGAATCGGGACCAGTGATCCGGTCCGGCTCGAAACGCTGATGCCGCATGGAAACCTAGATTTCACCGCAGGAGCGCCACGGGCAAATCCTCCTTGACGCCGTTCACATCCACCCGCTATAATCTGCCCGCTCAAGCGTAAACCCTGTGCGGGCGGAGCGCCGTTCCGCCCGCATCTTTGTATAAAGGAGAAAGTCGAATGCCCCCACATCCAAAACGAAAACACTCAAAGAGCCGCCGCGATAATCGCCGCGCGCACGACGCGTTGCAACCCCGCAACCTCACCCTGTGTTCCAACTGCGGTTCCATGCGCCTGCCTCACACCGTGTGCCCCAATTGCGGGCACTACGAGGGACGCGAGGTGGTCGAGGTCAAGAAGGAAAAGAAAAAAGAATAAAAGTGGATTTATCCATTGCGCGCAAACGGGACGTGACCTCTGCGTCCTGTTTGTGTTTTAATCACTGATGTTACGCAATTTGCCGTAGCCCGACTTTCATGTCGCTTGAAAAAAAAAAAAAAACGAGACTATGGTCTCGCGCGACCACGTAAGGCGAGTTAATCATGCATCCGGCGCGGGCGCCATACCGCACCCCTAAACAAATGGAGACATTATGAAGTTCGATCCCAAAATCACCGCTTTCGTCTTTCCCGGGCAGGGTTCGCAAGCCGCAGGCATGGGCAGGGAACTTGCCGAGGCGTTCCCGTCAGCCAGGCAGGTCTTCGACGAGGCGGATGCGCTCTTCGGTTTTTCCTTTTCGAAACTCATGTGGGAGGGACCCAAAGAGGAGCTGGATGAAACGGTCAATACACAACCGGCTCTATACATTCATTCGATTGCGGCATATCGGACATTCACGCATCACTATCCGGACTTCAAGCCCGCCGCCCTCGCCGGACATTCCCTCGGCGAATTATCCGCTCTGACCGCCTCCGGCGCCTTGTCGTTTGCAGAGGGGCTCAAACTTGTCCGCAGGCGCGGCGAACTGATGAAACGCGCGGGCGAACTCAACCCCGGCGGCATGGCGGCGATATTGGGGGTGGACATCCCCACCCTGGAAAGGGTCTGCGCCGAGGCAAGCACAGGTGACGAGATCGTGCAGGTCGCAAACGATAATTGTCCGGGGCAGGTGGTCATTTCCGGTCACACACCGGCTTTGGAGCGCGCCATGGCAGGGGCAAAAGCCGCAGGCGCAAAGCGCGCCGTGCCTCTTGCGGTGAGCATCGCGGCGCATTCTCCTCTCATGGCTTCGATACAGGAGGAGTGGAACGCGGCTGTGGAGGCGTGCAGGATGGAAGATCCGTCCATTCCTGTGATTGGCAACGTCCGGGCGAACGCATTGCGAACGGCTGACGAATCACGCGCCGATATCAAAGCCCAAATGCAATCACGTGTGCGCTGGACGGAATCGGTGGAGAAAATGCGCGGGAACGGAATACAGGTTTACATCGAGGCGGGAAGCGGGGAAGTCCTGTTGGGCATGATCAAACGGATCGACGCGTCGGCGGAACGGCGCCCCCTGGGAAATCCAAAGGATTTCGAAAACCTGGGCGGTTCTGCAGGAACGTAAACGGCAGGCTCCCGCTCGAAGCGTCACACGGAGAGGTCGTCCATTTGCATGAAGGCTTCTACCACCTGCGGGTCGAAATGTTTACCTGCGTCCGCCTGAATGCGCGCGCGAACCTCGTCATGCGGCAATCCTTTACGATAGGGGCGGTCTGAAGTAAGCGCGTCCCAAACGTCAATGACCGGGAAGATGCGCGCTGCAAAGGGGATTTCTTCGCCGCGCAATCCGCGCGGGTAGCCTGTGCCGTCCCATTTTTCGTGATGGCAATACGGGATATCAATGGCGGGGAGAAGGAATTCGATGCGCTTGAGCATATCGTAGGCGTATTGGGGATGCCGTTTGATCAATTCCCTTTCCTCCTCTGTCAACGCTCCCGGTTTCAACAGGACGCTGTCGGGAATTGCCATCTTGCCAATATCGTGCAACAGGGCGCCGCGCGTGATGTGCATCAGATCCTGGTCGCTCACCCCCATTCTTTTTGCAAGCCGTTGTGTCAATACGGTGACACGCTGGGTATGCCCCTCCGTTTCCTTGTCGCGCATATCCAATGCGCTGACCCAGCCTTCGAGGGTCGCCTGATACGCTGCTTCCAGTTCGCGATTCTTGGCTTGCAGGTCGTCGAACAGTTGGGCGTTATCGATCGCCACCGCCGCCTGGTCGGCAAAGGCGGTGATGAGGCTTTGATCCCGCGGCTGGAAAATTCCCGCCCGGGCACGGTTATCCACATAGATCACGCCAATCAACTCGTTTTTGATCTTCAACGGCGCGCACAGAATCGAGCGCAGCTGGTATGCCGCCACGCTCATCTGGTTTTCGAAACGCGGGTCCTCCTGCGCGTTCGTGGTCAGGATGGTTTCGCCCGTTGCCGCCACCCTGTCCACGATGGTACGGCTGACTTTGAACGCATCCTCTTCGAGGTTGATGTGCGCAATCCCGCGCGCGATACGCACCGATAACCGCCCGTCGGGTTCTCGCAACATCAGGAAGCCGCGTTCGGCGCGCATCAGCGCGATCAGCGTGTCCATGACCTCTTCGAGCACCCGCTTCAACCCGAGGGAGGAGTTGATTGCCCGCCCAATCCCCATCAACGCCTCAAGTTGACTCTCCCGATCCTTCAATTGATCAACAACCGTCTGTTCCAGTTCTACAAGCGACTGGATCATGCGGTGTACATCGCGCAGAACATTCGCAGTGTCCGATCCGCCTGTGCCCGCCAGGCTTGCCGCCGTATTCATGAGCAGCGCTCTGACATCCTGGAAATTCTGCTGGAAGTAAGAAATATCAAAATGTCGTTTGAACATGGGAATCTCCTGCTCGCGGGGTCAACGCAGGTATTTTACACCCCATCCAAACCGAATGACAGCACGCAAGGCGACTGTAACTATTTCCGCCGATCGCGCCCAAAACTACGCCAAACGCGATGTGTTATCATAAGCACAAAATTCTTTAAAGAACTTTTCGTTGTGAGGAGGATACGCACATGACCGTCGAAAACTACCTGGCTGAAGCGGGCGCACTGGCAACCCTGGCGGGTGTGCTGGCTGGTTTTGCCATTTCCGCTGTCAGCCAACTGCTTTCCACAAATTCGGAAAGCAAACTGACCACCGCCACCATACTGACATTCGCCGCCTCCACTGTAATGTTTCTGTACTCATTGATTGTATTTGTCCTGACCTTTGCCGCCACAGCCGAACAGAATCGCATCATCCCCGAACTGGACGCCCTCGGCTCGATTGCCGTGCTGGTGATGCTCGCTGCCATCTACGTCTTCCTCGCCGCCATTGGCATCGCAGGCTGGGTTCGTTCCAGAACGACCGGCATCGTCACCACCGCATTTGCAATTTTTACCATGTGCCTCACGACGTTTGCGATTACCGCTGTTCTATCGGTCTTCTAATGCCGCTCAGAATCAAAATGACTCCCTGCAAAACGCGGGAGTCATTTTGATTCTCAACCGGTGCTATCTGATTTTGAACATCTGCATCATCTTCATTGCCAAGTTCAGGTCGCCGCCCAGTTTGATCTTGCCCTGCATGAAGGCTTGCATGCCGTCCAGTTCGCCTGTGAAGATTTTGACGTAGTCGCTGGAATCGGCGGTGAGGGTCATGGTGGCAGGAGCGCTGGGCGCGCCTTGTGTGACTTCACATTTGCCGTCCGCGATCTTCGCGTTCCACTCGCCAGCCTCGGCGCCTGTGAATTTGAAGTGGATGACGGCGTTGACGCCCTGCGCTTTTTCGGGGATGAACGCGCCTGGCATTTTGGACATGAGGTCTGCAATTGTGAGGGGCATAGTTTTAGTCTCCTGGTCTGATAGTCGGATAGTCTCATAGTCGGTGGTCGAAGGTCAAAGGTCAAG
>JACAET010000041.1 GCA_013388685.1 Chloroflexota bacterium | reverse complement strand
GGCTTCGATCAGCAGGGCAATCTCGGCGAAGGCAATGACGGGCGCGCCGATGTTTCTGAAGAGGGTGATGCCGGCAACTCCGATTCCGATGAACAATGCCAGCCGTAGAAGGACCGCATATAACGGAACCATCGGTTCCTTTCGGGCATAGAATGAGCGCACCGCCACCTCATGAACCACATACCCTGTCAGTGTGAGCAGGTATGCTCGGGTTGTCCATGTCAGGAGAGCGGAAGTGTCTTCGTCAAAACCGAAGACGACGCGTACGAGCGGATTGATTCCCGCCGCCATGACCGCCGCAACAGGAAGACTGAGCGCGATCAAAAACCGAAGAGCACGCTCGATTGTCGCACGAAATTCCGTCCACTCCTGGCGTGAGGCATATTCAGAGAGAGTCGGAAGCATGGCGGTCGCGATTGCCGTTCCCAGAATCGTTTCAGGCACCTGCATGATCATCCAGCCAAATGTCAGCGAAGTCACCGAGCCGACCTGGTCCAGCCGAGAGGCAAGGTTATCCCGCGCAATGAAGATGAATTGAATGCCCGCCATGGTGAACAGACGCGGTGTCATCAGTTTCAAGGCGTCCAGCAAGCCCGTATTGCGGATGTCGAGCGAGGGTGTCCAGCGGAAGCCGAATTTGATCAGCGCGGGGACCTGTATGAGTAGATGCATCGCCGCGCCGATGATGACGCCGTACACCAGACCGTGAATGCCGAAGATCGGAACGAGAAAGATCGCTCCGACTATCTGCCCGATGTTGTACATACTGGGCGCGATCGCGGGCAGGACGAAGTGCTGGTTCGCCTGAAGCGACGCCATCACCAGACCGCTAATCGAGAAGATGACTGTGCCGATGAGATTCAATCGCATCAACCCGGCGAGCAGTTGACGCTGTTCCGCTCCGAAGCCCGGCGCGATCCCGATCTCCGCGCTTACGATCTGGTCGGCAAAAATGGCGATCAGGATAGCAATCGCGCCTGTCAACACAAAACCGAAATTCGCCACGCGGGAAAACAGATCCCATGCGGCGGCGCGGTCCCTGGTGGTGAGGTATTCGGTCAGCAAGGGGATGAACGCCATTGCCAGCGCTCCGCCGGAGATCAACGCGAACAACAAGTCGGGCAGGTTGTTTGCGGCATTGAACGTATCCAGCAAATGGATTTCATCGGCATAGATGCGCGAGATGATGATCGTGTGCGCAAAGGCGAAAATCTTGTTGATAAAAAAGAAGAACGCCACGATCAGTGAGTTGCGGGCAAGAGGCGTAAGTTTGTTCATCATCACTGGGGGGAAGGAGATGGGATTTCCACGCCGGGAAGTTTATCCGCGAGCAGGTGAATCTTGTGAATCAGAATCGGGAAACACTGCGCGCAAATGTGTTTGGCTTCGCCCTTGAAGGTCAGGTTCAGGAGGGGAACTTGCTGTTCGGTTTTTCCGCAATTCAGGCAAACAGGTTCGGACATGGGATGCTCCAAAAATGGGGTAACGGGCGAAGTGTACCATAGTCAGTACTTCACGAAAGCGCGTAATTGGCGTTCTCTAACGCCAGTTTTGCGCTAGAGAGCGCACACTATGCGAGGTTTTCGTAATCTACTGATAATGATTGTCATCTCAAAAAAACGGGGAAACGTCCCGAAGGTTTTACAGCGCGCGATGGTGGCGGTAAAGCCAACCTTCGGGACGCTCGTTTCGCTTATCCCGATGGGCTTTAATGACTTCACTGCAAAAACCCTGAAGTTTCACCACGAAGACACGGAGTCACAGAATTTCCCTTCATTACTTATGCTCGTGTCTCCGTGTCTCTGTGGTTCGATTTTCACCTTTTTGCAGTTAATGAAACGTCTCGAAACCGTAAATGGTTCCGAGACGTTTTTGCGATTGCCGCCATGCTGACCGCTATGGCAGGAGCAATATCTTTCCTTTCGACTGCCTGCCCTCGAGGTAACGATGCGCTTCGGCGGCTTCGGCGAGCGGGAAGGTCTTGTCAATTCGCAATTTCAATTCGCCAGCCGCGATCCAATTGAACAGGTCGTTGACTCTTCCAAGCAGTTCGGCGCGGTCGGCGGTGTAGTGTCCGAGGAAGGGGCGCGTGAGATAAATCGAGCCTTTGGCGTTCAGCACCTGCGGGTCGAGCGGCGGGACCGCACCCGAGGACGCGCCGTACAGCACCATCACGCCGCGCCGCCGCAGACAGTTGAGACTCTTGTCGAAAGTATCCTTGCCGACCGAGTCGTAGACCACATCCACGCCGGCGCCGCCGGTCAGGCGCTTCACTTCGGCCTCGAAGTCGGTTTGAGTGTAGAGGATGATTTCGTCTGCGCCGGCTTCGCGCGCCAGCGCCGCCTTCTCCTCCGTCGAAACCGTCCCGATGACGCGCGCTCCGCGCTTTTTGGCAATTTGGACGAGCAGTTGTCCCGTCCCTCCGCCGGCGGCATGGACGAGGGCGGTATCGCCCTTTTTCAGCGGGTACGTGCTGAAGGTCAGGTAATGAGCCGTCATGCCCTGGATCATGATCGCGGCGGCGTGTTGGGCATCCACTTTTTCGGGAATCGGCACCAGACGCCACGCGGGAGCAACCGCATATTCCGCGTAGGAGCCTTGCACGCTGGCATAAGCGACGCGGTTGCCGGGTCGGACATCCGTGACGTTCGGTCCAACCGCATCTACGACGCCCGCCGCTTCCTGTCCGAGGGTGAGCGGAAGCGCGCCCTGATAGCGCCCGATGCGGTGGTAGATGTCAATGAAGTTGACGCCGACCGCCTCGATTTTTATCCGCGCTTCACCCTCCCCCGGTTCTGGCAGGGGGACCTCTTCATATTTCAACGCTTCGAGCCCCCCGTATTGATGTACGCGTACTGCTTTCATGGTTCACTCCTAAGGCGACGTTAGAGAACGTCCCCT
>JACAET010000047.1 GCA_013388685.1 Chloroflexota bacterium | reverse complement strand
TGGTTCGCGGCGCTGACGAACAAACGCCTGCTCGCTTCGCGCGACCCCGAAAGCGGCTACACCTACGCCAACCCGCGCGGCGCCGATGTCTATTCGGGCCGCGAAACGAAGTGGATTGACATTACCCACGCGCCCGCCAAAGTCCATGCCTTCACGGTCTGCTACTTCGGCTCGGAGGAGTTCCTGCCCGAAACGCCCTTCGTGCTGGCGCTCATCGAATTCGAGGGCGTGAACACGCTGTTGCTGACGCGCTTGATGGGCGTGGACCCCGCCGCCCCGTCGCTGGATTGGATCGGCATGGAGGTGCGCCCGCGCTTCCTGCGCAATTCCAAGTTGAAGCCGACGGATGTGTATTTTGTGCCGAAGGGCAGTGGTGAGTGAACAGTTTTCAGTGACCAGCGATCAGTGAGTGAAAAAAGGACCCGGCGATGGGCTGGGTCCTTTTTTGTTTGAAGGTTGAAACGCTGGCAGGCTGGCACGTTAACGTTCCAACGTTTAAGCGTTCAAACTTGCCAACAGCCTTTCGGCTTCATCACCCATGGCACCGCCTTGTAATAATATGGCGGGTGGGTTGATCAGGGCGCATTTGAACGGCGTCCCACTGCGGTGACGATGACCCGTTTCGCGCCCGCGTTCATCAGGGACGAGGCAACGGAGTCCGCCTTTTCCGGTTCGACCAGCGCGATCATGTTGCCGCCGCGTCCGCCGCCGCTGAGTTTTGCGCCCAGCGCCCCAGCAGTCCGCGCGGTTTCCACCAGCCTGTCCAATTCAGGCGAGGAGACGGTCATCTCCTGAAGAAGGACGTGATTCTGATTCATCAACCCGCCCAGTTCCTTCGTCCTGCCCCTTTCGATGGCGTTCCTCGCCTGCTTTGCAATTTCGCCAATCTCATCGAATACGCCCTCCCACCTTTCCTTCTCTGCCTCCCATAGTTTTCTTACATCACCCACGGAGTCCCTCGTCGGCGCGGGGAGGCCGGTATCGCCGATGACGATGGTGAACGGCGTGCCGACCGTAAATGTTTCGACCTCACCCCCAGCCCCTCCCCTGGCAGGAGAGGGGGGACTCTTGACAAAATACACCGGCTTCCCATACGTGACCACCGTATTGTCTATCCCCGAAGGTGTGCCGTGATGGAGTTTTTCGATCTCGTAGGCGAAGGCGTTGACCTCCTCGTCGGACATGGGGTAATCGAGATGTGACGATAACGCGCGGACGAGGGCAACGGTCACTGCCGCGCCGGAGCCGAGTCCCGATGCGACGGGGATGGTGGAGGTGATTTTGATGGAGAGGTTTGGGAAACTGCCCTCCTCCTCAGCCCCTCTCCCGGCGGGAGAGAAGGACGTGCGCGAGAGGAATAAAAAGTTGTGGATGACCGCGGCAATCGGATGGTCGGAGGGAAGCGAGTTGAGGTCGGAGTGGAGGGCGATGTCTGGGGCGGCGATCCAGATGCCGGGGCGGTCTGAAGCGAGGATTTCCACATCCGCATGCACCTGTGTGACCGGCACCGCCAGCGCGGGGCGTCCATAGACGACGGCATGTTCGCCGAAGAGGATGATCTTGCCAGGGGCGGAGGAGACGGTCATATCGGCAAATTGAAATTTGCCCTACGAAAGATAGAACACCGCGATGACAGCCAACCCCCACAAGATCACTGTGGCTTGCAGGGGGCGGTCCTTGAGCGCCACTTCCTCGGGCGAACCCGCCGCGTGACCGGTTTGGATGAGTTGCAGATAGCGGAAGATGCCGTACACCACGAACGGGATGGTCAACATCATGCTGTGGTTTTCGGGCAGGTTCTCGGCGGAGAAGGAGTACAGCGAGTAGGTGACGATGGTCATGCCCGAGACGATGGTGATGTACTGGTCGAGCAGCGGGATGGTGTATCCGTCCAGCACTTTGCGGTGCGAACCGGCGCCCTTTTCGAGCAGGCTCATTTCGGCGCGGCGTTTGCCGAAACCGAGGTAGAGCGAGAACAACACCGTGATCACGTACAGCCAGGGCGAGAAGCGCTCCACGGTGATGAGCGTCACGCCGCCCGCCACGCGCAGGACAAAGCCCGCAGAGATGATCAGCACATCGAGGACCGGCACGTGCTTCAGCCAGCGCGAGTACAGCAGGTTGATGACGAAATAAACGGCGACCGCCGCCGCGAACCACGGCTCCAGCAGGTAACCGAGCGCCAGCGCGAACACGGCAAGGATGACCGCCGCCGCCGTCGCCACACCGACGGGCAGTTCACCCGAAGCCAGCGGGCGGTGTTTCTTTTCCGGGTGTCTGCGGTCGGCTTCGATGTCGGCGATGTCGTTGAACAAATACACCGAACTGGAGATCAGACAGAACAAAAAGAACCCCTCCAGCGTCCGCAGGAACGGCTCGGGCAGGAATAATTGCTTGTCGAAGATCAACCCGAAAAAGACGAAGCCGTTCTTCGTCCATTGGCGGGGGCGCATGGCTTTGAACAGGTGTTTGAGCATGGGACAATTTTACCTTTTTTATTCCCGGGAAGTACAATAGAACCATGACGAAGGTTCGATTGGATGTATTGCTCGTGGAACGCGGACTTGCCGACTCGCGCGCCAAGGCACAGGCGCTCATCATGGCGGGACAGGTGCGGGTCGCCGGTCAGACCGCCCTCAAGCCTGCCGCCACCGTGGACGCCTCTGCTCCGCTGACAGTGGAGTCCGGTCCGCGCTTTGTTTCGAGAGGCGGCGAAAAACTGGAGGCCGCGCTCGAAGCCTTCGCCCTCGACGTGAACGGCCTCGTCTGCGCCGATGTGGGCGCGTCCACCGGCGGCTTCACGGACTGCCTCTTGCAGCGCGGCGCGGCGAAGGTCTACGCCATTGACGTGGGCAAGGGCATCCTGCACTGGAAACTGCGCAACGACCCGCGCGTGGTCATGATGGAGGAAACGAACGCGCGGTACGTTGAGGCTCTGCCGGAACCTGTATCGCTGACCACGATCGACGCGTCGTTCATTTCCCTGAAGATACTCTTGCCGGTGGTGAAGAAGTGGCTCTTTCCCCCTCCCCCATCTCCTCTCCCGCCGGGAGAGGGGAATATCATTGCCCTCATCAAGCCTCAGTTCGAAGCGGGCAAAAAGGACGTCTCGCGCGGGGACGGGGTGATCCGCGACCCGGAGATCCACAGGCAGGTATTGCTCGAAGTGTTGAGTTTTGCGCAAAAGGAGGGGTTTTCTATTCGCGGGCTGATCAAGAGTCCGTTGTTGGGACCGAAGGGGAATGCCGAGTTCCTCGCATGGCTGAATCAGGCTGAGGTCGAGGGAGGAGGCGAGGATGTCGGTCAGATGGTGAAACGGGTATTGTCCTGACCAGACTTCGGAAGTTTCCAAAACTTCCGAAGTCTTGGCTCTGGTAAAATTCGTTCATGTCCCCATCATCCACTGATTCAGAATTCAACCTCCACCATCCGCAACCGCTGTTGATCGTGATTTCAGGTCCGTCGGGGGCGGGCAAGGATACCGTGATGCAGAGAATGAAGGAGCGCGGACTGCCGTTCCATTTTGTGGTGACGGCGACGACGCGCGCAAAGCGCGCCAACGAAATCCACGGCAAGGATTACTTCTTTGTGACGAAGGAGGAGTTTGCCCGCATGATCGACGAAGATGAGTTGATCGAGCATGCGATTGTATACGGCGATTACAAGGGCATTCCCAAACAGCAGGTGCGCGAGGCGCTCGCCAGCGGCAAGGACGTGGTGATGCGTATTGACGTGCAGGGCGCCGAGACGGTGCGGCGGATGGCGCCTGAGGCGTTGTTGATTTTCATCACCACCGAAAGCGAGGAGGAATTGGTGCACCGCCTCGAAACGCGCAAAACCGAGACCGCCGACACGCTTGCCATTCGCATTGCCACGGCGCGCAAGGAACTGAAACGCGTGGAGGCGTTCGACTACGTGATCGTCAACCGTGATTTTCATCTCGATGAAACGGTGGATGCCATCCGCGCCATCATCACGGCGGAGCATCACCGCGTGAAACCGAGAAAGGTTTCCCTGTGAAATACGAAACACCCCCTGCTGCGCCTGTTCCTGCCCAACAGCCCGTCCGCGTGGCTTTGCCGCAAGCCGTTCCGTACGTGACGTATGCGATCCTGGGCGTGACCGTCGTCTTCTATCTTTTGCAGGTTGCCAGCGTGTTTTTCTCTGGTTATCCGACGACCTTTTCGAACATCGGCTGGCTGGAATTGTACGGGGCGCGCATCAACGAATTCATCCGCGCCGGACAGCTCTGGCGTTTGCTGACGCCCGTCCTGTTGCATGGTTCGCCGACACATATCTTTTTCAACATGTATGCCCTGCTTTCGTTCGGCACAAGCCTCGAACGGTATTTTGGGCACGGCAGATTTCTTACGCTTTATATCCTGGGGGCGTTTGCCGGGAATGTGACCTCCTTCCTGTTCTCGGATGGGTACTCCATCGGCGCGTCGACCGCGGTGTTCGGTCTGATCGGCGCGGAGGCGGTCTTTCTGTATCGGAACCGCGAGCTGCTGGCGGGTCATTTCAAGAGCGCCATCGGGAACGTGCTTTTCATCATTGCGATCAACTTGTTTCTGGTGGGGTCCCTGCCCGGCATTGATAATTGGGGGCACATCGGCGGCTTGGTGGGCGGAACGATGTTTGCATGGTTTGCCAGCCCGCTGTGGGAGATCGAAGGGATACATCCTTTCCTGTATCTATCAGACAGACGTTCGGCGCGCCAAGCATTCACGGGAGCGGTTTTGGTGTTCATCGTGTTCGGCGCGCTGGCGCTGTGGGGATTCGTGAGATAGAAAGACTTGACAGGGGTAACAAGCAAGTCGTGGGGGGTATTTACCCCGATGTCACGCGCGATGGACCTGCCTCTGCATTTCGACGGCAGACGGCTGACCGCCGTGCCGATTCACGAGTCAGTCGTTGGCGGTCAGCCGTCGAATTAACCTGGAAACCGAGGCGCAGCCTGGCAACTGCGTAACGTCAGTTAGTTAATTCTCCCTCACCAACTCCCGCGCCTTTTCCACATAGGCCAGGCTTTGATGCCTGAAATAGGTATTATAGAGCGTCGCGTAATGCCCCCCTTGCGCGAGCAAACCTTCGTGATTCCCCTGTTCGATGATGCCTCCTTTTTCCATCACCACAATCCGGTCTGCCGCCTTCACGGTGGACAAACGGTGCGCGATCAGAATGCTCGTCGAATTCTTCAGGATGAGGTTCAACGCCTGCTGGATCTGCCATTCGGTGAACGGGTCAATGCTGGCGGTGGCTTCGTCCAGGATGAAAATGGCGGGCTTTTGCATCAACACGCGCATCAGCGCCACGAGTTGACGCTGTCCCATCGAGAGACGCCCGCCTCGTTCCCCGACCTGGGTCTGAATCCCGTTCGGGAGCGTTTCCAACCATTCGCCATCTCCGATCTCCCGCGCCATCTTGAGTATTTCCTCATCGGACACTTCCGGCGCGGCGTAGCGAATATTATCCGCCACCGTCCCCGAAAACAGGAACGGCGCCTGCGAGACAATGCCCAACTGTTTGCGATACTGCGAGAGATCGAACGTGCGTACATCGTGACCATCCACGAGCAGGCGTCCCTGTTGGAATTCGTAGAAGCGCGCAATCAACTTGGCGATGGACGATTTCCCCGCGCCGGTGTGTCCGACCAGGGCAAGAGTCTCTCCGGGTTGGATGAGCAGGTTGAAGTGGGTCAGAACCGGTTCGTTCTCCGTGTAGCGAAAATGAACATCGTCGAAGTGGATATGCCCCCGGAGGCGCGGCACATCCTTTGAAGCGATCTGCACCACGTTCGGGTCGGCGTCTATCAAGGCGAAGGCGCGCTCGGCAGCCGACAGCCCCGCCTGGATCTGCGCCCAAAAGGCTGAGAGGTTCAAGACCGGAAAGAAGAACTGATCGAGGCTCATGATGAAGAGATACCACGCCCCGGCTGAAATAACACCCTGCGCCGCGTTGAGCCCGCCCACATAGACGAGAATGGCAACGAAGATGCCGCCCAGCGCGTTGAGGGTGGGGAACACCAGCGAGAGGATGAAACCGCGCTGCACGTTGACCTTGTAGGATTGCTGGTTCGATTCGTCGAACGACTTGAAGATGCTTTCCTCCTGGCGGAAGTTCTTGGCGATCGAAATCCCGCTGATGGTCTCCTTGATGGCGGCATTGACGTCTGCCATGGCTTTCATGCCGCGCTTGGTGACCCGGCGAGCCAGCACGCGGAAACCCGAGGCGGCGGCAAGAATGAACGGCAGGAATGCCATCAACAGCCATGCCATGCGCGCCTCGGTGTGGAAAAGCACCGCGCCGAGGAGGACCGCTTGTACGATCTGCGCCACCACATCGGTGACGATGATAACCAGCTGACCGAAATCGTTCGTGTCGGAGGTGATGCGCGAGACGATACGCCCGGAGGAGAATTGGTCGTAGAATGAAAGATCGTGTTCCGCCGCGGCGCGGAAGGCGCGCGTGCGAAGGTCCAGCACCACATCGCCCACGGCGCGGATCACCAGACTGCGCCGCGCCCAATTCAAGCCCCATAAACCGATTCCGATCAGCAATACCGCCAGCCCCACCAGGCTGATGGCGGTCAGGGTTGGCTTGCTTTTCAGCAAATCTACCATGCGCGCCACCACCACGGGCAGCGCCGCGCCGATGCCCGCGATGATGACAACCAATATCGAGACCATTGCCAGGCGTTTGGTCTGCGGTTTGAAGTAACCGAGTATGCGCCGTAGCAGGTCGCTGTCTTTGTACTGACGGTCGTATTTTTCGTCGTTGAGTCCGGCAAAGAAGCCCATAAGTAGCCTTTAGCGGTTAGCGGTCAGCAATTAGCAAACAGCTTTTAACCTTCAGAGTTAACGGCTAACCGCTGATTGCTGGTCGCTGTCCTTATTCCCGAAATATCCTCGAATATGCCTCGGAGGTCTGCATCAGTTCGTCGTGCGTGCCGATGGCGGCGATGCGTCCCTTGCGGAGGACGATGATCAGGTCCGCCCAGCGGATTTGCGAGAGACGGTGGGTGATGATGAAGGTGGTGCGTCCGCGGGCGGCATTGGCGATGGCGCGCTGGATTTTATCCTCGGTGGCGGAATCGATGGCGGAGGTCGAGTCGTCCAGAATCAGAATATGCGGGTCGGTGAGAAAGGCGCGCGCCAATGCGATACGCTGGCGTTGACCTCCCGAAAGCGTGACGCCGCGCTCGCCGACAACGGTATCGTACCCTTGATCGAACGCGCGGATGAACTCATCCGCCTGCGCCGATTTTGCCGCCGCCTCGATCTCACTTGGGGTTGCTCCCGGTTTCCCAAACGCGATGTTATCGCTGACGCTGCGCGAGAAGAGGAAGATATCCTGCTCGATCATGGAGATCTGCGAACGAAGCGCAGCCAGGTTCCAGTCGCGTACATCCACGCCGTCCACAAGCACCTGCCCTCGCGTAACGTCGTAGGTGCGATTGATGAGTTTGACGAGCGAGGTCTTGCCCACACCGGTCTGCCCCACAATGGCGACGGTCTGTCCCTGCCTGACTTTGAAGGAGATGTTTTGCAGCACAAATTCTTCCTCGGCCTTTTCTCCTTTCTCAGCGGGAGATGCGCCGGGGTGAGGGTAGGCGAAATCCACATTGCGGAACTCCACCTCGCCTTTCATGGTTTCTGCGTAACCGTGCACATTCTGGTCGAGTTTTGTCTCGCGGTTCATTAATTCCAGAATGCGGCGCGCGCCGGAGATGCCGAGCGAAATCTGGGAGTAGGCAAAGGTGGAAACAAAGGTGGGGAATTGAAGCAGAAGGAGCAAGCCAAAATACCCCACCACATCGCCCAGGTTTAAGTGTCCGCCGCGGAAAAGCAGAAGAGCATGAAACAGCCCAAAGGCGTAGGCAGAACCGAGCAGGAGCATGGCGACATAGCGTCCCTCGAGATCGCCTTGTTTGACGAAGGCGTCCCGCACACGGCTGGCGTTCATCACAAACCTGTCCACTTCGGCGTTTTCCTGTGAGGCGCCCTTGACCACCTCCACGCCGTCCAGCGACTCGGACAAATGGATGTTCATTTTCCCGAAGGAGGCGCGCACTTCATCCGTAACCGGCGAGAGAGTTTTCAGATAACGAGCCAGAAAGTAGAAATACAAAACGGTGAAAACGACCGGCGTAAGCGCCAACGAGGGATGGTAACGCCCCGCCACGAAGATGGGCATTAGGATAAAGATGAACGACCCCACCACCAGGTTGATGCCCGGGCTGAACATATAGTTCACTTCGCGAACGTCGTTGGTGGCGCGCGCCATCGTGTCGCCAACGGGCTGGAGGTTGTGAAAGGTCATGCTCTTGCCGAGCAGGGACAGGTACAGTTCGTCGCGCACCTGCCGCTCCAGTTTTTGCGCCAGCAGTTCCGCGCCGAAGTTGCGTCCGAGTTGCAGAACGCCGCGGACGATCTGTGAAACGCCTATGATCAGCGCGAGCGGCAACAGCACGGAGGTGTCTGGCGCGGACTGGAGCATGGCGTTGAAGGCGTTGCCTGTCAATACCGGCACCACTGCCGCCAGCGCGGCGTTGCCGACCGCGCCGAGGATCATCATGACGATGATCCAACCGTGCCGCCACGCGTGCGACCAGATCCAGCGCACCGGACCGGAACGGTCATAGGTGTGGGATCGGTACAGGGAAAATTCAGCGGGGGATGCGGCGGAAATGTCCATAGGGTAAAAAAACTCCCCGCAATCGCAGGCGATTGCGAGAATGAGAATACGATCGAATTCTACCACGCAGGCGTATCCCCTCAAGCGATTTCGGGTTATCTAGTATGAAGCCGTCTGTGTGGACGGCGCAAACATCCCAAAGGAGAGTGTCAAATGAAAATGCCTTCTTCGATTGCCGGTTGGTGCACTGCTTTGTTCTTCCTATGGTACGGCTTGGGCGCGTTTGTCCCCGCCCTGATGGGCGGCGCCATGGGATATATCGGCGCTGTTCTTGCCCTCGGCGCGGCGGTCTTTACTTTCCTCGGTAAATAGGACGGTTTTATCGTTCGATCCAGCCTCAAACAAGCGGGGGACGAAAAATGATGGGCTCTTCCGTAATAACGGAAAAAAGCCTAAGCACGAAGGGCACGAGGTACACGAAGGCAAGAAGGCGTCAATTTTACGGGCGTTTTCCCCTCGTGACCTTTGTGCCCTTTTTGGTTTGAACAGGTTTTCCGCAACAATGGCAGAATTCCATAGGTCACGCAGTTGCGGGAAGATATCTTATAACCAACGTGTCCGGACAGGAACACTTGATTCGCGTGTGCGCGGGCGGGGTGAGAGAGTATTGGAAAGGCACTGGCGGACTCCCAAACGGGTCACGGCGGGGGGGGGATGGCGGCAGGTTGAGGCGCGTCGGGACGTTCGCTAACTGATGTGCGCCAGCCTCGGGTCGAGCGCGTCGCGCAAGCCGTCACCCAGCAGGTTGAAGGCAAGCACGGTCAATGCAATGGCGACGCCGGGAAAGAAAACCAGGTGCGGCGCGGTGAAAACCTGATTGCGCTCCGCGCCGAGCATGGATCCCCATTCCGGCGTAGGAGGCTGGGCGCCGAGACCAAGAAAGGAAAGCGCGGCCGCGTCGAGAATGGCGGTTGCAATGCCGAGCGTGCCCTGCACGATAAGAGGCGTCAACGCGTTGGGCAGGACGCGGCGGAAGAGGATCTGGGTCATACTGCCGCCCAACGCACGCGAGGCGGAAACATAATCCATTTCGCGCACAGACAATACGCTGGCGCGCACCACGCGGGCATACGCCGGAATGGAAACAATGCCGATTGCCAGCAAAGCGTTGATCAAGCCGGGACCGAGCACCGTAACAATCGCAATGGCAAGCAGGAGGGAGGGGAAAGCCAGGAGCACATCCATCAGACGCATGATGACGTTGTCCACCCACCCGCCGAGATAGCCGCTCAGCGCGCCGAGGACCGTGCCGATGGCAATCGCAAACGTCACCGTCGAAAAACCGATCATCAGGCTCAGGCGCGCCCCGTAAAGCAGGCGGCTGAATTGATCGCGGACGTTGCCGTCAATGCCAAGGATGTGCTGGGGTTTCGATTGCGGACAACCGAAGAGATGAATGCAGGGGGCTTCGCGCACCCTGACATCCTCCACGCCGATCAGCGGGGCGTAGGGATCATAGGGGGCGAGCCATTGCGCCGTCAAAGCGATGAGAACGAGCACCCCCAGAATTGCCAACCCGATCATGGCGGATTTGCGGCGTCTCAGCCGCCGCAGGGTGATGTTCCACAAACTGACGGATTTGAGGGATAGCCCTTCCGCGTCGAGCGCGGCGACGATTTGAGTTTCCTGGGTCATAATCGGTTAGTCCAGACGAATGCGAGGATCGAGATACGCGTAGGACAGATCCACCAGCAGGTTGAGCAAGACGAAGAAGATGGCAATCACCACAGTAAACGCCTGGACGATGCCGTAATCGCGGGCGGTAATGGCATCGTAGAGAATCCGTCCGACCCCCGACAAGTTGAAGACGGTTTCGGTCAGCACCGCGCCGCCCAATAACCCTCCCAGGGAAAGACCGATGACGGTCACCAGGGGGAGAAGCGCGTTGCGAAAGGCATGCTTCATGATGACAACCCGCTGGCGCAGTCCCTTGGCGCGGGCGGTGCGAATGTAATCCTGCCCAAGCACCTCCAGCATAGAGGAACGCGTCATGCGGGCGATCAATGCCATGGGGATGGTACCAAGCGCCAGAGACGGCAGGATGAGATGCCTGACCGCGTCTTTCAGGACCTCCAGGTTGAAACTCAAGAGGGCGTTCAGGATATTCATGCGCCCGATAAAATCCAGAACGCCAAAGAGCAGGGTGCCCTGCCTGACCGGCAAATTCCAGACCTCATAGAACGGCACTGTCAGTATTCCCGGGCTCAGCCTGCCGGAAGGAGGCAGTTGAAAGGGCGTGTCCTTGAGGGCAAGGGCGAACACATAAGCGAGCATCAACCCCAGCCAGAAAACAGGCATGGATACCCCAATGTTCGCCCATAACATCGTCAAAACATCCAGCCAGGAATTATGGCGTACAGCCGAGATCACCCCCAGGGGAATGCCGATAAGAATACTGACGAAAAGCGCGGAAAAACTCAACTCGATTGTGATCGGAAGGCGCTCAACAATCAGTTCATTGACGGGTTTGGAAAACCGGAATGAACGCCCAAAATCGCCCTGTGCGACTTCCCTGATGTAATAACCGAACTGAACGTGGATGGGTTGATCCAACCCGTGACGGCGGATGAATTCGTCACAAACGGCATCGGTGGCTTTTTCGCCGAGGATGGCGCGGCAGGGGTCGCCCGGGATCCAACGCCCCAGAGCAAACGTGACAAAAAGAATTCCAAGTAATACCGGTATGCTGGATAGAAGTCTTCGCAGAAGATAAGTGGTCATATTTTTAGAGCCCCCCGGCATCAGACGGGCGCCGGGGGGCAGGAGGGTCTGTCGAAACGAGTTGACTATTCAGCCGGGGCATTCAGGAAGGTGCCGAACAACCCGCTCCAATAACTGAAGGCGCCTGTGTTGCCCTTATGCAGAGGATGAGCCGCATCCCATTGCAGGACGAGCGATTCGACGACATCCGCCGCGTCGAGGGTGAAGCCGTTATGGAAGGTGACACCCTCGCGCAGTTTGAAGGTCCAGACGGTCAAATCGTCGCTGGCTTCGTAAGATTCTGCCAAAACCGGCTCGACCGCCGTGCCGGCAATTTCGTAGCCCAGCAGGGATTGCGTCACCTGCTCGCAGGCGCGCAGGGATTCGCCGTCGGTCTCATCGGCGCAGAACAGCGAGATGGGTTCCGCATTCTGCATCCAGACGAAGGTATCCTGCCCGGGGACTTCCATCACTGCGAAGAATTCATTCCCCAGCGGGCTGGCATGTGCGCCGGTCACACTGGCTTTGAAGGCTGTGCCCGAACCGCCGTGAGCAACCGGGATCATCGGCACATGCGTACGGATGGCGTTATTCGCCGCAATGTAGAAGGGTTCGCGGTCGGCATCGCTTGCCAGTTGGGCGGCTTGAGCAAGGTTGGAGGTGATATCGTCGAACTTGTTGCCGAATTGTTTGGAAGCGCCGGCGCCGAAGTGATAATCAAGGAAATTGGTCTGATCGGGATAATCGGCGCCCCAGCCCAACAGGTGCAAACCGTCGAGTTTACCGGAGTCGGCATTGTCGAGGAACGTGCCGGATTCCTGAACTTCGATCTCAGCGTCAATGTTCAGGTTGGCTTTCAATTGCGCCTGAATATCCTGCGCCACATTGCTCACCTGCGGCAGGTAGCCGCGCACCACATCGCGGTAGAACAGTTTGGTCTTGAAACCATCCGGGAAACCGGCTTCCGCAAGCAATTGCTTGGCCTTGGCAGGATCGAACTCATACCACGGATCGCCCACACAACCATTGGGGATGGCACAGGGCGTAAAGTGGCTGGCGACTTCCGAACCGGCAGGGTAGAAGTTATCCACAATGCGCTGGCGGTCAATTCCCATGGCGATGGCTTGGCGCACCTTTTCATTGTCGAACGGCGGATAGGTGTTGTTCATGCCGATATAGAAGATGTTGAGCGCCGGGCGGGGTTTCAACTGCAGATTCGAGTCCGCTTCGATCACGGCAAAATCATCCGGAGCGGGGTTGTCAATGCCATCCACCGTGCCGGATTGCAACTCCAACAGGCGTTGTGCGGATTCGGAACCCCAGCGGAAAACCAGAGTCTCGCTCTTGGCAGGCTCGCCCCAATAGCCTTCGTAGCGTTTGAAAACCAGCTGGTTGCCGCGTTCCCACTGCGCCACATAGTAGGGACCCGTGCCGATCGGTTTTTCAAGAATGTCGCCGGTCGCACCGGTCATTTGTAAATATTCCTTGGGTTGGACCGCGAACGCGGTGAATGCGATCTTGGACGGGAAAGCGGGATCAGGCACGCACAAAGTGAAACGCACCGTGGTCTCGTCCACCGCTTCCATGGACTTGAACTCGCCGCCGTAATCACAGTTCGGCGCTTCATACTTGACGGGTGCAAAGTCAGCCTCTTCCAAGCCTTCGATCTCAATAGCGGCAGGCTGTTTTCCGAAACCGCTACCGCACGCCGCCAAAATCAGGCTGGCAAGCACAAACACGGATAGTACAGCAAACAACTTACGATTCATGTTTCTCCTCCTGAGAGAAAAGTTTTTGAGACTCGTATACGGGTGGGGAAAATCGGAAATCTTAGCGCAAGGCACCTCCTTCCGAATGACTTGTTCGATTATACAGCAAAAGAATGTTTAGTAAACGGGCAGGGGCATTCCCAAGCCGTTCAACACGACTTGCGCGGGGTCGTTGTGCCAGAGCCCCGCCACCTTTGCACCGCAGCTCGGGCACTTCCCGTCTCCCGTAATTTGATACCCCAAAATGACATACCCCCGCCTCCGAATCAACCGATGACTGCATTCCGGGCAAAACGTATCTTCATACTCCCCCACCTGCCCCGGCAAATTCCCGGCATAGACATACCTCAACCCTGCCTCGCGCCCGATCTCTGCCGCGCGCAGGAGCGTTTTGGCGTCGGTGTTGTCGGGGTCGGTCATCTTGTAATCCTTGTGGAAGGCGGTCACATGCCAGGGAATGTCGCGCGAGACGCCAGCCAGAAAGCGCGCCGCGTCCCACAACTCCTCGTTCGAGTCGTTGAACCCCGGTATTGTCAGAGTCACCACCTCCACCCACAGCCCCCTCTCATGCGCGCGTTTGATGCCATCCAGCGTGTTTTGCAAAACCCCGCCCAGTTTGCGGTAATTTTTATCGCTCATGCATTTCAAGTCAACTTTATACGCTGAAAGATACGGCGCGAGATACTCCATCACCTCCGGCGTATTGTTCCCGTTCGAGACATAGGCGCACATCAGCCCCGCCTGCTTCGCCTCCTTGAAAATCGCCGCCGCCCACTCGCTCGTAATCAACGGCTCGTTATAGGACGAAACCACCACCGACGCCTTCGTCCGCTGTGCCAGCCGCGTCATCTCCTGCGGCGTAATTTTGCGGATGTAATTTGCCGAAACATCCGCCGCCGGGTCGCGCATGGCTTGCGAGGTCAGCCAGTTTTGACAATACCCGCAATGGAAATCGCAACCCAGCATTCCAAAGGTCAACGCCTTGGCGCTGGGCAAAACATGGAAGAACGGTTTCTTCTCGATGGGGTCGCTTTGCAAAGCCGCCACATAACCATACGGCACGCGCAACTCTCCCCCCTTATTGAACCGCACCTGACAAATCCCCCGCCGTCCATCACGGATCCGGCAGCGATGCCCGCAAGCGTGGCAAATCACCGTATTATCCGCCAGTTTTTCGTATAACTCCCCCGGCGCTGTCAAAGTATCCAGCAAATCACCGATGGATGTAGCCATACGAACCTTCCTTCTATTCCCTTTATAATACTCCAAATGCTCACAGTTTGCATCCAGGCTGGCGGCGCATCCTCCCGCATGGGCGAAGACAAGGCGCTCAAACCCTTCCTTGGGCGTCCCCTCATCCAGCGTGTGATCGAGCGACTTGCCCCCCTGGCCGGCGAAATCATCGTGACGACCAACCGTCCGACCGATTATCAGTTCCTCGGTCCGCGCCTCATTTCGGACCTCAAGCCCGGTCGCGGCGCCCTCGGCGGACTCTACACTGCCATCGCTTCCGCCGCGCATCCCCTCGTCGCGGTTGTGGCATGCGACATGCCCTTCGCCAGTTCAAGGCTGATCGAAGCGATGACCAGGCTTCTCGTCCAGGAAGAAGCGGATGTGGTCATCCCCAAAAGCGAGGAAGGTTACGAACCGTTCCACGCCGTCTACCGCCGCGAGACCTGCCTCCCCGCCATCGAAGCGGCTATTGCAGCAGACCAGTGGAAGGTCATTGCATGGTTTCCGCAGGTGAAGGTACGGACGTTATCGTCTGACGAAATCAAAGCCTTCGACCCGCAAGGGCTGGCGTTTTGGAACGTGAACACCCCCGAGGAATTCGCGCAAGCCGAAGAACTCGCTCAAAGCGAATAACCGATTACCAATCTCCAATTACCGCACGATTAACACCGGGCAGGGGGCATGACTGACAACCTTCTGGCTGGTGCTGCCAAGCAGCAACCCTGCCAGCCGCCCTAACCCGCGCGACCCCATAACAATCAAATCGCTGTTGCGGACTTTTGCAACTTCGATGATTGTCTCTGCCGCGTCCCCTTCCAGCACCTCGGTGTGAATCTCGCCGGGAATGTCTCCCACTGCTTCCACGGCTTTTTGCAGGATGGCTTGTGATTCATCGAGGCGGGCGTTGATTGCCTGTTGCAGGTTGGGTTCGCCCAGATACGGCGGGATGGGGGCATAGACCACCAAAATCCGCAGTTCTGCTTTCATGCACCGCGCCAGAGCGGCGGCAACTTTGGCAGCGTGAACAGCATGGTCCGAACCATCCACCGCAAGCAGAATACGTTCGAACATGGCGGCTCCTTTCTGTAGAGGGTACAATTTAAGTATACAAACTTTGTTCCCCTCTTTCAAATCACCACAGGAGACTTATGCCACTCGATCTGCCTGCTATTCGTCAGCAGTTTCCCTCGCTCGACCGCCCGGCGATTTTCCTGGATAATCCCGCCGGCACACAAATTTCCAAACCCAGCCTGGATCGTATCAACCGCTATCTGTTGGAGTGCAACGCCAACCACGAAGGCTTGTTCGAAACCAGCCGCCGCTCCGACGAAATTCTGCACGAAGCGCACGCCGCCATGGCAGATTTCCTCAACGCCTCGCGCCCTGAAGAAATCATCTTCGGCAACAATATGACTACCCTGACCCTGCACATCTCCCGTTCGCTGGCGCGGACCTTGCAGCCCGGCGACAACCTGCTGGTCACCCGCCTCGATCACGACGCCAACATTTCTCCGTGGATGTTGATTGCAGAAGACAAAGGCTGTAACCTGCTGTGGGTGGATATTGACGTGGAGCAAGGCACGCTCGACCTGGACGATTTTGCGCGGGCGCTGGAAAAAAGACCAAAGATTGCGGCTTTCGGCTACGCCTCTAATCTTCTGGGGACGGTGAACCCGGTCAAGAAACTGACGAGGATGGCGCACGAGGCAGGCGCGCTGGTGTACATTGACGCAGTGCAGTACGCGCCGCATGGTCCTATTGACGTGCAGGACATTGGCTGCGACTTCCTTGTGTGCAGCAGTTATAAATTTTTCGGTCCGCATGCGGGGGCGTTGTATGGAAGGTATGAACTGCTGAACGAGTTGAAGGCATACAAGGTCCGCCCCGCATCGGATGAATTGCCGCACAAGTTTGAGACCGGCACGCAAAACCATGAAGGGATTGCAGGAGTTTTGGGGGCGCTGGAATATCTGGAGTGGTTGGGCAGGCAATTTGGGGCGGCACAGGAAGCAGCGTGGAAGGAAGCGGGCTTCAGCGGTCGCAGGCTGGAACTCAAGAAGGGCATGTCGGCAATGCAGGCTTACGAAAAGCAGTTATCCCAAAAGTTGATTGGGATCATCGAAGCCGTGCCAGGAACGCGCATCCACGGCATCACCGATTTGGAGCGTCTCGATGAGCGCGTGCCGACGGTGTCATTCACGGTTCCGGGCAGGGACCCGGCGCGTATTGCCGAAGAAATCGGCAGGCATGGTATCTACGTTTGGAATGGACACAACTACGCCCTTGCCATCGTGGAACGGATGGGTCTGCTCAAGGCGGGCGGAATGGTGCGCGTGGGACCGGTGCACTACAACACGCTGGAGGAACTGGAAACGTTTGGGGAAGTGCTGGAGAAGGCGGTGAAATAAAAACCGGTGGTCGAGTACAAAGGTATCAAGACCACCGAGTCGGGGTCGTTAAATGATAACTGCCAGAGTGAGGGGGGCACCCTAGCAGTCATCGCTTTTATATTACTACAGCGCTGGTTTTTTTTCAAGGGGTTTTCATAAGATTTTCGTTAAAAAATGGATCATCCATGCGCCTTTGCATGGGCGTTATAATTCGAGGGTCGGAATAATGGTAAGATACCGTTAACAAACTTCAGGAGCAGTCAGCAGATGGACGCCATTGCAAAGAACGTATATATCGAGGAACGCTTCCCTGGCGTGACCCTGGGCGTCATCGTCCAATCGCGCGGTTTGATCCAAATCGACGCGCCCCCCGCGCCGGAGGATGGACGCGCCTGGCGCGCCTCCCTGATGGGCATGGGCGATGGACGCGAACGCGTGTTGATCAACCTGGATTCCCATCCCGATCGCACGCTTGGCGTCCGTATGATGGACTGCACGGTCATCGCGCACGAACAGACTGCGCGCGCCTTCCAGAACCGCCCCAATACGTTCAAAGCGCAGGGAGATGAAACCGGCGCCAACTGGGAAGCCATTCCCGGCTTGGGAAGCGTGCGCTGGGCGCCGCCCGAGGTCTCCTTCGTAAGCAAAATGTCCCTGCATTGGGGCGATGCCCCGGTACTCCTCGAGAGCCATCCCGGTCCCACCGAAGGCGCCATTTGGGTTATCTTGCCGGAGGAAAAGGTGGTGTTCGTCGGCGATGCCGTGCTCAAAGGGCAACCTCCCTTTCTGGCGCACGCCGATATTCCCGCCTGGCTTGAAGCGCTGGACCGTCTGCAGAGTCCCGAATTCAAAGGCTTTACCATCGTTGGCGGCAGGGACGGCGTGCTATCCCCCCAGGTTGTTCGCACCCAGGCGGACACGCTCCGAAAAATCCTTGCCAAACTCGAAAAACTCGGGGGGAAAAAATCCTCCGCGCCGGATGTCGCCGATCGACTTGCCGACCAAATCCTGAAGGATTTCAAAGTCTCCGCCACCCGGCACAAGCAATACGCCCAGCGACTGCGCTTTGGGTTGCGCAATTATTATGCGCGTCATTACGCGTCCCCCTCACGCAACATCGTGGATGAATAACCGCTCTGGTCGTGTAATATTCACATGGCGAATCATTAAGTAAGCGATCAGCCGCCAACAGGATAAATCTCACGGCATGGCATAAGGTGATCAGATCATGAATCCACAGCCTCTTTTTGAAACCACACGCGGCCATCTGGTCGAATCCGTCCATTACGGTTCCATCGCTGTGGTGAACTCGCACGGGGAACTGATCGCCTCCTGCGGCGACCCGCACATGTTCGCTTTTTTACGCTCCAGTGCCAAGCCGTTTCAGGCAATTCCCTTTGTCGAACGCGGCGGCATGGAACATTTCGGATTCACGCTGCGCGAACTCGCCATCGCCTGCGCCTCGCACGAGGGCAGTGATTTGCATGTGGAAACCGTCGTGAACATGCAAAAGAAAATCGGCATCGAGGAGAATCGCCTGCAATGCGGCGCCCACCTGCCCGGTGATGTGAATGCGCTCAAAGCCCTGATTCTGACAAATCAGCCCCCCAGTCCGAATCGCAACAATTGTTCCGGCAAACATACCGCCATGCTTGCCCACGCGCAGATGCGCGGATTTCCGCTCGAAACGTATCTCGACCTTCAGCATCCGATTCAACAGGACATCCTCGCCTGCCTGGCAGACCTGTGCCTGCTTCCAGCCCATGAGATTGTCATCGGCACCGACGGCTGTTCCGCTCCAAATTTCGCCATCCCTTTATACAACGCGGCGCTGGGAATGGCGCGTTTGTGCGACCCGCATGCTCTAGCCGCCGCACGCGCGTCCGCCTGCCGCCAGATCGTCGCCGCCATGACGTCCCATCCCGAAATGGTCAGCGCCGACGGCGAGTTCGATTGCGAATTGATGCGGGCAGGGGAGGGAAAATTTGTCTGCAAACGCGGCGCGGAGGGCTATCAGATTGCAGGTCTTTTACCCGGCGTGCTGGGGAAGGATTCGCCCGGCGTGGGCATCGCCGTCAAGGTTTCGGATGGAGACGCCTCGCGCACAGACATGAACCTGCAGTCGCATGTGCGCGTGCGCCCGGCTGTGACGCTCGAGATTTTGCGCCGGCTGGGAGCCCTCTCTGCAAAGCAGGAACAGGCTCTCGGTCGGTTCGGACCCGTCAAGCCCATTCGGAATCACCGCGGCATCCTGACAGGTCAATCCCGCCCGGTTTTTACATTTTCGTGAAGAGCCGATTTGAAATGTCATTTTGAGAGAATTTTGCAACGACCCGCCTTGTCACGAACTGGAACAAGGGTGATACAATGCAAATTGCCAGCATTTCGTGATGAAAACACGCCTCGATTCGCGCTTTCTCGAATTACCGACATACATTGTGAAAAGATTGAGAGCCCATCATGCCGAGTACCGGGGACCGAGTTCTGCTTGTTGAAGACGATCCGGAGATCAGCGACTTAATCGCTCGCCAGACGCTAAAATCTGTGGGGTATCAGGTGGATGTCGTCTCGGATTCCGCCTCGGCGATCAAGATGGCGCTTCATTCCCCTCCCGACCTGATCATTGCCAATATCAACCTCCCCGGCTTGAGCACCAAGGATCTGTTGGTCGCGCTCGTCTCGCAGGGCGTGGATACGCCGCTGGTGATCATTGCCAACAAGGGACAGGAGCACGACATCATTCAGGCGTTCCGTCTTGGCGCGGCGGATTACATCCTGTGGCCCGCCCGCGACGCCGAGGTCCTGTCGGTGGTCGAACGTGTCTTTGCGCGGGTGCGCAGCGCGCGCGAAAACCAGCGGCTCGACACACAGGTTCGCGAGATCAACGAACAATTACAACGCAAGGTACGCGAATTGACCGCCATCATCCACCTGGGTAAGGCGGTCATTTCCATCACCGACCAGCAGATCCTCCTGCAAAAGATCGTGGACAGCGCCGCGCAAGTTGCGAATACGTCCATTGCATGGCTGTTGATCCGCGAGCGGGAGAATAAAACCTTTCTCCTTTCCGCCCAGCGCGGATTGCCCGATGCCTGGGCGCGTAAAATGAACATGCCGCTGGACGACGGTATCAGCGCCCTGGTGGCGCTTTCCGGCGAGACGCTTGCCATGGAAGGCGACCCCTTATCCAAATTCCGAATCGCCGCCCTCGGTAAATCGGTCTGTGTGGTTCCCATCAAGGTGCATCTCGAGGTGATCGGCATGTTGATCGTCGTACGCAAGGAGGCAACCACCTTTACCGCCGCCGAACAAGCCCTGCTGGAGGCGGTGGCAGACTACGCTTCGATTTCGCTTGTGAACACCCGTTTATTCCGCGCTCTGAACGAATCGGCGCAGGCGGCAAAGGAGGCGCAGAAACGACAATATGTTGTGCTGGAGAATATCCGGCATGCGGTGGACGAGGAAGTGCGAGCCGCCATCCAGCCGATTGATCTGTTGTTCACAGAAATGCCCGGTCCCCTGACAAACGACCAGAAACAGGCGTTGCAAACCACTCGCGCCGCCCTGCAAAGGCTTGCGCGCGCTGTCGAAAGCACGACTCCGCCCTTACCCGTGGGGCGGAAAACAAAGTAAAATTTTCTAAAATCTCATGCCGAAAAAAGACCTGATCCTGCTGGCACTGGACGAATCGCACACGTTGAAATTAATGGACCGTGCCTTGCAAGCCGTCAATTACGAGACAGCGATTGCGGCAAATATCAAGGTTCTGGGCCGCTTGTTGCAAGAGACCACGCCGGCGCTCATCATGGTGGGGGAGACTTTCGACGGAAAGGACGGGTTGGACATCATCGAAGAACTGTCGGAGCGTTTCCCCACGCTTCCTTTCCTGATTTACATCGAAAAAGCAAAGCCCGAATACGTAAAGCGCATCTTCAAACTCGGCGTCGGCGCTTACCTTGCCCCCCCGCTCAGGACCGATGACATTGTCGGGATTGTGGAAGGCACTCTCAAACATGCCCACCGCGTGGGCGACTGGCTCCGCCGCGAGGTCAAACGCACCACTTCTTCGCTCAAGAAACGCGCCCAGATCTCCGAATCCGAACGTTCCCGGCTCGAAACCGTGATCAACAACATCCACGATAATGTAATGATCCTGGACGAGGATAATCATATCCTGCTGGTCAACCCCGCCATGTGCGCATCGTTCGGTCTGAACGAAAAGGCGGTCATCGGAAAACCGGTTTTGGATGTGATCCAGCACCCCGACCTGCGGGCGTTAATCACGAGCAACGGCCTTCATGATCCCCTACAGCATCACGAAGTCAATTTTCCCGACGGTCGTGTGGCGAGCGCTCAATTGACTCCCATCCCCGATATTGGCTACGCGGTGACCTTGCAGGATATTACCTATCTGAAAGAAGTGGATCGTATCCGCAACGAGGTCGTCCATACGGTCTCTCACGACCTGCGTTCGCCTCTCACCTCCGTGATTGGTTACACCGAATTGATCTCCCGTGCAGGCACGCTGAACGACAGTCAGCGGGACTTTCTGCGGCGTATTGAAGAAAGCGTACAACATATCACCGCTCTCATCAATGACCTGCTCGACCTCGGAAGCATCGAAGCCGGTCTGGATACGCGGCGTGAATGGGTGCAGTTGGACGGTCTTCTCCGTTACACCCTCGATATGTTACAAGGACAGATCAATGCCAAGCACATCAAAGTGGTGACCGATATTTCCCCCGATATCCCCGCCCTGCGCGCAAATCCGGTACGTTTGCGACAGGTATTGGATAACGTTGTCGGAAACGCCATCAAATATTCGGACAAGGATGGCGAGGTCAAAATATCCATCCATGCGGAGGGCGATCAAATCATCCTGCAGATCTCGGATAACGGACCCGGCATTCCCATTCAGGACCAGGCGCATATTTTCGACAAATTCTATCGGGGCCGCAACATGGACAGGCAGGAAGGATCGGGGTTGGGGCTGGCAATTGTCAAGAGCATTGTGGACGCACATCAGGGGCGCATTTGGGTCGAGTCCAACATCGGTCAGGGGAGCACCTTCTTCATTGTTTTGCCCATCAACAGTCCAACAATTCCCACAGGAAGAAAATAGAATCTCGATGGCGCGGCAGGTTTGCAGGGACGGCAGAAGCGTTGCGGTCATGTCCCCGGGCGAGGTGTATGGGTTCATCTATGCTGCAGCGAATTACGCAGTATTGAGCGCTTCATAAGAATTCGATGCCCAAAACAACAGATTTGCCTGATTTGGATGAAGCCGGTTTTGACACAGTTCCAACGCACTAGAGTCTATCCGAAAAATATCCTTGCGCCATCCCTCATCCAAAGCCGTCTGAAGACGGCTACCCCCGGCTATTCAGTCCGCTTGAGCGGACTTCGTACGAATAGCCCGGAGAGTGATCACCGGACGGAGCCGGCAGGACGCGAATTTTCGATAGGTTCTAAGTGGCCGGTTGAAAATCGTGAGACGCACAGGGGAGAACATCCCCGGCGGCGTCAGAGAACGCCGACTGTACCCATGAATTTATAAAAACATACAAGCGAGCACTACAGAGACTTTCGCTTAGAAAGGCAGCGGCGTCTTGTCCAACTCCAGGCTGATCCACTTCAACTCGGTGAAATGTTCCACCGAATATTTCCCGCCGCTGCGGCCAAACCCCGACATGCCAAAACCACCCACAGGCGCCATCGAATCGGACTGGAACGAGTGCATCCCCACATGTACCGCGCCGCAACGAATTCTGCGCGCCGCCGACATGCCGCGTGCCATATCGTTGGTCAGCACCCCCGCGCTCAGTCCGTAATCGCTTTCGTTGGCGATTGCTATCGCTTCGTCCAGATCGTCTGCCGCGACCACCGAAACCACGGGACCGAACGTCTCTTCACACCAGGCTGAACACACACGCGGCGGGTCCCAGATCACGGTCGGTTGAAAAACCAATCCTCGATACGTCTCACCGCCCGAAAGAATCTCCGCGCCCGCTGCACGGGCTTCGTCCACATGCCGTTTCACCTTTTCCAATGCCCGTGCATTGATCAGGGGACCATATGCGGTTTGGGGATCGCGCAAATCGCCGAGAGGCAGACGTTTTGCCCTCTCCGCCAGCGCCTTCGCGAAGGTTCGGGCAATCTCCTTCTCCGCAATAATGCGCGCACTCGACATGCAAATCTGCCCTCCGTGAAAGAACGCGCCCACCGCCGCAATGCCCGCGGCTTCTTCGATATCCACATCCTTCAAAACCACCAGTGGGTTTTTCCCGCCGAGTTCCATTTGCAGGCGTTTCATGGACTTAACCGCGGACTGAGCAATCTTGATTCCTGTGGATGTAGATCCTGTGAACGCGATTCCATTGACTTCGCGCGACTCGACCAGGGCAACCCCCGCCTCCGCGCCATAGCCGGTCACAACATTGAACGTCCCCGGAGGAAGCCCCGCCTCATGCAGAACCTCAGCCAGTTCCAGCGCAATGATCGGAGTCTCCTCCGACGGCTTTGCCACAACGGCATTCCCCGCGCCGAGCGCAAAGGAAACCATCTTCACCAGCAGCGATAGAGGCGCATTGAACGGGCTGATCGCCGCGATCACCCCCAGCGGCTCGCGAAAAACCATCGAGAGACGGTGCGGCTTGTCGTTCGGAAATGTGTCGCCGTACAGACGCCGTGCCTCCCCCGCCGCCGCACGCAGCAGACTGGCGCTATACAAAACTTCCGCCCTTGCCTTTGTAATCACCGACCCGCTTTCATCAATGAGGATGTCTGTCAACCTGTCGGCGCGCGTTTCGAGCAAATCTGCTGCTCTGAGCAGGACGCGTTCGCGTTCCGCAGGCGGAAGCAACGCCCACGCCTTGAACCCCGCCCGCGCAGATTTCACCGCAGCGTTCACATCTGCCGCCGACCCTCGCGCCGCATGACCGACAATCTCGCCGGTCATCGGCGCGTAACTGGGAAACGTCTCACCGCTGACGGCAGACACCTCGCCTCCATGGATAAAATGACCGTATGTCTTCATATTCGTTGCATCCTTACCACTCATTACCTGTGCGGCGAGATTCATCCTGCCTTTCAGGGCAACACGAGGGATCGCGTGCGAATACCCTGCACACCATCAGTGGATCAACCGAACCGCCGGGCGTGGGCAATTAGATTCTGTCCTCCAGCATGCTTGCCCGCAGCATATAAGCCCGCGCCTTCACAGGGTCGTTCGCCGCATCGAAGAGCATTTTGTTCCGGTGTTCTCGTTCCTCCCCCGCTCTCATGACCATGTGGGTGTATTGTCGGTCAGTATACAACTGTACGGATTCGATTGCATACTGTCGGCGTTCCCTGGCATACTCATCGAGCAATCCATCCGGTTCTCCGTTATACATCCGTTGCAACTTGTCCGCCAAATTTGCCGCATCATGAATGCCGCTGTTCATACCCATTCCGCCCGAAGGATTATTGTTATGCGCCGCGTCGCCGACCAAAACGGCGCGTCCCATGCGGAACGTGTCTGCCACGCGTTGGTGGACGCGGTACAGCTGAATCGCCTTGATGGTGTAAGGCGGTGTTTCGCCAAAGAAACGGCGGATGCGCATCCGCAAATTATCCTCCCGCAAGGCGGTTTCTTCATTTTCGTTGTCCGTCATTCGAAACACCACGCGGACAATATCGGGCAGGTTTAAAATGATGACCCATTCCTGCGGATCGAAGATATAGCAGACTTGCGCCGCGCCGGGAAGCAGGTCGCTCGTCTTGAGGTCGCTGCCGATGAGCAGGAAGCGGTCTTCGTAGGTTTTGCCTTGAAATCCGATGCCGAGTTGCTTGCGAACGACACTGTGCGTTCCGTCCGCGCCGATGATGTAGGAGCCCCGGCGTTCGACGAGTCCGTTTGCGGTTGCAAAGCGGGCGGTCACATACGCGCCGCAGTCAACGAAATCGAGCAATTGATGCCCCATGTGGACTTTGCCTGTGGCATTCGCTTCCACGGCAGGTTTGAGGATGCGCGTGGCAATATGCTGGGGGCATTGCAAGCGATACGGATAAGGGGTATCGGCTGCAATACATCCATAATCGAAATCCGCAATGAGGCGGCGTGGAGAGCGTTCCCAATATTGCAGGCGGTGCACTTTATATCCGTGCCTGATGATTGCATCGGCGACACCCCATTCCTGAAACATCTCCAGCGTTTTGGGGTGAAAGGTGCTGGCGCGAATCTGCGTATTGAGTTCGGCGTCCGCTTCGAAGACCTCGGCGGGAATGCCTGCGCGGGCAAGCGCCAGCGCCAGCGAAAGACCGACGGGTCCCGCGCCGACGATAAGGATGGGATGGGGAAATGGCATGGCGATAAAACCCGGAAAATGTTATAATGTTATAACAATATACCGCATGAAAAGGCGACTGTCAATCGAAACCTGCGGGTAAACGCCGTGCAAAATCCAGCAAAACATGGTTAAATACCGCCTGCTTCAAAAACGCATTCATCCGGCGTTCTCTGGCGGTTTTGACTTGCAGAATGCCGCACATGGAACGGCGTGATCGCATTGCAAGCCGTAACCAGTATCAACTCAAGGAGAAATGAAAATGCCAACCGAGCGCAAAGATTTCTACAAACTGAACGATAATTTCGTCACCATCGTCGGCGACGATGTGAAGGTGGGAGACATGGCTCCCGAATTTACCTCCGTCATTCCGGGTTGGGCAACGGTCAAACCTCTCGAAGAATCCAGGGGCAAGGTCATCATTTTGTCCGCCGTTCCCTCCCTGGATACCGACGTATGTGATCGCGAGACCCGCCGCTTCAACGAAGAGGCTTCGAAACTTGGTGAAGATATCGTCATCTATACCATTAGTTGCGATTTTCCCATGGCGCAGAAGCGCTGGTGCGGCGCCGCGGGTGTGGAGCGAGTGAAGGTGGTGTCGGACGTGGTAAATGCCGAGTTCGGCGAGAAATACGGCACTCTCATCAAGGAACGACGTTACTTGCGCCGCTCGGTTTTCATCGTCGGACGTGACGGCAGACTGACCTACGTCAATTACCTGCCGCAACTCGGCATGGAACCCGATTACGATGAAGTCATCGCCGAAGCAAAGAAAGCGCTGGGATAAACAAACAGCCTCCGGACTTAAGCGGAGGCTGTTTGTTTCTGACAGGGACGTTACAGCGCCGCCCAATTTCAACAGGGGGGTGTACAATTTTCGAGCGAACATGAACGGAATACCCACTCAAGGCACCTCTGCTTTGCAAAAGCACCGCCCCCCTTTGAAGGGCAGAACCCGGCTCTTCATCCTTTTGGCTTTCATTGCAGGGTACGTGGCGATCTTTCAAGTGTTTTTCGAGCAGGCAGGTCATCTACTTTCCATGTTATTGACGATTCCGGTCATTGCCGCCGGCATCTTTTTTGGAAGAACGGCGGGGACGGTTGCCGCTTTAACGGGCATTGCGTTCAACATGCTCATGCTGACAAGGTTCGGCGACGAAGCCCTTGCGTATGCATTCCGCTATACCGTCGGTTATCTGGTCATCCTGGTTTTGGGATACCTGGCAGGATATTTGTATGAAGGAAAAATTGCCCGCCGCCGCATAGACGACGCCACCGCCGCCCGCGAACGCTTCATCGTCCTCATGAGGATGGCAACACAGAGCATCTCCTCCCCCCAAGACGCGGGAAACAATTATTTCCAACTGCTTTCCCACCTGACCAACATGTTCGTCGCCGATTACGCCCATCTCATCCGCTGGGGCGATACCCGAAAGCAGGCGTTCATCCTTGCGACAACGCTTCCAACAGCCACGCCGTTGCCTCCAAATGTTTTAAGCCCCGAAGACACGGAGTGGTTCGCTGGTATCCTGCAAACCGGTAAACCGCAGGTGGTGGAAGATGCGGAGGACGTCATGCACATCCTGCGCGTTCTGCCTTTCCCAAAGCATGCCTCACAAACACAGTCGGTTCTCCTCATGCCCCTCAGCATGAAAGACTACAGTTTTGGCATCCTCATTCTGGGATTCCAGTCCCCGCGCCATTTCTCCCATGATGAACTCACGTATGTGGAACTGGCAGGTGGTCAGATCACTCTGGCACTTCGCACCGCTCAACAACAATCTGAAATCGAAGCCCGCCTGAAAGAAATGCAGGCACTGGCTTCCATCGAACGCGCATTGAGCGAAACCGAACGCGTCGGTACAGACGAGGTCCTCCAGCAAATCGTAGACTCAGCCCTGGAATTGATCCGCGAAGCGGAAGAAAGCGTCATCCACCTGCTCGATGCAGAACGGGAGATGCTCGTTCCCAGGGCAATTTCCGGGTTCGATCAAGGCTCGAAAACTTCCAAAAGATACCAACTGCGCCTGCGGGAAGGGGTTGCCGGGCATGTCATTGCCAGCGGAGAAACAGTGAACATCGGCGATGTACATGCCAGTTCTCTGTTCGTCATCAAAGACACGGCTCCTAACTACCGCTCCCTGCTGGTGGCGCCCGTCCAGAGCGGCGACCAGCCCCTCGGCACCATCAGCGTCCAAAGCAGCCAGGTGGACGCCTTCTCCAGCAAGGACGAAAACCTGCTCAAGGCATTGAGCGTCCAGGCGTCCATTGCCTTTGAAAATGCACGCCTGTTCGAAGCCACCCAAAAGAAATTGAAAGAAATCAACGCCCTCTACCAGACCGGGCAGGAACTGGCATCCTCACTCGATGCCGATGAACTCATCACCAGCGTCGTCAACCTGCTCCAGCGGAACTTCGGCTACTACCACGTCCAAATCTTCCTCGTGGACCCATCGAGCGGCGACCTGATATTCAAAAGCGGAAGCGGCGAAATCGGCGCCCGCCTGCTGGAAATGGGATACCGCCTGCCGCGCGGCACGGGCATCACCGGTCACACGATGGAGACCGCCATCCCCTTCGTGACCAACAACGTCAACGACATCATGTTCTATTACCGCAACCCCCTGCTCCCGGAAACCCAGTCTGAAATGAGCGTGCCGATCAAGGTGGCGGATCGGGTGGTCGGCGTTCTTGACATTCAAGACACCCGCCGCCTCACCGAAGACGACCTGCAGTTAATGTCTGCCGTTGCAGACCAGTTGTCGGTTGCACTTCAAAAAGCCCGCCTCTACGCCAACCTGCAGAGTGCCCTCCAACAGGAACAATCCATCCGCACGCAACTCATCCAAAGCGAACGGCTGGCGCTGGTAGGACGGCTCCTCGCCTCGGTCTCGCATGAACTCAACAACCCTCTGCAAGCCATCCAAAACGCCCTCTTCCTGCTCAAGGATGAGGAACGCCTCTCCGAACAAGGCAGGCAGGATCTGGATGTCATCCTCGCCGAAACCGAACGCATGGCTTCGCTCATCGAACGCCTGCGCAGCGCCTACCGTCCCGGACGCGTCCGCGACTTCCGCCCTGTTGACCTCAACAACCTCATCGAAGACGTTCACACCCTCATCTCCACCCACATGCGCCATAAACAAATCGCCTTCGAATTTCACCCCGACCCCGACCTGCCGCCCGTTGCGGGACTGTCAGACCAGATGCGGCAGGTGGTGCTCAATCTCTTCCTCAACGCCATCGAAGCCATGAAACCCGGCGGACGCCTCACCGCACGGACCCTCCACCTGCCCCTGCAAAACGAAATTCTCCTCACCGTAAAGGATACCGGTCCAGGCATTCACCCGGAAATCCTTCCGCAAGTCTTCGAGGCTTTCATCACCGATAAGCAAACCGGCACCGGACTTGGACTCACCATCACACGCGACATCATCGAACAGCACTTTGGGCGTATCGAGGCGGCAAATGACCCCTCGGGCGGAGCCGTGTTCAACATCTGGCTCCCTGCCGGGGCGAAAGGACAGGAATAACCCATGGAAGGTCACATCCTGATCATTGACGACGAAGCCAGCCTGCGCCAGACAATGGCGCGCATTTTGCAACGCGCCGGGTATGAGGTGACCACCGCGGCTGACGGCAGGGAAGGGCTTGCGCTCATCTCGAACCATTCTTTCGACCTGGTTTATTCCGATATTCGCATGCCCGACATGAGCGGGCTGGAACTGCTCAAGGTCATCCACGCGAAATTCCCGGATTTGCCCGTGGTGCTGTTTACGGCACAACCCGACTTGAACTCCGCGGTGGAGGCGGTGCGAAACGGCGCATCCGACTACCTGCTGAAACCGCTCAAGCCGCAGGCGGTGATAGAGCGAACGCATGCCATCCTGATGAAGACCCGCAAAGAACGGCGCAAACGCGAAATCCAGCGGCAGATCGAGGCATTGCAAGCCGAATTGATTACGCTCGAAAAAAACGAAGGCGAGGAAAAGACGGAAGCAGAACCGAAACCGGTTTCGGCATCGAGCGACCGCTTCGTCCGTTTGGGGGCGCTTACCCTTGATCTGTATGCCCGCCGCGTGACGATGAACAGCCGCGCGGTGAATCTGCCCCCCACGTCCTTCGATTATCTGCTGTCGCTGGCGCGTCATTCGCCCAATCTGGTGGAGTATCGGACGCTGGTCGCGGAGGCGCAGGGATATGAAGCGGATCTGCGCGAGGCGCAGGAATTGACCAAGTGGCACATTCATCACATCCGCCAGGCGATCGAGCCAGACCCGCGCAAGCCGGTGCACGTCATCAATGTGCGCGGAACAGGGTATCGTCTGGTGATGAGTTAGGCGCGCGGGGGCGATGCCGGTTAACAACTCTGCAAAGAGTTTCAACTTTTCCAAACTTTTTCAACTTTAGCCTATCGTTCGAGCGGGGGAGAATCCTGCAAAATAACCGCATGGATTTCAGGAAACAGCCTGCAACGAAAAATTCCCGCTTCAAAATCATGGTTGTGGATGATCATCCCCATACGGCGCATATGCTGGCGCGGTCTCTTTCACGGTTGGGACCACACGTGGAGGTGGTAGCAGCCGCCGATGGTCTCGAAGCGCTTCGCCTCCAGAAGGAGGCGCCTGCGGATATTTTGATCACGGACCTGATGATGCCACACATGAACGGCATGGAATTGATCGAGGCGTTGAATGCCCAGCCCGATCTTTCCCCCGTCGCCGCTTTTCTCTTGACGGCGCACGACTCGGCGCAGGTGCGTGAAGACGCCCGCCGCCTGCACGTGAAGGAAGTGTTTGCCAAACCTGTGCCTCCCGAATGGATCTGCGAAGTAATTGGAAAGACCATGGATGAGTTGAAACAGCCGAAAACGGTCAGCCCGGAAGCGGCTGTGAAAAATCTGGAGATGCCATGACCGATAACAAATTTTCAATCCGACAACCTCTTCTCCCCTGGCTGAGCGGCGTGTGGGGGCAGATCACAACTCTCCTCGCCTTGTATGTTTTAGTCTATTTGGGCTGGGTCGCCTTTCATTGGGGAGGGGAGGAAAACGTCACCCTGATCGGCAATCTGGCTTATTTGCCGGTGGATTTGATCTCCGTGATCGCGGCTTGGCGCGTGTGTACCCAAAAAGATCTCGACCTGCGCATCCGCCGTATGTGGCTCCTGCTAGGGCTGGCTTTTTTCTTCTACTTTGTGGGCGACTTAATTTGGGTGTATGTTGAAAACGTGTTGCAGGCACAACCGTTTCCATCTGCAGCCGATTTCTTTTATCTCCTCTTTGCGCCTTTTGCCGCCTTTGGCTTGTTCAGCATGCCCGGTGCGCCCCTCAACCGGCGTGAACGCTGGCGGTATTTCTTCGATATGCTGATCCTGATGACCACCTCCGGCGTCCTGATGTGGTATTTCATCATCCAGGCAACCGTCGAATCCAACGCGGGCGATTGGCTGACACAAGCCATTGCGGTTGCCTACCCGATCACAGACTTTATCGTCATCAGCAGTATTGTGGGCGCCCTGCTCCGCCAGCCCGATCGAGATACCCGGTCGGCGCTCTGGTTACTTTTTGCCGGCATGATCTTCTTTGTAAGCGCCGATATCATCTATGCGTACACCGGTCTGAAAGGCACGTATGTGACCGGTTCCTGGGTGGATGCCGGTTGGGTTCTTGCCCAGTTTACCTTCATGGCAGCCGCCCTGCGGCAAACGTATCAGGCGCCGGCTGATCTACAGAAACCCCGCCTGGCAAACTTACAAGACAACTTCGTCCGAATGCTCCCGAACATTGTAGCAGCCACAGGTACGCTTGTGGCGATCGGCACGGTCCTTACCAACTACCAGTCGCAGGCTGGCTGGCTGATGGGCGGGGCGTTGGTCATTGTGATGTTGTTTGTCGTCCGCCAGTTCATCAACATCCAAAACTACAATTTTCGCAACCGCCTGTCATGGAGTTTCATATTGCTGGCGGGTCTGACGATGTTGTCCATCCTGACCGGTTCATTCATCCAGTTTCGCCAGGCTTCCCGCGCAGCCTACCAGCAGCGATTGCTTGACATAGTCACCTTGACTGCCATGCAACAGGATGGGGATGCGTTCCTCACCATCTCGTCTGAGAACGATGCAGAGTTCCAGCGCGTGCGCGCCCAGAATTTGGCGATCAAACGCATCAATCCTGATTTTGCCTTTGTTTACACAATGCGGTATGACGATCAGGGCATTTATTTTGTCGTGGATGCGGGCGAACCGGATGATCCCGGCTTGGCGGCATTCGGGGAACGTTACGAAGATCCCAGCGAGACGCTCGCCGACTCTTATCGGACCTTGACCACTCCGATCGTGGACAAGGACATCTATACCGACGCCTACGGCTCCTTCCTCTCCGCCTATGCCCCCATCTGGACGGATAGTGGTCAGATCGCGGGCATTATCGGCGTTGATATTGCCGCGGATAAAGTCCTCACCTCCGAACGGGACTTCCTGCTAAAAAATCTTGGACTGTTCGCCATCACCCTTCCGTTGATTGCTTTGTTGGGCTGGGCTCTGGGGAACGCACTCGCCTCCCCCATTCAGAAACTGGCCCGGGCAACTGCCCAAATTTCCAACGGTAATTTCAACTATCAACCGCTTACTACAAACGTTCCCGAAATCCAATTGCTGGATGATGCATTGTTGTCCATGACGGGACAACTCAAAAGCTCGATCGAGAACCTGGAACAGCGTGTGGCTGAACGCACCCGGGAGCTATTCTCTGTGGCTGAGATCAGTACTGCGGTATCCACGGTTCTTGAAACGGACAAACTCCTGCAACAGGTCGTGGACCTGGCAAAGGAGCGCTTTGGTCTCTATCACGCCCATATTTACCTTTTGAACGAAACCGGGGATAGGCTCGTGCTGGCATCCGGCGCCGGCGAGGCGGGACGTCAGATGGTCGCCAAAGGACATTCGATTCCGCTCGACCGCGAGCAATCTCTGGTCGCCCGCGCCGCGCGTGAACGAAAAGGCGTCACCGTCAACGATGTGACCCGGGCTCCAGACTTCTTGCCCAATCCCCTGCTTCCCGAAACACGTTCCGAACTGGCGGTGCCAATGATGGTCGGCGATTCTATTGTCGGCGTTTTCGACGTGCAATCGGAAGTCGTTGGACGCTTCACCGAATCAGATATTGCCGTTCAAACCACCCTGGCTTCGCAGGTTGCCTCTGCCGTTCAAAACACCCGCCAATATATCGAGAGTCTGTGGTTCAAATTGGGGATCGAGAATTCGGGGGATGCTGTCTTTGCCACCGATGTAAACGGCACGATCACGTATGCCAATCCCGCGTTCGAAAAAGTATATGGGTACGCACCGGCGGATGTACTCGGTCAGAATCCCAGGATTATCAAGTCCGGTCTTCTCACTCAGGAAAACTATCAGCAGTTCTGGGGCGCTCTCCTTTCAAAGCAGTCTGTCACCGGCGAGATTGTCAATCGTCACAAGGATGGTCATCTGGTTTATGTGACGGGGACGAACAGCGCCATCGTAAACGACGCAGGTGAGATCATCGGCTTCCTGGCGGTCCATCACGACATCACCGAGCAAAAGAAAAATCAAAACAGCATTGCGAAACGCGCCCGCCAACAGGAAGCCCTGAACCTGATCGCGCAAAAGATCCAGGGTGCCGACACAGTGGAAAAGGCGCTTCAGATCGCCGCCCGCGAATTGGGACGCGCGCTCGGGCAGAAGCCTACGCTGGTTGCCCTGGAGCCGTCCGTTTTGGACGGCGCGCACAATATCACGTCTGGGAAACAAAGGGGATGGATGTCAGGAGATACAAAATGATGAAAACCATGCATACGCTTCCTCCCCGGGAAGAAACACTTCGACAGGCTGTATTGGTCTCCCAGGTGACAGCCGTCAACACCGTATTCTTTATCATCCTTGGCGTTTATCTCGCCCTCACCACCGGAACCTGGCAGGCATTCGCGTTTTCCGGCATTGCCATCGCGGCAGAAACGGCGGTGATCGTCGTCGCACTGCCATCGATTCAGCGCGGACAATTGAACAAAGGCGGTTGGACGTTGCTGGGGTCGGCTCTACTGGCAACGGCGCTCATTTCCTTTTTGTACGTCAGCATCGGCTATGTGGCGGTCGCCTACAATTTGGTCGCCGGCTTCTTCTTCATCCGTTATGTGTTGCCTCGAGAATCGAGGCGTCTCGCAATGGGACTTACCGTCGTCGAAATGGTCATCTCCATTGCGGCTGAAGTTTTGAACCCGGCATGGCGGCAGGTGTCTCCGCTCATGCTGAACATATCGCCCATCCTCACCGCCACCCTGGGAACCGCTTTTATCTTCACCGTCGCCCGTCAGGTTTGGGGGCGCAGTATGCGTAACAAACTGCTGGTATCCTTCATCGGCGTCACGCTGGCGGGCACTGGGGTGCTGGCAGTCTATGCCTATATCTCGACGGTCGGACTGCTCCGCCAGAGCATCGAAAACGAAATATATCAACATACCCATGGTGTGGCGGACCAAATTTCCGCCGTACTGAACGAGCAGGTTGATGTATTGACTGCGCTGTCTCTGAACAGAACCCTCCAATATTTTGTGGAGGTGGCAAATCGCTCCTACCGTGACGACCTGATTTCCATTCAGACCACACTGGGCGTCAGAGATGCGCGCTGGCGCTCTGCCGATGCCGCCAATAACGACGACGATCCCCTGGTCAGGGAATACCTGAGGAACGCGGCGGCGGTGGAACTGCTCGAATTCCAAAAAAGCTTTCCCAACCATGTCGAAATCTTCATTACCGATGTATATGGCGGGCTGGCGGGAACGACCAATCGCACATCCGACTACTATCAGGCGGACGAGGGATGGTGGCAGGCGGCATACAATAACGGCGCGGGGGCGGTTTACATCAGCGAACCCGAATTCGACGAAAGCGCAGGCACGCTTGCCGTATTGATCGCCATGCCCATCCGCGACCGGAACACCGGGGAAATCACGGGCATCCTTCGCACAACCTTTCAAACCTCCGCCCTTGCCCCCACCCTGCAAGAGACCGTCGGCAACACCGGCGTGACGGATCTGTTCATCCCCGGGGATACCGTCCATCTTTATCGCAACGGCAAATATGAGCCGTTCGATTCGGAAACCTTCGAAGAAATTCTGAGCACCACCCATCTTGGCATGACCGAGATGAATTACGAAGGCGTTCACAGCATGGTGCTTCGAGTACCTGTACAAAACCCCGAAGGCAACCTGGCTATCAACAAACTGGGATGGATGGTTGTATTCCATCAGGATCGGTCGGACGCCCTCGCGCCGATCAGCGCGCAGATCCGAGGCGCCTTTATTGTCATAACGGTGGTGCTGGTGATGGCGATTGGCGTCGCCTCCGTCGTATCCTTGTTGCTGGTTCGTCCCATCCTGCAACTGACCCAAACCGCCGGTGAAATTGCCGGAGGCAACCTGAACAGCCGCGCCAAAACCGTCAGTGACGACGAGATTGGCGTGCTCGCCGCAACCTTCAACGACATGACATCTCAATTGCAGGAAACCCTGCAGGGATTGGAGCAACGCGTCGCCGCACGCACCCGCGACCTGGAAATCGTGGCAGAAGTAGGCACCACCGCCGCCACCATCCTCGATTCCAAACGCCTTTTGCAAGACGTGACAGACCTCACCAAGGAACGCTTTCGCCTGTACCACTCTCACATTTATCTGCTCGATGAAGAAGGAAAAAACCTGATCTTAGCCGCAGGCGCAGGCGAGCCCGGACGCAGCATGGTATCGCGTGGACACTCGATCCCGCTCGATCGGGAACAATCCCTCGTCGCCCGCGCCGCGCGCGAACGCAAAGGCATTGCGGTGAACGATGTGACACAAGCCCCCGACTTCCTGCCCAACCCTCTGCTTCCCGACACACGCGCCGAACTGGCTGTCCCCATGATCGCCGCAGGCAAAGTCATCGGCGTTTTTGATATTCAATCCGAGCAGATCGGGCGATTCACCGATGCAGACATCAACATCCAAACGACCCTTGCCGCGCAACTGGCGGTTGCCATCCAAAACGCGCGTTCCTTCGAACACTCCAAAAGACAGGCGGAATTTCAATCGCTGGTGAACAGGATCGGCAGCCGCATCCAACGCGCCGTTTCCATCGAAGAAGCGCTGCAAACCGCCGTTCGCGAGCTGGGAACCGCCATTGGCGCCGCACGCGTCCGTACGGCAATTGCCGTACGACCCGAAGATGACTCAAACGGGCAACCTGAGCGCGCCGGTCAACAAGGAGCCTAGAAGATGAAAAAACTATTCCATCGCTTCACCGAAAACCTGTCGCCCCAGGCACGCAATGGATGGTTCATCACCGCCCTGATTACTCTTGCGCATTTCGCGGCGGTGCCTTATTACCTGTATTTGAGCGGTACAGCGGGCATTGTTCAACTTAACCTGCTGGCATACATCACCCTGGCGCTGGGTGTTACATTTGGGGTCGGCATCCTGCTCATCCAGCGTGACCGTTCCACGGCGGGCATGTGTCTGGTATTGGGTGTCCTGGCGTTTTCCTATCCTCCGATTTCCGCATTCCTTGTCAGCGGGCTTGGAATGGTGCTGGGGATTGCACTGGCGATCGTGGGACCGCTGAGCGCTTTTCAATCCCTCCCTCAAAAGCCCGCCCGTCTCATGGCGGCTCTCACCCTGACTTCGGGCATATCCACCGTTCTGTTGGATCTCTTCGGCTCTGACACCAGACCGCCCCTGCCGGGTGTTTTCATCCAGGTTTTGGCGGCATCGGTCGTGGGGATGATCCTCGCTCTGGTCGTGGGTGAATTTCGCAAACGCTCCATGCGGCTGACTTTAAAACTGCTTACACCCACCCTGATTTTCATCACTCTGCTCGTTGCGATTGTCATCTCTTACAACGTGTTCGTTTCGGTGCGACAATATGAAGAGGCAGAAGTCGCCCGTCTGGCAAACATGGAAGCGGTGTTTCAATCCCGTCTCAAAGCCAGGGAGGACATGGCGGTTGCCCTGGCTGCCGAAGTCGCCAACAACCCCGAGGTGCAAGCCGCCTTTGCCGCCGGAGATCGCGAACGCCTCATCGAATTGACCTTGCCCGGTTACCAGATGATCGACACCCGTTTCGACATCCCGCAATATCAATTTCATCTCCCGCCCGCCGTTTCCTTCCTTCGCTTACACAACCTGGAACAATACGGCGACGATCTCTCCGCCTTCCGCTTCACCGTACTGAAGGCAAATACCGAACAAAAAGTGGTCAGTGGTCTGGAAATCGGACGGGGCGGCTTGGGCATCCGCGGTGTGGTTCCCGTAACCTATCAGGGCAGGCACGTCGGTACCGTGGAATTTGGTCCCAATGTCGACCTGACCCTGCTTCAGGAATTGAAAAACGAATTTGGCTACGACATGCAAATTCTATTGGAACGCAGTGCCGCGGAGATTGCCACGTTCGAGGGGGTGGTTGGCGAAAACGAAGGTCCGATCAACGAGACCCTGCTTCAGGCAAGCACACTCGGCACGCCCTTCTTCGCGCCCGCATCGAATTACCGGCAGGCTCTGGCAGGCGTTCCGGGCGTAGAGCATGTGAATATTGAAGATCATGAATATGCGGTTTACAGCGCCCCGCTTTACGATTTCTCCGGCAGAATTATCGGCGTCGTTGACATCATCTCAGACCACACCTTGCTGGTACAGCAACAGACTGCGCAAATCCTGGTATCGCTCGTCGTATTTGCACTAACGCTTCTGATCATAGGGGTTGGTTTTTCCTATTTTGCCAGCCGCACCCTTCGCCCGATCGGCGAATTAACCGCAGTGGCTGATGCCGTCACGCACGGCGAATTGGATCAACGCGCAGGCATTCATGGCAACGATGAAATCGGCGTTCTCGCCACCGCCTTCAATACCATGACCTCGCAGTTGCAATCCACATTGCAGAGACTGGAACAGCGCGTCGCCGACCGCACCCGCAACCTGGAACTCGCGGCGCAGGTGGGACGCGCCGTTTCGCAGGTGCGCGCCCTCGATATCATGCTAAAGGATGCCTGTGAACTCATCCTGAAAGAGTTCAACCTGTACTACGTTCAAGTGTATCTTGCGGATCCGGGCGGTTCCACCCTCAAACTGGAGGCGGGCACCGGTTCCGTCGGCGCGCAGCTTCTCGAACGCGGGCACAGCCTGCCGCTCACCATCAACTCCATCAACGGACGCGCCGCGGTGGAAAAACGTTCGGTGGTGATCTCCGATACCGCTCAGAGCGCCGACTTCCTTGCAAACCCGTTATTGCCCGAAACGCGCAGTGAAATGGCGATCCCTTTGATCGTCGCCGACAAAGTGATGGGCGTGCTCGACATGCAGAGCGCCATCCCGGGAGCGCTGACCGACGAACTCCTGCCGGCTTTCGAAGCGCTGGCTGGTCAACTGGCTGTCGCCATTCTGAACGCGAACCTTCTTGCCGAAACCGAACAAGCCCGTTCCCAGGTGGAGAAACAAGCCCGCCGCCTCGTACGCCAGGGGTGGAGCGAATACCTCGATGCCATCCACAAACCCGAACGTCTCGGTTTTGTGTTCGATCACAACAGGGTCGCGCCGCTGACAGAGACGGATGTCCCCCCTCTTTCTGAACACGGCAATACCATTTCCGCTCCCATCGCCGTGACGGGCGAGCCGCTCGGATTGTTGAGTGTCGAACTCACCGACGACACCCACGCCGAACAAACGCAGGAATTGGTCGGCATGGTTGCCCGCCAGGTGGCTCAGCAGATCGAAAACCTGCGCCTGCTCGAAAGCGCCGAGCGCTATCGTCATGAGGCGGAACGCGCCGCCCGCCTGCAAACTCTCGAAGGCTGGCGGAAATATATCGAAACCCGAAGCGCCGACACGGTCGCTTATCTCTACGACGCGAACGAGGTTCGCCCGGCAGGGGCCGTCGCACAAGAGATGGACGCTTTCACCCTGCCGCTCAAAGCGCGCGAAGAGAAAATCGGCAAACTGGCGGTGGAAGGATTGAACCCCGAAGACCGGGATGCGGTTGAACTTCTCGATGCCGTTGCCGACCGCCTGAGCGCACACATCGAAAACCTGCGTCTGTTCGAAGAAACCCGCCAGGGTCAATTCGAACTGGACAAACGCGCACGCCAGCTCGCGGCGGTCGCCGAAATCAGCAACCTGTCATCCAAGGAATTGGATGTACAAAAGATGGTGGAGTCGGTGGTGCGTCTGACCCAGCGCAAATTCGGACTCTACCATGCCCACATCTTCCTCTATAACGAAAAGACGGATGAACTTCAAATTGCCGCCTGCGGATGGAAGGAAGGCGACGAACACGAAGGTACGCACGGCTCCAGATCCATTCCTTTGAGTCAAGAACAATCGCTCGTGGCGCGCGCCGCCCGAACCAGGCAGGCTGTCGTGGCGAACAATGTCTTCCTGGAGCCGGGCTGGCTCCCCAACCCGTTGCTGCCGGATACGGCCTCCGAACTGGCAGTCCCGCTGGTCATCGGCGACCGGGTCCTCGGCGTACTGGATGTACAGTCGGACCGCCTCAACGCCTTCACCGAGGAGGATGCAAACATTCAAACCACGCTCGCCTCACAGGTTGCCACCGCCCTGCAAAACGCGCGTTCCTTTGCTCAGGCGCAGAAACAGGCGGAACGCGAAGCCATGCTGAACGTCATCAACCAAAAGATCCAGAGCGCCACCAGCGTGGAAGCGGTGCTGCAGATCGCCGCGCGTGAACTGGGGCATGCCCTGGGCGCGCCCATGACCGTGGCGCAATTGAGCATGAAGGACAGAGCCTCTTGATGGTTTCCGGTCGCAAGGAGAATCCCCGATGACGCACGCCAGAGCCAGGAAACGGGTTGAAAGATTATTCTCGGAAATGGAACAACTCGCCGTCAAGCCGAACGGAAACGGCGCGCAGAATCAACCCGCCCCCGCCGCTGTCTCCTCCGTATTCCAGGAATTGGAGACTTTACGGTCACGCGTCCGCGAGTTGGAAGCGCAACTCAAGGAAAAGGACGCGCATAGAACCGCGGTGACCCATCTCTATGAAAAGGAGCAAATCGGGTTTGCGTATGTAGGGGAACAGGTCATGCCGCTTCGGGGGGATCAGCCTCCGGTCCGGGTGGAAGCGGAAGTCGTCAAAACTCCGTTGATCTCCGGCGGACAACCCATCGGCGAGTTCCAGATTGCCGAACCACTCCACCGTCCGCTTTCCGAGGACAATCTCAAACTGGCGAACGACATTGCGCGTCAGGTTTCGCTTCAGATCGAAAACCTGCGCCTGCTCGCCGCCGCCGAACGCGCCCGTTACGAAGCGGAGGAAGCCACGCGCCAGTTCACACACCGCAACTGGGAAAATTTCCTCGATGCCATTCACAACAGCGAACGCATCGGATACCTCTATGACCAGGCGGCGGTGGAACCGTTCAACGATCCCGCCCCCGCGCAATATGATCACGAAGAGATCATGCAGGTGCTCGATCAGCAAATCGGCAGGTTGTACATCAAGGGCGGCGGGATGCTGAGCGACGAAGACAAGGCTCTCATTGGCGCCATCGCCAGACAGGTCGGGCAGCAGGTGGAGAACATTCGTCTGCTGGCAGACGCCTCGCGCGCCCGGGCTGAAGCCGAGGAAGCCACACGCCGCCTCACCCGCCAGAACTGGGAAACATACACCGAACAGGAAGGGGCAGTGACGGGGTTTGTGTACGACTCGCTCAGGGTCTCTCCGTTGGGAACCGAAACGATTGCGACTGCGCTGAACATCGAACAACCGCTGACGGTACGCGGCGAGCCCATTGGCCGCCTGGCTGTGGCGGGTTTACAAAACGTCTCGCAAGAGGCAAGGGACATCGCCGCCGCCATTGCCGCGCAGACCAGCATCCACCTCGAGACTTTGCGCCTGACCGAGGAACTCCAGAAACGCGCCAACGAATTGAAGGAACTCGACCGTCTCAAATCCGCGTTCCTCGCCAATATGTCACACGAATTGCGCACCCCGCTTAACTCCATCCTCGGCTTCACTGATGTGATGCTCGAAGGCTTGGACGGACCGCTGACCGATTACATGGAAAACGACCTGCGCCTGATTCAAAAGAACGGACAGCACCTTTTGCACCTCATCAACGATGTGCTCGATATGGCAAAGATCGAATCGGGCAGAATGAACCTGCACCTCGAAAGATTCAAAGTGCAGGAGGTCTTCGACGATGTCAACAGCCTCACCTCCTCCCTGGCGGGCACCAAGGGCAACCGGTTGATCGTCGAGGAAGACTCGGACCGTGCAGTGGAACTCTACGCCGACCTTACGCGCATCAAACAGGTAATGATCAACCTGGTCAACAACGCCATCAAGTTCACTTCCAATGGAACCATCCGCATGTGCGCCCTTAAGCTGGACGATACGCGGGTGTTGATCACGGTCAGGGATACCGGTCTGGGCATTCCATCCGACCATCTCGAATCCATCTTCCACGAATTCACCCAGGTGGATACCTCCACAACCCGCAAGGTCGGCGGCACCGGCTTGGGGCTGCCGATCAGCCGTCGCCTGATCGAAATGCACGGCGGAAAACTTTGGGCGGAAAGCGCGGGCATCGAGGGCGAAGGTTCGACATTCTACATCGAACTGCCCATCGAAGCGCGCATCAGCGAAGTGGTCGAAAAACAGGCGGAATAAATGGCAACGCCCCAACATCTCGAATGCAACCTGTGCGGCAACCAACAGCCCTACGAACCCTTCGTTGCGGCGGTATGCCAAAACTGCGGCGGGCAGTGGCTGGAGGCGCGCTATGATTACGCCGCTTTCAAGCGTGAACTTCTGCGCGGACTTCCCAACCGTCCCGCCAACATGTGGCGTTATCAGGATGTTCTGCCGTTGAAGGACCCCTCCGCCCTTGACCTTTACCCCGCCGGTGGAACGCCCCTCTGGCTTTCGCACCGCTTCGCTCCCGGACTTGGGCACGAATCGGTTTACCTGAAAGACGAACGCTACGCCCCTACCTCCTCCTTCAAAGACCGTCAAGCCGCGGGGGCAGTGGCGGTAATGCTCGAAAACGGCGTAAGAGAGGCGGTCATCGCCTCGACCGGCAACGCGGCAGTGGCGTATGCCGCAGCGTGCGCCCGGGCGGGCATTAAACTGTGGGTCTTCATGACCAGCCTTGTGCCGCAGGAAAAATTACGCGAAGCCGCGCTCTTCGGCGCGGAGGTCATCCGCGTCAGCGGCAACTATGACCAGACCAAGCAGATTGCGGCGCAGTTCGCCCAACGCCGCCAGCTTCTGCTGGACCGCGGCGCCACATCCATCCCTGCACGCGAATCCATGAAAACCATCGCCTATGAAATCGTCGAACAACTCGGCTGGCGCTCCCCGGATTGGTACATCCAGGCGGTGAGCGGAGGGTTGGGACCGCTAGGCGTGTATTCCGGCTTCAAGGAATTATTCCACATGGGTTTGATTGACCGCATCCCCAAACTGGGAATCATTCAAGCAGAAGGCTGCGCGCCAATGGTCAAAGCTTTCAAAGCCGGGAAGGAGATCGCCGAACCGGTCGTCCCGGAAACGAGCATCATCATCCTCTCCACGGGCGATCCGGGCAAAACCTATACCTACCTTCATAGTTTGATCCGGCAATACGGCGGCGTGATGGAATCCGTGACGGACGCTGAGGCGTTTGCCGCCATGCGCGCGCTGGCAAAAAGCGAGGGAATGGCAGTGGAGCCGGCGACTGCTGTCGCCTTCGCGGGACTGGAAAAATTGATCCGCAATGGAACGATCCAACTCGACGAGAAGGTCGTGGTCAATTGCACCGGTCATACTTTCCCCGTCGAAAAGCACGTGCTCGGCGACCAATGGGCGGTGGATGTACATCTTAGCAAGGACCAATCCCCCGCTCCGCGCGAAGGACTGGAAGCCGCGCTCGAAAATCTGGACGAAAAGACCAAAACCGTGTTGCTGGTTGACGATAATGCGGATGACGCCCTGTTGATCCGCCGCCTGCTCGAAGGGAAGAAGTCTTATCGCGTCTTCCATGCAAATGACGGCTGGGAGGGACTTTCGCTGGCGCGGCAAAAATTGCCCGATCTGATCATCTCCGATCTGACCATGCCGGGCATTGACGGTTTCGGACTGGTGGAGGAACTCAAACTCGACCCTCGGACCAGGGACATTCCGGTGGTGGTGGTCAGCGCGAAGGACATCACGCCGGAGGAACGCAAACGGCTTAACGGACACATCCAGGCGCTTTACCAAAAAGGATCGCTTCCCACACGCAAGTTTGTGGATCAGGTCATCAACGTCATCGAGGAAACGAACGAAAAAGCCGAACGCGGAGAAAAACCATGAACAGGAACATCCTTTATATCGAGGATCATCCGGATAATATGACTCTCATCCGGCGCGTCCTGAGCGCGGGAAGTTATAATTTGATCGAAGCAAAAACCGGGTGGCAGGGCATCCACATTGCCGAGACGCAGGATGTCGACATGATCCTGCTGGACATCAATCTGCCCGATATTGACGGGTACGAAGTGGCGCAAAGACTGCGCAACAGCGAAAACCCGAAACTCGCCCGTGTTCCCATCATCGCCGTAACCGCCAACGCCATGCGCGGCGACGCCATCCGGATTCTGGGCGCCGGTTGCGATTATTATATTTCCAAACCGATCGACATTCATGAACTTCTGGAAAAGATCGAAATGTATACAAAAGACAGAGTGATTTTGAGGACCCAATCATGATGAACAAAATTTTGTACATCGAAGATAACCCCGATAACACCACCTTGGTCAGGCGTGCGCTGGAGGCGCGGGGATACACTTTGATCCACGCGGCAAACGGCCTCAATGGCGTTTCCGCGGCGGAAGCGGAGGATGTCAGCCTGATCCTGCTGGATATCAACCTGCCAGATATTGATGGTTACGAAGTGGCGCGGCGGATACGCGCCAGCCATAAAATCCAGTTGAAGTCGGTCCCCATCATCGCCGTGACCGCCAATGCATTGAAGGGCGACGCACAGCGGGCGTTGGAAGCGGGCTGTGACGTGTACATGTCGAAGCCCATCAACATCCGCGAACTCTGGGCGCGGGTCGAGGCATTCGTACCGGCAGGGTAGCACCTTCCGGCTCACTTAACAACGGCGGGCTGCCATCGCAGGCGCGCCTCAACCTTCGTTCCTTCCCCCCATGCCCCATTCCCATCTTTCCCATCTAAAGTGTTCCGGCTGTGACAGGCGCTATTCCGTGCAGGAGGTGCATACTTTCTGTCCCGATTGCCAATCGCCGCTCCTGGCGAGTTATGATTTAAAGCAGGTGAAAGCGCGTGTGGATCGGGACGAAATTTCCCGCCGCCGAAAGGGGATGTGGCGCTGGCATGAACTGCTTCCAATTCAAAACCCGGATAACATTGTTTTTCTCGGCGAGGGCGACACCCCGCTCCTAAGAGTTCCCAACCTGGGGAAGGAACTTGGGTTATCCAACCTTTACGTCAAGGATGAAAGCGCAAATCCGACCGGTTCCTTCAAGGCGAGGGGACTGGCGGCGGCCGTTTCCAGGGCGAGGGAGTTGGGCATCGAAAAAGTGATCATTCCCACTGCGGGAAACGCGGGCGGAGCAATGGCGGCATACGCCGCACGCGCAAACATCCGGGCGACCATCTATATGCCGAAGGATACGCCGCGTGCCAACGTGGAAGAGAGCCGCATGGCAGGCGCGCAGGTCATCCTCATTGACGGGTTGATCAGCGACGCGGCCGGCATGGCGGGCGAAAAGGCTCGCGCGGAAGGATGGTTCGACCTGTCCACATTCAAGGAACCGTATCGCGCGGAGGGCAAGAAGGTGATGGGATACGAACTTGCCGAAGCCTTCGATTGGACGCTCCCGGATGTGATCGTTTATCCCACCGGCGGCGGCACGGGACTGGTCGGTATGTGGAAGGCTTTTGCCGAACTCGAGGAACTTGGCTGGCTGGAAGACACGAAACGTCCGCGCATGGTGGCGGTGCAAGCGGCGGGATGCGCGCCGGTCATCAAGGCGTTCCATGAAGGCGCGGCCTTCTGCGATTTCTGGTTGAACGCGCATACGCTGGCATCGGGGTTGCGGGTGCCGAAAAGTTTCGCCGACGCTTTGATCCTCGAAAACCTGCGCGAAAGCCAGGGGACCGCCGTGGCAGTCCGCGATGAGGACATTCTCGAAGCGCAAAGTCAGCTTGGCAGGCGGGAGGGTATTTTTGCGGCGCCGGAAGGCGCGGCGACCCTGGCGGCGCTCCGCATTCTGATCGAAAACAAATGGATCGCTTCAAACGAGCGCGTGGTGCTGTTCAATACCGGCTCCGGTTTGAAGTATCTTGCCTAGGCGCCAGAGCAACCGGGACGGATCATTCGCCGGGGTGAGCAACCAGCCGCAGGGAAGTTCGAAGCGGGATTCGTCGAGGTCGAACAGGGATCCACAGGTCCGCAGACGGCCAACATCACCGTGATGGGCTGATTGACTGAAGCCTGATCAACGAAAAATTATCCCCACAGGACTGTATAATTACGCCAATGAAACCGAGCAGCGTCAACACATGGGTTGTCAACCTCGTAAAACACGGTCTGTTCCCGGCTTCTTTTTATTTCCTCGCCTTCCACCTGTTGACCTATCCGCTGATCCGCGATTTTTCCACCCGCTTCTTCACCGACAACGGCGACGGCTTCATGAACGTCTGGAATCTCTGGTGGGTCAACACGGCAGTGAGCCAGCCGTCCATCCATCCGTCCATCTGGCATACGGGCATGTTACACTGGCCCTTCGGCGTCACATTGCTCGGGCAGACGCTCAACCCGTTCAACGGTCTTGTTGCGGCGCCGCTGCTCAGGGTCGTGTCCCTGGCGCAGGCGCATAACATCATCGTGCTATTCTCGTTCGTGATGAGCGGGGTTACGACTTACTGGCTGGCTTACTATTTGACGAAATCCTTTTGGGGAAGCCTGCTCGCGGGATACGTTTTCACCTTCTCCAGTTATCACTTTGCACATTACCACGGACACCTCAACCTGATCTCGATGGAATGGATTCCGTTATTCGTGCTTTGCTGGTACGTCCTGATCACGCGCCCCAGCCTGACCATGGGGATCGCCTCCGCCCTGACCTTGTGGCTGGTCCTGCTCTGCGACTATTACTACCTCCTTTACTGCGTCCTGGCAGGGATATGGATCGCGGTGTGGCGCATGTTTACCCAAAAGGACATCTGGCTCCTTCTGAAACGCGAGTACCTTTCGGCGTTTTCCTCTTTCGTCCTAATCTCTCTGCTCCTAACCGGTCCGGTCATATTCCCGCTGATCTACCTCATGCGGACCGATCCGCTCCTCGACGCGCACAACCCGACGGGTTTTGCCCTCGATCTGTTTGCGCTCTTCGTCCCCGGCGAGACCTGGTGATTTAATCAACTGACCGAAGGCTACTGGTCGAATCTTCCCCTCGCCCTCAGTGAAGCCAGCGTATATCTGGGCTGGGCGGTCATCATTCTGACCGGTTATCTCTGGGTGAAACGCAGCGAAACCCGATTGACAGTCGGTTTGTGGTTCTTCCTGGCAGGTTTCTTCTTCCTCATGTCGCTGGGACCGGTCTTACAGGTCAACGGGAAGATCGTGTATGAAGCGCTGATGCCTTACACACTTCTGGAAAAAATCATCCCCTTCTTGAAACTTTCCGGTGTGCCGGTCAGAATGGTCGTGATGGTGACACTATCTGCATCCGTGCTGTACGCGATGGCGGTCACCCTCCTGATGAAGTCCTTGCGCAGACAGGTACTCGCTTTCCTCCTCGTGGCGTTGCTCGTCGTCGAATACCTGCCCGCCTCCCTGCCAGCCACGCCGACGGATGTGCCTCCCTACGTCACAGCCCTGTCAGAACTTCCGGACGATGGCGGCGTACTGGATCAAGCCGCGCAGACAAAATACCTGCAGTTGTATTACCAGACCGTTCATCAAAAACCAATGGCGTTCGGTTATATTGCCCGCACCCCGTCCAGTGTGGCTGAAAAAGGAAGCCTGCTTCGAAGAGCCGTCAACAGGGAGGAGTATTCGACATTATGGGATACCTACCGCATCCGCTACGTTGCCACGACGGATGTGATCGAATATGACGACCCGTACATTTCGGTTGAACTGATCCATCAGGATGGCGAGGTGAATATCTATCGTCTTGCATGCAAATGTGACAGCGGGGAATGAAAAAAAGCGGACATCCCTTTGGGACGCCCGCTCACCGGTCACTGGTGACTGATCACTGAATTTACCCGTACCGCATCATGAAATTCTTCATGCGGTGCAATGCCTCTTCGATTTTGCTGTATTCGGTGGCGTAGCACATACGCGCGAAGCCCTCCCCGCCTGGTCCAAAGGCATTGCCTGGCACCACCGCCACATGCTCCTCGCGCAGTAGTTTTTCGGCGAAGGTCTCGTCGTCCATGCCGGAGGCGCGGATGTTGGGAAAGGCGTAAAAAGCGCCGCGCGGCTCGAAGGTCCGCAGACCGAGGCGGTTGAGTCCCGTCACCAGCAATTTGCGGCGGCGGTCGTATTCCGCCACCATCTCCTGTACGTATGGCTCCCCGCTCTTCAAGGCTTCGAGAGCGGCGTCCTGCGCAGTCGTCGGCGCGGACATGATGGTGTACTGGTGAATGCGCACCAGCCCCTGGAGGATGTCGGCGGGACCGCAGGCGTAGCCGATACGCCAGCCGGTCATGGCGTAGTCCTTCGAGAAACCGCCCAGCAGCACGGTGCGCTGTTTGAGGCTTTCACCGAGGGAGGGAAAGCAGACGTGTTCGAAGTCATAGACCAGACGGTCGTAGATTTCGTCCGAAACGACCAGCAGGTCGTGTTCCTCGGCGATCTTTGCAATCTCCAGCAGCACCTCGCGCGTGGCAACCGCGCCTGTCGGGTTGGAGGGATAACCAATAAAGATGCATTTGGTGCGCGGCGTGAGCGCCCGGCGGATGTCGTCGGGGTCCACCATGAAATTGTTTTCTTCGCGCGCCACCACTTCCACCGGCACACCGCCCGCCATGATGACCTCCGCCTGGTACGAAACAAAACATGGCGTGGGGATGATGACTTCATCGCCGGGGTCGAGGATGGCGGTGAAGGTGAGGTACAGCGCCTCCGAAACGCCCACCGTGGCGACGATTTCGTTGGCGGGGTCATACTTCACGTTGTAGAGCCGCGCAAGGCTCTCTGAAATTGCCTGACGCAGTTCCAGCCTGCCCCAGTTGGATGTGTAATGCGTCTCGCCGTTTTGCAAGGAACGGATGCCGGCTTCGAGAATCGGCTTGGGGGTGGTGAAATCCGGCTCGCCGATGCCGAGCGAAATGACATCCTTCATCGTGGCGGCAATATCGAAAAACTTGCGAATGCCCGAAGGCTTGAGCCCTGCCACACGTTTCGAAAGACGGCTTACATTTGTTACTTCCTGCATTGCGCCTCCATTTATTTTTGTCATTGCGGGCGAAGCGAGGCAATCTCCGTCGCCGTTTCTTGCAATGACATTAGATGGGTTGAACGTGCCACTCATCGGGTACTTCCCGATAGGTGATTTCAAAAGCCAGTCCGTCGGTGGTTTTGACGCGAAAGCCCCGTTCAGCAGGACCGCGCCAGCGGGCAAAGATTTCCGCAATTTCGTAGCGGATTCCCTGCCAGACGAGAGAAAGCGGACGTTCGGCAAAGGTGGAATCGGAGCGGCATTCGACCGTATTCACAGGATGACCTCGCTCGAATCGCCCACATTCAACTGCATGACGCGCCCATCGCCTCTGCCCCTGACCTTCGCCTGCCTGCCCACCAGCGAGCGATTCAACGCTGAATCTTTGATCTCGCAACCGGGCTCCAGGATGCTTTCAGCAATCGCACTGTTTTCTATTTTGCAGCCTGCCCCAATCGAGGCATGCGGACCGATGGTGGAGTTGGAAATCTCTACCCCCTCGCCAATGGCAACCGGCTCGACGATGGTCACGTTCGAACCTGTAAACCTGCCAATCTTCGACCCCAGTTTATCGAGAAGAATTTTGTTCGTATCTAGCGTCGCTTCGATGGTACCCGTGTCGAGCCAGGTGTTGATCTCGTGCACGCGGATCTTCGCCCCGCGTTCGATCATGAGGGACATGGCGTCGGCAAGGAAGAACTCGTTCTTGAGCGAGATGTTTCGTTCGAATTGTTCCTCGATGGCGGCCATCAGTTCCTGCCCCTCACGGAAGTAGTAACACCCGGCGATGACCAGGTTATTTTCCAGCGTCTGCGGCTTTTCGATAAAACGCTTGACAAAGCCGTCCTCGCCCACCTCCGCCACCCCAAAGCGGCGCGGGTCGGGCACGGGCATCACCCAGGCGACCGAATCAGCCGTTTCGTGCGCGAGAAACGAGAAATCCGTTTCGATCAGCGTGTCCGAAAAGACCATTTGCATCGGTCCGTGCAGGTATTCGCGCGCCAGCCACAAGGCATGGGATTGTCCTTTCATCTCATGCTGGACTACGTAATGCGCGTTGAGGTGGGGATACTTCTCTTTGATAAAGGCGGGGATTTGCGTTTCGCCCAGAAACGGACCGACGATGAACACATATTCCAGACTTTCGGGATTCGGCATGGTCTTGAACATGTCGAGCAGGTGTTCAAGGGCTGTTTTCCCTGCCACGCTGACGAGCGGCTTGGGTTTGCTGTAGGTATGAGGTCTCATGCGCGTTCCCCAGCCTGCCATGGGAATCGCAATTTTGAAGGTTTCAGTCAAGGTCCGGCTCCGTTCTGGGTCATTTGCCCTGCTATTGTACCAATGAAAAGACGGCAAAAAGAAATAAAAGTTAATCACGGAGATCCAGAGAACGAACGGTCTCTGTGGTTTGCTCGCGTGTTGGGGGCGGCGCGCTCGCGCTACGAATGTCCCAAAACCGGGTGCGGCTTGTAGGGTTCCTCGAGGCGTCTCACCTCCTCATCGGACAGTTTGATTTCGAGCGCGGCAATGGCCTGGTCGAGATGTTCCATTTTGGTCGCGCCGATGATGGGGGCGGTGATATGCGGTTTGTTCAACAGCCATGCCAGCGCAATCTGCGAGCCGGTGACGCCGCGCGCCTCGGCGATCTCGTTCGCGCGGTCTGCCACGATGAAATCCTCCTCGCGGAAATACAGTTGCCGTGCGAATGGATCGGCTTGGGCGCGCGCGGTTTCGCCTCCGCCCGCGCGCGTGCGATTCTTCGCAAAAAACCCGCGCGCCATCGGGCTCCACGGGATGAGTCCCACCCCTTGATCGAGACACAGAGGAATCATCTCGCGCTCCTCCTCGCGGTAGACGAGGTTGTAGTGGTTCTGCATCGAGACGAAACGCGTCCAGCCGTGACGTTGGGCGGTGTACTGCGCCTTCGAGAACTGCCACGCGAACATGGAGGATGCCCCAATGTAACGCGCCTTGCCTGCGCGCACCACATCGTTGAGCGCGTCCATCGTCTCCTCGATGGGTGTCTCGTAGTCCCAGCGGTGGATCTGATACAGGTCCACGTAATCCACACCGAGGCGCTGAAGGGATTTGTCAATCGAATCGAGGACATGCTTGCGCGAAAGGCCGCGGTCGTTGATGTCGTCGCTCATCTGTCCGTTCACTTTGGTGGCAAGGATGACATTTTCCCGCTTTACGCCGAATTCCCTGAGCAGTTTGCCCGTGATGCGCTCGCTCTCGCCGGTGGAATACACATCCGCCGTATCGAAGAAGTTGATGCCGGCTTCCAGGGCGCACCGCACAAAGGGTCTGGCTTCCTCCTCCTCCAGAATCCAGGTGCGCCATTGTTTGGAGCCGTAACTCATCATGCCCAGGCACAGGCGCGACACTTTCATTCCGGTGCTGCCGAGATTCACATATTGCATCGAAGCCTCCTTTGTTGAAAACCCATGATGGATGATTATACATGGAACGAAAACGAAAGACGCCGCTCGAAACAGCGGCGTCTGCGGTCAAACGGCTGACATTCGTCGGCGGTATCTTACGGCTGCGGCGTTCGCAAGGCGAACAGGATGTTCTCGCGAATATCGGTGAAAAAGCCAAGCGGGAGTTTGTAAGGAACGGTCTCGCCGCCGCCCTCCAAGGGAATGTAATACAATTCCGACATGCTCTCGGCGCCCTGACCGATATCCTGGAACACAAACAAGATGTATGTGCCGTCGGGGCTGAACGTCGCGCCGCGATAACAGCAGGTGCCGTTGATGGGGTTGAGCAGGGTTGCCCGCGTCGTATCCATGTCGTAAAAGTAAAGTTCGCCATAGCCGCGGTTGCGAATGAAGGTGTTGAACAGGAAGCGCGAGTCTCCGTCCCAGTGATGGGAAGGCAGAATGGGATATTCGGCGTATCCCTCCGGCACAAAACGCCTGCCGGGAAATTCGTCAATGAAGAGGGGCGTAACCGCCTCACAGCGGATCAGGTCCACGCCCAGGATGCGAACGGTATCGCCCAGCCGGTTGAGGTTGCCGACCGCGCCCTGATACAGGATCGCGATACGGCTGCCGTCCAGAGACCATTGCGCGCCCTTTACGGTCACGTCAGCGTAATCAATGCAGGTTTTATCGAAACTTTGCAGGTCGAAGGCGGATTTGGCGGAAGCGAGCAGGGCGAGGTCGAAGGGAAGGACGATCAGGCGGCGCGCAATGCTGATCGCGACGTGGCTTCCATCCGGCGATACGCGGAAGCCGTCGAAATGTTCTTCGTTGAAGCAGGCGATCTTTTCCGGCAGAGGCTGTTCGGATTCCACGTTCACCTTGTAGACGCACTTTCCCTCGCCATAGAGCAATTCGTTCCCGCCGGGAAGCCATTGCAGGTCGAATTTGGATAATTTGGTGTTGGTCAATTGCTTGAAATGTTTGCCTTCGATATCCATCAGATAGATTTCGCGGTCGGAGGTAAAGGCAATGCCCACGGCGCCGCCCAGGGTGAAAACCGGAACTGTGGTGGGAGAGGGGGGAACGGTTGCCGGGGAGAAAACGGTTGCCGAGGCGATGGGAGGAGGCGTAGGGGTGAAGGGGATGTTTGTGGGTGTTGTGACAGGCTCCGGCGTGGAGGTCGAAGCGCCCGACGTAGGTTCGGGTTGAAACGCGGACCACAGCCCAAAAGCCAGGAGGAGGAACACGGCGAGTCCGCCGATCCTCCAGACGTTCTTTTGAGATTTTTGAATTGGCGCGGAAGACGCGGGAGCGTGGGTGGGTGCCTCGTCTTTCGGCGGCGTGCGGGGCGGAAGAGGCGTGATGAATTTTATGTTGGGGGATGCATCGGCAGGGATGGCGGAGAGGAAAGCGTTGGCAAATTCGGCGCAGGTTTGATAACGGTCGGCGGGATTCTTTTCGAGCGCTTTTTTCAGGATTTCGCCCAAACGCGGGGGCAGGTTCGGATTGATGGTCAGGATATCCGGCGCGGGTTCGGTGGCGTGTTTGAAGGCGAGGGCAAGCGGAGTAGTGGCTTCGAAGGGCGCTTTGCCGCTGAGGATTTCGAATAACAGGACACCCACCGTATAAAGGTCGCTTCGTCCATCGGTTTCGTCGCCGCGCGCCTGTTCGGGGCTCATATAGCGGGGGGTGCCGATGATGCCGGAGTGGGTGATGCGCGTGGCGGCTTGTGCAAATTTGGCGATGCCGAAATCGGAGATGAAGGCGTTACCGACTTCGTCGAAGAGGATGTTGCCGGGTTTCAGGTCGCGGTGGACGATGCCTTTGCGGTGGGCGTAATCGAGGGCATCGGCAAGCCGCAGGAGAATGCGGGCGATCTGTTCGAGGTCGAGTTTGCCTTCGTTGATGCGTTCGGAGAGGGAACCGTCGGTCATGTAGCGCATGACGTAGAATAGTTGTCCATTGTCATAGCCGACATCGTACACGGGGACGATGGCGGCATGTTCGAGTTTCGCCACGATCTTGGTCTCGCGTTCGAAGCGTTCGCGCAGTTCGGGTTCTTCGAGGAGTTCGCGCTTGAGCACTTTGAGCGCCACCTCGCGCTCGAACAAGGGATCGTAGGCGCGGTAGACGGTCGCCATGCCTCCGACGCCAAGTTCCTCGATGATTTCGTAGCGGTTGAATTTCTGTTTGGGCGTATTCACCGATGCTCCAGCCATCAAAACAAGTATAACGAGCGAATGTGGAGCGAGCGATACATTTGGATTACAGAAATCGGGCTGCCTCTGCGGTGATGAATGGACGGGGGATTTTGCCCCGCCTCAAACACGAAAAATCCCCGAAACGCGCGTTCCGGGGATGGGGGTCGGGGGAAATGCGGTTCAGCCGACGATGACCACGTCTGCGGCTTGCAAGCCCTTGGGTCCCTGTTCGACGTTGAATTCGACCTTCTGACCTTCCTGCAGGTTCTTGAATCCTTCGCCCTGAATGGCAGAGAAGTGGACGAAGACATCCGGTCCGCCTTCACGCTCGATGAAGCCGTATCCCTTCGTTCCGTTGAACCATTTCACAATACCGTTGATACGTTCCGACATGTTTGCCTCCTTGTGGCAAGTAGAGTTTTGGAGGGTACTCATTGGGTATTGCATCGGAGCCGCCTCAACGGCGGTAAAACAAAACCGGCTCACGGATAAACCGCGAGCCGATCTGGTACTTCCAAAGCAAACTACTGGTATCCTACAGCGGCAAGGATAACATGGGCGGGGCGGCGCGTCAATGAATTTACAAGGGGATTCCCGCCCGAAATTCAGGCGTCCTCCTCGTGCGCGTCGAGGTGCCCGGGTTTTTCCCTTCCCAATTCCAGCGAGCGTTGATATGCCGCCCAAACCGCCCGGGAAACCGCCGTGCGAAAGCCGGCTTTTTCAAGGTAATACAACGCCTCGGCAGACGTGCCCCCCGGTGACGTCACCTGATTCCGCAATGTGGCAGGATGCCTGCCGGCTTGTTGGTAATAGGCGACGGAACCTTTGATCGTTTGCAGTACAAGCAGTTCGGCAATGCGGCGGGGGAAGCCCATGTGAACGCCGGCGTCAATCAACGCTTCGGCGAAGAGGAAGACATAGGCAGGACCGGTGCCGGAGAGGGCGGTTGCCATATCGAGATAGGTTTCATCTTCGACAAGAATCTCATCACCCAACGCGCCGAGGATGGTGCGCGCCGTTTCCCGTTGTTCGGCGGTCACCTCTTTCGAACACGTCCAGACGGTGATACCTTCGCCGATCTGTCCGGGCGTATTGGGCATGGAACGCACAACGGCTCTATGATTCAATCCGGCGCCGATCTTCTCGACGGTTGCACCGGCAACGATGGACAGCACCAGCGCCTCGGAACGGATGCCTTTGAGGCCCTTCATCACTTCACTGAGGCGCTGAGGTTTTACGGATAGCACCACTACCTCTGCGCGTGAGGCGGCGAAGGCGTTGTTCGTCGTAAATTCGATTCCGTAGGTTTTATGCAATTGGTCGCCGCGTTCCTGTCGCGGTCCTGCGGCGATGATGTTGACGGGATTCGTCAGTCTTTTTCGCAACAAGCCCGCCAGCATGGCTTCTGCCATGACGCCGGGACCGATGAATGCAATTCGCTTGTCGTGCATGAACGCCTCCGGTGGTTTAAGTTGACGGTCGCTTACGAACGCGTTCGCCGTCCCGCCGATGATAAGCAAACGGGCGGACGTGTTGTCCGCCCGCCAGATGGCCGATTGCCGACCATGGAATTACGCGTAAACCATCTGCTCGGCGCGTTGTTTTCGTACCTGGCGCTTCTTCATTCTCGCCGCCAGCAGTTTTTCCTGACGGTTCTGGGCGGCACGGATGATCAGATGAAGGAATTTGCGGTGGTTGTACACCGGATCGTTGATCAGGGAGAAATCCGCAGACCCCGGTTCGTGCGGCGCGTAGAAGATGCCGCAGTTGGGGTTGATCTCGAGCATGTGAATGACGCCGTCCGCGTCCATGCGGTAATCGCAGCGGGCATAACCGTTGCCGTTCATGGCGCTAAAAATGCGGGCGGTCTGTTCACGCAATGTCTTTTCGATGCGTTTGTCGTTCACCGGCGCGACGGACATCTTTTCGTAGTCAACCCATTTCATATCGTAATGTTTGAACGATTCGCCCTCGGGAAAGATGAATTCCACCGGCTTGAAGGTGATGGGATTCTTCGGGTCGTCGGGATTCTCGGCGATCAGACAGGTGAACTCGCGTCCCTCGATGAACTCTTCGAGGAGCGCGCGTCCGAACTGTTGTATTTCGAACGCAACCTGCTGCCTGAGTTGTTCAGGGGTTTCACAGCGCGATTTGCGCGTGATACCGACGCTGGCGTACCCGTGCGGCGGCTTGACCAGGATGGGAAAGCGCAATTTCTTTGCGGCGCGTTCCACATCCTCCACGCGATCCAGCATAATCCAGTTGGGCGTGGGGACGCCTGCTTTCCTGGCGTAGGTTTTCATCTCCTGACGCGAAGGATCGAAGAATTTCGAATCGGCGCCAGTGAATGCAAGCCCCATTTTTTCCATGAGTTGGACCAGCCCGACGCCGGAGAGCGCGTCGTCGGGGGTTCCGTCACAAAGATTGACAAAAACCTCCACGCCCTCGTTGACGAGATCGCGCAGTTGTTTTTCAACATTCTTGGGATTGACCGGATGATGCTTCCATTTGAATCCATTCATATGCGGGGATGGATCGTATGGTTTGTCGTTGGGATCATCCGGCGTGCTTGATAAAACACAAATATACATGTCGAGTCCTTTTCTCCGTTTCGACCAAGATGTTTTGGCTTGAAAGTATGTTCTCTTGATCGCTTCATACACTCATCATGTTTTGAACTGTTTTTGATTCATTCGTGCGTTACGCGTTGAATCATGCGATGATGATGTATAACTTTTATAGATTGTATCTATTATTGAGTTAATGTAAAGGTTTTTTGGAGTTGAATAACTTTAAAATTTTGCATGTGTTGATTTGCAATTCATACGATGATATGCAAAAGACGAATCACGATTCATAATGCAGCCTTTGAAGACTGGCGAACATAAGGCCGATATGCCTTGCACCGACGATGAGAACCTTTGCGCGCGAATATCTTTCATGAATCAGCCTCTTGCAAAAGTGCGCTGGAGAGCGCGTTACACGCCCCGCATAAGAGACGTTCGCAAACACCGGCGTACTCATGCAAGAGATCAACGGTGTGACACGCGCACAAAGTGGAAGTAGAATACAGCCGGAGGATGTCATGACGCTTCATTCCGAGATCTTCGAACAACCCGAACGACTCGCTTCACTGCTGGAAAAACAAAAACAAAGCGTGCTCGAAATTGCAAAAGCCATTCAATCGCGTGATGTGCCATATGCATTCCTCGCCGCGCGCGGCACATCGGATAACGCGGGCAGGTATGCCAACTATCTATGGGGCGCGCACAATGGGCTTCCGCTGGCTCTGGCAACGCCTTCGCTGTTCACGTATTACCAAAGCCCGCCGCGTTTGCGGAACGCGCTGGTCGTGGGCGTCTCGCAATCGGGGCAATCTCCCGATATTGTCAGCGTGCTCGAGGAGGGACGCAGGCAAAATTGTCTCACGCTCGCCGTCACCAACGCCCCCGAGTCCCCGCTTGCCAGAGCCGCCGATTTCGTTCTCGATATTCAGGCAGGCGAGGAAAAAGCCGTCGCCGCAACCAAAACCTACACCGCCGAACTCATGGCGATTGCCATGCTCTCCGCCGCGCTGAACCATTCGGATGAACGGTGGCGGGAACTCGCCTCCGTCTCCCAATGGGCGGAGCAGGCGCTCGCACTCGATGAACAGCTCGCGCAAATGGCGCAGCGCTACCGTTACATGAGCCAGTGTGTGGTGCTTGGGCGCGGCTTCAACTACGCCACCGCCTTCGAATGGGCGCTCAAACTCAAGGAATTGACCTACCTCATCGCCGAACCCTATTCCTCCGCCGACTTCCAGCACGGTCCCATTGCCATGGTCGAAGGCGGATTCCCCGTTCTCGCGGTTGTGCCGGGCGGCAGGGTGTACGATTCGATGCAGGATATGCTGACCCGCCTCCGCAGGGGAAAGGATGCGGAACTCGTCGTCATCTCGGATCAGGCGGATTCGCTTGCGCTGGCTCAATCCCCAATTCCCCTCCCGCCTCAGATTCCCGAATGGCTGACCCCGCTGGTGGGCATCCTCCCCGCCCAGTTATTCGCCTGCCACCTGACTCAGGTCAAGGGATACGATACCGAAAAGCCGCGCAACATTACAAAGGTGACCGAGACTCATTGACCATAGACGATAGACCGCGGACCATGGTCTACGGTCCACCGTCCGCGGTCTATCACTCCACTCTCTTCGACATCAAAATATCCGGCTTGCCTCGTCCATTGGCATCCGGCACGACGCCGGTGATGACGTATCCCATCTTTTGATAGAACCCGAACGGATGTCCCTTCAAATTACGGATGTTTTGAATCTTCTCCCACATATTCTCGTACAGGTCAACATTCGATAACGAAGTCATGTTGTCTTCGTCATCCGTGCCGAGCGTGATGGTGAGTCCGCCGCGCTGGCGCACCTGCTCCTCGAAGTCTTCGACCAGGGCACGTCCGATGCCCCGCCCCTGCAGATGCGGTTGGACTGCGAGGGGGTGCAGTTCCCACACGCGACCCTCATATTGCGGAATCCCGCCGATGATGCCCAAAAGATTTCCTTCCTCATCCACTGCGGCGCGGCAGATGCGTTCGGCTTCGAGCATTTCGCGCACTTCCTCCATCCCATCTTCGAATCTTTGCCACGCATGCGACCAATGTTCGCGGAATGCATCCACCATCAATTGCGCAGCGTGACGGATGAGAGTTTCGTTTGTAGGTGTGAGAGTGATAATTTTCATCTTGCCTTTTGATGATGTCACCCCGAGCGGCGAAGGGTCTCTACAATAGGTTCAGGGATTCTTCGCTCCCTGCGGTCGCTCAGAATGACAGAGGGTCTACTTCCAATACTGCGGAAGATATTCTTTGTAAGTTATCAAGTAATCATCCAATATCTTTTTCGCAGTATCAATATCGGTGATGACCGGGTCGAGCAGCAGACATTGCAATGCCTTTTCGCGCGAGCCTTCCACAGCCGAGTCCACGCAGAGTTGGGCAACCATCGTTTCTCTTCGGCATAATTCGGCGATGGGTTCCGGCAGCGCGCCGACATGAACAGGGTGAATCCCCGCGCCGTTGACTTGCACAGGCGTTTCGACCGTTGCGCCAGGCGGCAGGTTGGAAATTTGCCCTGCGTTCGGCAGATTCGCGGCAAGGTGATAATGATTCCCTGCGCCTGCCACGTTCTCGATCATTTCGAGCGCACCTTCGGAGTCTGTGTCGAGCAAGCCTTCGATGGTCGCTTCATTGTTTGCCATTTGATTCAGACGATGCAATTCGAACCCTCGCACGTTCGCGAACAATTCCCAATCGTACAAACGAATGTTGTATTTCTCCCAGGGTTTGGTGTTGGGGTCGCTCATCCAAGGCAGGTATTCGCACAGGTGCGTATCGCCGGGGACGGGGAACAAGCCAAAGGCGGAGAAAACGTCCCTCGTCAGCGGCTCAAACTTCGGGTCCAGTTCGAAGAAGCGTTTCCGAAAGAGCGGGTAAAGGTCCTCGCCGGTGCGCCGGTCGCGGATGGAAAGAATCCATGTGAAGTGATTCAATCCCGCGGCGCGAATATCCACGAGCGGGACGATCTGTTCGCGCACGCGATGCTGAAGCGGATGCTGATCCACCGCGGCGTGCATGCCCGTGAGACCCTCGGGCACTTCGATGCCGAGATCATCCGCGAGCGCAACACCAACCATGCCATAGCCCGCATAAATTTGATGACACAACCCGACGCACTTGATGCGGCTGTGGCGGTTGACCGCGTCGCAAATGCGGATCATCGGATTCGTGAAGTTGACGAACCACGCGTCGGGGCAGGCTTGTTCCATGTCCTGCGCGATCTGCAGGATGGGAGGGATGTTGCGTATGGCGTGGGCAAATCCCCCGGGCCCCCCATTCTCCGCGTAGGGTTGGCGCACACCGTATTTGATGGGAATTTCGAAATCGCGCTGCCATAGATTTTCGCGCGCGCCCACCTCGATGGCGTTGACGACGAATTGACTGCCCGCCAGCGCCTCGGCATGATGGGGGTGGGCTGTGATGACAAACCCCGCCTCCCACTCGACGTTGAGCCTGTTCGCCAGCCGATGCACGATATCCAAACTGTCGGCGTTTCGATCCACGAGCGCAAGCGTGGAGCCGCGTAACTTTTTCGAGCGCATGATGGCGGAGAGCGTATTCTCGCCGAACGACGCCGAACCGGCGCCGATGACGGTGATTTTGGTGGGAAGGGTCATAGGTTCTCCGGTGTCAGGTTTCAGGCAGAAAAAGACGCGGACATTATAGTGCATCCGCCTCTCGATCACTGTTTACTGATGACTATTCGCTCATTACTCTCCAAACGTTACGTCCGCTGTCATACCTGCCAGCGCTCCGGCGGGCTGTTCCTCGAAAGCAAGCGTGACCTCGTACACCACGTCTCCGCCGAGGACCGACGCCAGCGGAGAGATGTAGAGAACTTTCCCTTTGAATTCCTGATGGAGCGCATCAACAAGGATGGTTGCCGGGTCGCCGGCTTTGATTTTCACAACGTCGCGCTCGCTCAAATCGGTGGTCTTGACCTGTAAGTGGTCCACATCACTGAGGACGATCAACATCCTGCCCGGGGCGGCGTATTCACCGGCGATCACGTCCACCCGCGTCACCCAACCGTCAAAAGGAGCAACCAGGCGGGTTTGTTGGAGGCGGATCTGCGCGGCTTGCAGGTCGGCGTGCGCCTGCTGAAGTTGCGCAAGTTTTGCCCCGCGGGCATCCGCAGGAACCGCCTCGCCTTTCAACGCGGCAAGATACCACTTTGCCTCCTGCAATGTGGCAGAAGCGGCGTTGAAGTCTGCCGTAAGGCGGGCAACTTCGGTTTCAGAGGGTTTTTCCGTAAACCAGTTGAGGTTCGCCAGCGCGGTGTTGTATGCCTTTTGGGCGTCATAGAGAGCGGTGGCGGCTTTCGCCCGCGCCGGGTTGGCAGAAGAAAGCCCGCGGGTGCGGTTGTAGGCTTCCCGCGCCAGGTCCAATGCCTGCTGCGCCAAAGTGACCTGCGCTTCAAGGTAATCACGAGTGACCGTATCGGCGAAGCGGCGGTTGAGGCTGTCGGCTTTCTTTTTGGCTTCGTCGTAAGATTCCTGGGCGTTTGCCACCGCCTGTTCCGCGGCGGCAATGGCAGCGGGGGAAGTCAGTTCACGCAAGACGCGCTGAACACGTTCCACTTCCAGCCGGGCGAGGGCGTCATCCAGTTCCACCAGGATGTGTCCTGCAGTCACCCGGTCTCCAACTTTCGCATTGACCTTCGCAACGATCCCGCCGCTGACGTAAGCCAGATGCGCCTCCTGCGCAGGGACGAGGACTGCCGAGACGATAACGTTCCCTCCGCTGACAACGGGACGGGGCGCAGTGTTGCCGGCTTCATCTCCCAGCACGATGGTGGGAATGGGGGTGGGTGTGGCGGGCGCGCCGCAGGCAGAAAGCGCCAGCGCCGCTACGATAAGCACAATCAGGTTGGTTTTCTTCATTCTTTCTCTACGACTTTCCGTTTGCCGGCACGTCTTTGACGATTACGCCATCCTGCAAGGTGACCACACGGTTGGCATATTTGATGACGCGCGGGTCATGCGTGGCAAAGACAAAGGTGGTGCCGGTCTCTTTGTTGAGTTTCTTCATAATTTCCATGACCTGCTCGCCGTTTTCGGTATCCAGGTTGGCGGTAGGTTCGTCGGCGAGGATCAGTTTGGGGTTTGTGACAAGCGCTCGGGCAACCGCAACGCGCTGCTGCTGTCCGCCGGAGAGTTGATCGGGGCGGTTGTTGGCGCGGTCTACCATGCCGACTGCTTCGAGCAGTTCCATCACACGCCTGCGCCGTTCAGCGGCGCTCTTGCCGTTGAGCAGGAGCGGCATTTCCACATTCTCGTAGGCGGTGAGGGTGGGGATGAGCGCAAAGAACTGGAACACAAAGCCAATCGTACCTTTACGCAGATCAGCGCGCTGGTTGCGGTTGAGCCCGGTGGTCTCTACGCCGTTGATGATGACACTGCCGCTGGTGGGCTGGTCGAGACAGCCGATAAGTTGCAGGAGGGTGGTCTTGCCCGAGCCGGAGGGACCCACCAGCGAGGTGAATTCTCCGCTTTCGATGGTCAGGTTGATGCCGTTCAAGGCGCGGGTTTCCACCTGCCCGATTTTGTAAGTGCGGGTGACGTTGGTCAATTTTGCGACTTCCATGTTGTTTCTCCTTGTTGCTCGTAGAACAAGCCTATAGACTTGTTCTACTTTATTGCGCGCTGTGTAAGGCTTCTACCGGTTCCATGCGTGCAGCCATCCGCGCGGGGTAAAGCGAAGCAAGCAGGGTGATGACGAAGGCGGTGACGATCAGGTTGACGGCAGATTCGAGCGTCAGGTAGGTGTAGATGCGGTCTTCGAGGAGCATATCGGCGCTCAAACCCAGGTCGCCGAAGTAAATACCGACTTTCCCAAAATAAGCGGAGACCGCCCAGCCAGCCAGGGTGCCGGCAGTCACGCCGCCGAGCGCGAGCAGGAAGGCTTCTGCCAGGAAGAGCGTGACAATCTGGCGTCCCTTCATGCCGATGGCAGAGAGGATGCCAATCTCGCGCGTGCGCTCGAAAACAGACATCAGCAAGGTGTTGACAATGACTGTAACGGTCACACCCAGGATGATGAGGTTGATGACAACCAGATAGGCATCGGAAAAATCATTGACCAGCACAAGCAGTTGATTCAACTCGCGCCAGGTTTTGACCTGATAGTTTGGGCTGGAAATCGCGGCGGCTACCGCCTCTGCCTGTTCACGGTCTTTGAGCAGTACAAAGATGATGCTGGCGCGGTCGCCTGCGCCCGAAAACGCCTGCGCTTTGGCAAGCGGCAGAAACACGATACCTTTATCGTAAGCGGTGGTGCCGGTGGTGAAGATTCCGCGCACGGTGAAGGGTTGTTGATCCACGCTGCCGTCAGCGGTGTTGACCAGCAGGGTGAGTTTATCTCCCACACTCAGCCCAAGGCTTTGAGCCAGCGGATACCCAATCAGAATTCCGTCGCGGTCGTCGGCGGTAAGAAACGCTCCTGCCATGAGCGTGCGGTACGGAGCGTTCGCCGGGGAAGCGGGGTCAACACCGATGATTTGGACACCCACCGATTCATCCCGCACCGAGACGATGCCACTGGCAAACAGGCGCGGAGTCGCTGTTTGAACCACGTCCAGGGTTTGAATCTGCGCTGCGACTTGCTGGGGGGTTTCAATCAGATAGTCCCATGCCACGCTGAGTTTATCGGGGTCGTAGTCTGCATCGCGCACCTGAAGATGTCCGCTATTGAGGCGCAAAGTGGATTCCATAGCGCTGCGCATCTCACCCTGAAAAAAGGCGGCAATGAACATCAACAATGCGGTGCCAAGAGCCAGCGCCAGCCCGGAAAGAAGCGAGCGGCGGCGATGCCTGCCCAGGTTTCGGTATGCCAGTTTGAAGTAGTTGATCATAGGAGGGTCTCTTTTCTGGTGAGGCGTCGTTAGAGAACGCCGGGTACGCAAGGAATGCCGCGTAAGCAAAGAATCGAGCGGTCAGGCAGCATTCCGTTATACATAATGCAGCGCCTCGGCCGGTTCGCGCTGGGAGGCTTGAAGGGCGGGATACAACGCCGCCAGCGCAGAAATGATCGCGATGGTGACAGCATGCTGGAGCACCTTCAGCGGCGCAATTTGCGGGTAGATCCGTCCGCTGATGAGGGCGGTGTATTCGGTCAGGCTGGCAAACTGAGTGTAGTCGAGACCGACCACGCTCAAGGTCCCGTTGAGAAGCGTGCCGAGAATCGCGCCGAAGGCTGCGCCCATCAAGCCAATCAAAATCCCTTCGAGCAAAAATAGAAAGGTGATTTGATAGGGCTTCAACCCCAGCGCGCCAATGACGCCGATTTCGCGTGTGCGCTCGAAAACCGCCATCATCAGCAGATTGAGGATGCCGATGGCGACAATGCCCAGCAGGAATATGCCAAGGTAACTCATGACGCCGGTTTTCATGTCCATGGTCTGCTTCAAGTCGGGGAAGGAGTTTTCCCATGTGTCCACTTCGTAGCCGGGCGCGGCGCGGCGGATGGCCTCTACCACCGGCGGTTCCTGCCCAATCTGCTTGAGGGAAATGACCACTTCGGTCACCTGCCCTTCCAGCCCAAAGAGTTGCTGCGCCTCTTTCAGCGAAAGGTAAATCATGGCTTTTTCGACCGTCGGCACGCCGACATCGTAAATGCCGACGATGGTCATCGTGCGCTGGCGTGTCTGCTCGTGAACAGCGTTGCCGACCATGGTGATGCGGTCACCCACGTCCACGTTCATGGCGGTGGCAAGTCCCTGCCCGATGACGATGAAATCGCCGTCGTCGGGGGTGAGATAACGTCCTTTCGAGAGGTTGGCGGCGACGGGCGTGATACGGGCTTCCTTATCGGTTTCGATGCCGATAATCGAGACGGCAAACGCGCCCTCACGGTTGGTGACCAGCCCGCCGGTCACAATGCGTTTGGAAGCGGCGACCACCTCCGGGCGCGCTTCCGCCGCCTGCACCACCGCATCGGGGTCTGCCAGCGGGAGCAAAGGCTTGCGCCCGAGCTTTTCACTATATCCCGCCGCATGAACCTGAATGTTGCCGCCGAGCAGCTGGATGGCGTTGCCATAGATGGCTTGCTCGAAGCCGCCGATGAGACCATCGTAGAAGACGAGCATTGCCATCGTCACGCCCATGCCGACAGCAATCAAGAGCGTTCTGCGACGCTGTCTCCATACGTTGCGCCATGCCAGGCGCAGATAGAGAGTCATGGTGTTGTCCTTTCCTGAAAGTTCTTTTCGAAATCCGATTCGGTCTTTCGCAAGCCGTATTCCATCACGTACAACATTTTGTCAATCATTTGCTGCGTCTTTGCGGAGCGCACCCACTTCATGATATCTTTCTGTTTCATGCCTTCCTGCAGGATGTAATTGCTGATGGCGTTGCTCCACGTTTCCATGATCATCACCGCCAGTTCCACATCCACGCTGGGGTCCACCTCGCCGCGCTCAATCGCTTCGCGGATTATGGTACGCAATCCCTGCATAGACCGCTCGCGGATGTTGGCGAAGTTCTTGTAATACATCCCTTCATTAAACATCACCCGGCTGATGGCTTGTACCAGGCGGGGATAGGCGGAGTTGAATTCCATGCCCGTCTTGATCATCCAGCGGAAATACTGGAAAGTATCCATGTTCATGCTGGGAGGGTGTTTTCCTTTGAAGTACTCCACTTTCTCGCGCTCCAGCACCGTCAGCAGATACATGAAGAGATCCTGCTTATCTTCGAAATACTGGTAGAAACTGCCCTTTGAAATACCGCTTTTAGACACAATGCGGTTCGTCGAGGCGTTTTCCAATCCATACTCGGCGAACTCTTCGATGGCGGCGTTGATGATCTTCCCGCGCTTTTCTTCAGGGAGGTTATGGAATGTCTGTCTGGGCATACAAGATGTGACCTCCAAGTCATGTGACTAGCAGGTCACATTATAGGACGATTCCCCCACGCGTCAAGAAAATTGTGAGTGACTTACGCTTCTTACTGGACTTGTGCCGGTTGAGGCTTCGAGAAGCCGAATCGTCCCCACAGCATTTTCAGCATCAACCCCGCCCGCCAAAACGCGACCGCCGCCATCCCGTGTGCCAGCACCGCGAACAGCGGCGGCGTTTCCAACGTGTAATACGTCCAGCACTCGCGGGTTGTCCCCCACAACTCGAGAAAATATCCCAGCCCGGAACCGGCGATGAACGTGAGCATCGCAAAACGATGATCCGTTGGCGTGAGGACGAGGAGAATGCACAACGCGAGAGAGAACCAGGTAAAGGACTTGTCGAAGGTTGGGGCGACAAAGACCAGCATCAGGCTTATAAAAGAGGCGAAGGTAATCCAGTAAAAAATGATGAAGGAAGAAGGCTGAAGGATGAAGCGGAAGCGTTGTCCGATTTTATTGATCGTCCAATTGAACAAACGAGTAACGCGATCAATGGAGAGATTTGCAATGGGCCAGGCGGGGATGATCCACAGCGGCGGACGCTCGTCCGTATAATAGTGCCAGAGGTTCGTCTGCGTTCCCCACGACTCGATCGCCAGCCCGCCGCAGACGCCGACGACGATGATGAGTCCGTCGGTCTTGAGGTTCGCGCGGGTGATGATCGTCACAGACATGAAGCCGAAGATGCCGAGCAACAGCCAGTCCATGTAACGCCACCAGGCGCCGTCCCAGTTCACGTATTTGAGGTATTCCTCGGCGAGGGGCCACCAGATGTACACGATGAGGAAGATGGTCAGCAGGAACCCGCCGAGCAGGATGGATGAGTCGCGTGTCCAGAGAAGGCGTTTCTGTTTTTCCATTGGGCGGATTATATTGCAGGAACGGATATTTTCCCTCTTGAGTTTTACTATCTCTTTACAACTCATTAATATTTTATCGTTGATAACAGGATATAATGTGGGCAAAGGGCGATGTTCTTTGCATGCGCCCGCATATCATATTAATCGAGAGGATTTTTTACCATGGGTCTCTTCAACAAGATTTTGAGCAAATTGGGAATCGGGAAAAAAGATGACGAACAAAAAAGCGCATCCGCCGCGCTGGGCGCAAAACCGGCGTCTGCCGCTCCCGCCGCGACCGCAAAACCGGCCGCGACCGTCAAACCCGCAACCCCTGCGGTAAAAACAGGACCGAACATGGAGGACGAGTACAAGGCAAGGGCAATGGCTCAATCTGCACCGGCGCCCGCGCCAGCCCCTGCGCCCGCTCCCACTCCCATCTCCGAAGTGGACGTGGTCAAAAAACTGGAGGAGATGAGCAAAGGGAAGAACCTCGATTGGAAGGTCTCGATTGTGGATCTGCTCAAACTTCTGGATATTGACAGCAGTTTCGAGGCGCGAAAAGAACTGGCAACCGAACTCGGGTGTCCGGAAAATCTCATGGGCGATTCCGCCAAGATGAACACTTGGCTCCACAAGGAAGTCCTGCGGCAGATTGCCGCGAACGGCGGCAATATCCCCAAGGAACTGCTCGACTAGCCGACATAGAACAAACAACAATGTGGACTCAAACCGGAGCCACATTGTTGTTTAAGCGGTAGATTCCACAAAAAGGTTACATGCGCCTTGCTTTTTTGTCCTGACTACCATAGAATGAAACAGGCGGCGCGGCTGGCACCCGCCGCCTCCCAATCCGTTTCATCTATAAACATTTCATCCATCAATAAAGAGGAGAGCACATGATGACTGGAAAAATCCATTCCTTTCTAGCCAGTATGCTGATACTGGCACTGTTAATGGCTCTGATGCCCACACAAATGGCAACTGCCGCGGCGCCTTCAGAGCTATTTTTTTCGGAATATATCGAAGGCTCCAGCAACAACAAGGCGCTCGAGATATACAACGGCACCGGAACCGCCGTTGACCTTTCTGCCGGCGGTTATAACATCCAGATGTTCTTCAACGGCAGCGCCTCCGCAGGGTTGACCATCAACCTGACCGGCACAGTGGCAGATGGCGATGTATATGTCATTGCCCAATCCTCCGCCAATGCCACCATCCTTGCCCAGGCAGATCAAACCAACGGCGCGGGCTGGTTCAACGGCGACGATGCGGTAGTCCTTCGCAAAGGCACCACGGTCATAGACGCAATTGGGCAAATCGGCTTCGACCCGGGCACCGAATGGGGTGGCGTCACCGCCGATAACACTTTGCGCCGCAAAAACACTATCTGCGCCGGCGACCCTAACGGCACGGATGTCTTCGACCCGTCAGTGGAATGGGATGCGTTCCCCACAGACACCTTCGACGGACTCGGTAATCACGTGGCGAACTGCGCCCCGGAAGATACCGCCCCCGAGGTCACCAGCACCTTCCCCTCGAACGGCGCCACCGACTTCCCCGTTGACGCCAACCTCACCGTCACATTCAGCGAGCCGGTCAACGTCACCGACCCCTGGTTCGACCTCTCCTGCTCCACTAGCGGAACAGTCTCCGCATCCTACAGCGGCGGACCCACCACCTTCACCCTCGACCCCGCCATCTCGCTCACCAACGGCGAAACCTGCACACTGACCATTCTCGCAAATCAAATCAGCGACCAGGACACCAACGACCCGCCAGACAACATGATCGTCAACTTCACAGTTGGCTTCTCCCCCTTCAATGTCTGCGCCGCCGCATACACCCCCATCTACGCCATTCAGGGCAGCGGCCTTTCCGCCGCCATCACCGGCACCGTCACCACACAAGGCGTTGTAGTCGGTGACTTCGAAGGCACCGCCAGCGCCTCCGGCTTCTACCTTCAGGACCTCAACGGCGACGGCGACCCCGCCACATCCGACGGCATTTTCGTCTACACCGGCGCATCCAACCTGGTCAGCGCGGGGCAGGTCGTCCGCGTAACCGGCTACGCCCGCGAACGCTTCAACCAAACCACCCTCAACGGCTCTAACAGCAACACCGCCGCAGTCCCCGCCGCCAACATCGTCCAATGCGGCACCGCCACAATCGCCCCGCTCGACGTGACCCTGCCCGTCACCAGCCTCAACGACTTCGAACGCTACGAAGGCATGCTCGTACGTTTCCCGCAGGACCTCGTCATCGCCGAATACTTCAACTATGACCGCTTCGGCGAAATCGTGCTTGCCCTCCCCCTGCCCGGCGAGACCCGCCCCTTCACCGGCACCGCCATTGACGAACCCGGCGCAGCCGCCAACGCCCGCACCCTCGCCAACAGCCTGCGCCGCATCACTCTCGACGACGCACAAAGCGCGCAAAACCCCGCCACCCTTCGCCACCCCAACGGACTCCCCTTCTCGCTCGATAATCGCTTCCGCGGCGGCGACCTCGTCACCAACGCCCTCGGCATCCTCGGCTACGACTTCAACCTCTACCGCATCATCCCCACCGGACCCGCCGACTACACCCCCGTCAACCCCCGCCCAGCCGCACCCGAACCGGTCGGCGGCAGCCTGCGCGTCGCATCCCTGAACACCCTCAACTACTTCCTCACCCCAGACTACCCCACCGGCAACCCCCTCGACAACAAATGCGGACCCCTCCAAAACGTGGAATGCCGCGGCTGGGACTCTGACCAGCCCGACGAACTCACCCGCCAGCGCGCCAAACTCCTCGCCACCCTCGCCGGCCTGGATGCAGACATCGTCGGCCTCAACGAACTGGAAAACACCACCGGCGTCGAACCGCTCGCAGACATCGTCGCCGGACTGCCAGGCTACGCCTACATTGACACCGGCACCATCGGCACCGACGCCATCAAAGTAGGCATCATCTACAAACCATCCAAAGTCACCCCCGTCGGACCCTTCCAAATCCTCGACTCCTCCGTTGACCCGCGCTTCATTGACACAAAGAGCCGCCCCTCCCTCGCCCAAACCTTCGAAGAAGTCGGCACAGGCGCACGCTTCACCGTCGTGGTCAACCACCTCAAATCCAAAGGCTCCGCCTGCGACGACATCGGCGACCCCGACACCGGCGACGGACAGGGCAACTGCAGCGGCACCCGCACCCTCGCCGCACAAGCCCTGGTAGACTGGCTCGCAACAGACCCAACCGGCAGCGGCGACGCCGACTTCCTCATCATCGGCGACCTGAACTCCTACGCCATGGAAGACCCCATTGACGCCATCAAAGCCGGCGCCGACGACACCCCCGGCACAGGCGACGATTACACCAACCTCATCGCACACTTCCAGGGCGCCTACGCCTACTCCTACACCTTCGACGGACAAGCCGGCTACCTCGACCATGCCCTTGCAAACCCAAGCATGTTCCACCAGATCACCGGCGCAGCCGACTGGCACATCAACTCCGACGAACCCGACGTGCTCGATTACGACACCTCCTTCAAACCGCCTTCGCAAGACGCCCTCTACGAGCCGAACGCCTCCCGCTCCTCCGACCACGACCCAGTCCTCATCGGGCTGGAACTGGACCCACCCTTCCCCACCACCGCCATCCTCGACACCTTCGACCGCCCCAACGGCAACCTGGGCTCCAACTGGAAAGGCGCCACCGGTTCCTACCGAATCTCCGGCAACCAGGTGGACGTGCGCCGTGACGGCGCCATCTACTGGAAAACGCCCTTCGGCGTCGACCAGGAAGTTTTTGTAACCCTCACCACCATAGACACCGCCGGCTTTGAACAAGACCTGCTCCTCAAAGCCCAGGGACAATACGGTCCCAACTGGGGCGAAGGCGTCATCGAACTCCAATATCGCGCCGCATCCCACACCGTCGAACTGTGGACCTTCCGCCCTGACACCCTGACCTGGCAGAGTTACGGCACCATTCCCGTCACATTTGCCAACGGGGATCAATTCGGCGCGCGGGCGCTCTCCAACGGCATTGTCATCGTCTACAAGAACGGCATCGAAGCCGGTTACTTCACCCTCGACGCAGCCGACCAGGCATTCTTCAACCCCAAAGGCGGCTACATTGGTCTCTGGTTCATCAATGCCGCCAATGCCTTCTTCGATGACTTTGGCGGCGGTACCCTGCTCCCATAATCTCCTTCACACACCACACCCAACAGCCTCTCGGCAAATGTCGGGAGGCTGTTGGCTTCCACCACAAGCCGGGAAAGCGATCCTGCACCACCATTCCGCGTACGCGTTGTAATGTTAACGTGAATTCAGGATAAGCAGGCGGACGTTAGAGAACGTCCCCTACGCTTGGCGTAAAAGACGCTCTCTAGCGTCGGGCAACATGCTTTGTTCCCTATCCCGAAGGCAGGTAATGTTACATTGACAAGGTTTCTTTACGGCGGTGATGCTCGACGAGGGGCTGAAGGAGGAGGGGTTCTTCCGCAGTTCGTTTCTCTTCCCGATGGCAATTTCCTATATCATGACGGGCGCGGTCTGGCGCTGGCTGATGAACCCCGCCACGGGCGACCGTTTGAGCGGGTTCAACCTGCTGTTTTCCTACTGCTCTGGATTTTTTGATCAACAAATGGCACACCACCGAAAACTGGGGCATTGCGGCGATTGCCCTGGCAGCCATCTGGGCATATGACCGGTTACACCATGGCGGTCTATTTGGCGGGTTTGCGTTCCATGCCGGACGAATTGCGCGAATTGACGGCGCCGACATGCTGGGCATCTATCGGTGGATACTCTTCCCCATCTCCATCCCCAGTTTTGTCGTGGTGCTGATCTGGCAGTTTACCTCGGCATGGAATGACTTTCTGTTCGCGGTGGTGCTCACGGGCAACCGTTCATGGCCCATCACGGTTGCGTTGAACAATATGGCGGGAAGTCAGATCATTGCCTGGAACGTGCAAATGGCGGGTTCCCTGCTTGCCGCCCTGCCCACGCTGTTGGTTTACATCTTTCTCGGGCGTTACTTCCTGCGCGGTTTGCTGGCTGGCTCATTGAAGGGATAAATTCCCTTCACCGGCAAACCGAATTGTCATTACATACGGGTTGTTCGAGCGGACAGGTCAACCCGGATTCGGGCGAACGGACATACACGGCACGAGACCCGTCGAGAACGATCAGAGCAAGAACGTCGAGATGTTCCTGCGCCTTGCAACCCAACACCAGCACATCAGCGGCGTGCGGGAAAGGTGAGGAGAATGTTCCCGGCAGGACGGCATTCTGCTGTCCGTCAGGTCCGATCAGGTTGAAGGTCAGGCGCGGGAACGGCAGTGACAGATTAGGATACTTGGAGGTCGCGCCTTGATTCATTCTGTAATAACGCGGATATAAAGCCCGTCCGACAAAGGCGCCTGCGCTCTCGTTTTGCAGGAACGCGTCAAGGGAAGAGGCGCCCAGCCCCATTGCTTCCAACGTTCCTCTGCGTTCGTCAAGCAGGCGTGCCGCGTCGAAACCGGCGTATCGTTTACCGAACAGGTTTTCGGAAAGCGGAAGCAGCGAACCGAACCCCGCCAGGAGAATGAGAATCTTCACAGCCGCCAACGCGCCGTTGTTTTTTTTGTGAGTCTCTACCTCGAGGGGGGCATTGTCCAGAGTCTCACGAACGCCGATACTCTCCATAACCCATCCGGCGAAATACACGATGCCAATCAGGAAATAGACCGCTGCAATCCAATCGGCGGGAACGATATACCTGCCCCCGGAGGTGCGCGCCAGCGCGTTCGACAGGTTATGGAAGAGAAAGATGGCGAACGGCGCCAGCCCAATCAAGCCGGTCCTCTTCCACGCCGCGGCGATTCCCGTCATGATCAGAAACAGGTTCAGGAGAAAAAAGAACAGCGCGCGCGGGGAAAATCTGCCGTCCCAAGTGGGATACCAGTAGGGATGATTTTCCCTGACCGTGACGCGCAAATCGTCCATCACCGGCGAGGTCGGAAGAATCAAAATCGAAGTCATCATGTTATGCAAAAAGTGACGGGGGACAAAACACGCCGCCGAATCGCACCCCGCCTCGAACTGGAACGACTCATGCGGCAGATAAAGGGCTTGCAGCGCCCGATAACTCTGCGTAATCGGGATCGAAGGGGCAGGTTCGCTTGGATCCGGCGGAGTCGTGTAGCGCTGGTCAATCACAGCTCTGAACTTGCCGACGATCGAACCGTACATTTGCCCCCCCAACGACAAGTTCCGCAACTCCCACGGAAACGTAATGACGAGCGTCGCAAGAACAACGAGCAACGGATGGAACAGCCATTTCCTCCCAATCCCGTAAAACCTGATCCAGGCAAACAGTGCGATGGGCGCCAGGAGAATGAGCGCGTTGATTCGCAGCATGAGCGTAAAGCCAAGCGCGCCTCCGACCCACAGGGCGGTGTAATACCCTTGATGCCCGCTTGTTTTCAACCATACACACACCGCCAGCGTGATGAGAGCCAAACCGATCGCCGCGGGAAAATCGGTGAGGATCATCTTGGGTCCGGCAAGATCAATCATGTTACTGGCAGCGATGGCATTCACACCTCTAAACATGGCAACCAGGGCGCCGGCAAACCCGGCGGAACGAAACCCCAAAAACCTGCCGATCAGGTAAACAAGCGCGGGAAAGATGGCAAAGACCACCGCCTGCCCAGCCATCAGGGTTTCATAATTCTGTCCCAGGGCGGCGTGTAGATACGTCAGAAACGCCGGATACAGCGGACGCTCGAAGAACAAACTTCCGTAGACGTTGATCTTCTGCCCGATGAGCGGAAACTGGCTTCCTATATCGAACGCGGCGGCGTCATAGATCGGATAAAGCATATCATTGGGCGGTCGAGACACAAAGGAAAACCCCTGTTGCAAAGGCTCGCGCGCCCACACAAACGCGGTCACCGCAAAAACGAGAACAACCGTCAACAGATCGAGCCGCCCGGAATCCCATTTTCGTTCGACCTGCAGAAACAACAAGCCGCCGGCAATGGCGACAATGAGTTGCTGGACAAGGATGGGAACACCCGCCCCGTACCAAAAATCCTCAGATGAATGGACGCGGAATCCTGCCAGCAAAACGTCCAGCATGGGCAGCAGGCTGAGCAGGAACAACGCGAGAGCCAACCGCAGAGTCCCGGCAAACCGTTCGAAGCGGGCTGGGCGCCGGCGATGCGCATACCACAGGATCAGCGTGGCAAAACCGGTCAGCAAAAGGAACGCCATCACAGGCTGGAAACGCAGCCAATACGCTCCGAGCGAGCCAACACGATAGGATGGGAGAAACACGCCGATCCATCCCAGCCCGAAACTGATTCCTCCCAGCCAGAGCGCGATTCCACCGGGAACTTTCCCGCCCAACCACCCCTGGAGCGTCCTCGCCGCCCATGCCGGGTCGGCGGCAGATCGGATGCCCAACGCGGCAAAACCAAGGGCGGCAAATAGAAGCCCAAAGGCAAGCGCGAGCCGCGGGGGCGAAAGTCCGAGCAAAACCGCATTCCCCGCTTCGGATGGCGAACCCAGCATGACGCCCAGCGCAACAGCGGCGCCGGACGCCACAAATGTACTGTAAGCAATGATGGATCGCGCCGGGCGGTTATCCGGTTTCATTGGGTTTCCTGTTTTTTTCCAGCCAGAAAATGAAAAACAAGCCGCCAAGCGCGGTCAATCCAAAAATCATATTTGCCCACAGGGGCGGGAGCGGCAGGGTGATAAATGCCAGGCATCCCGTCAGCAGCGCGGCAACATGCATCAAGGTCACAGATTGAACCGGCGACAATCCCAACTGTGTCAGACGGTGATAGAGATGATCCTGTCCTGCTTTATAGAACGGCAAGCCCTGTCTGGTTCGCGAAATGATCACAAGAGCCGTATCGAGGATGGGAACGCTCAAAAGCAGGATGGGAACGAACCAGGAGGACGTTTGTACGAATCCCTGAGGCGTATACGCCATGGCGATGGTAGCCAGCATGAACCCCAGGAATTGCGCACCCGAATCGCCCAGGAATGTACGAGCGGGCGGCGCATTGAAGAAGAACATGCCGATGCAACTGCCAAGCAACACAGCGCTCAGGAATGCCAGATTCATCTCGTTGGAATCGACGGTAACGAACAGAAAAAAAACGGAGGCAATCGCCGCCAGCCCCACAGCGAGACTGTCCATGCTGTCCACAAGGTTGAAGGCGTTGGTGATACCTACGATCCAGAAACAGGTGACGGTCAGGTTCAGAAGCGGAGCGCTCACGAACATCCGTATCTGGATTCCCTGCCAGAGCAGCACCGAAGCAGCCAGCATCTGACCGGTCAATTTCCAGCCTGCTGAAAGTCCTTTTGCGTCATCCCACAATCCAAAAATAAAAATCACCGCTGATGCCAGAAGAATGGACAGGACTTCAGGCGCGGCGAATTTGCCGCCGATCACCGTGACCAAGAACACAGCAAAAAAGATGGCAAGCCCTCCCGCCTTGGGAACAGTGTTTTGATGTGTTTTGTGAGGAGCGCTAAAGGGGTGGTCCAGAAGCCTGTAACGAACCGCAATCCTGATGCCGGGCGACACCAACAGCAATGTGAATATTGCTCCCATGAATATCGTGACAAAGAAGTTCAGTAGCATAAACCTTTCGGCATTGCCTTATTTTACCCTTTTGCACAATGGATTGCCCGCCTATTGCTCCAGCGCTTTTCGATAGACTTTCAAGGTTTGGGCGGTGATGTTTTCGAGGCTGAATTTTTCCAGCGCGAGTTGTCTGCCGGCCTGTCCCAGTTTGTCGCGCAAGGAAGGGGCGGCAAGAAGCGTTTCGATGGCATCGGCAAGCGCGTCGGAATTCCGAGGCGGCACCAGCAAACCGTTGATGCCGCCTTCGACCACATCGCGGCACCCCGGAACGTCGGTCGCGATGATCGGAAGTCCGCTGGCGCAGGCTTCGAGAAGCGCGCTCGGCACTCCTTCACGATAGGAAGGCAGGCAGAAAATATCCGTTTGAGCGAGGACGGAGGGCATATCAGCCTGCCAGCCCCAAAACTCCACCGCATTGGATCGTTTCCATGCTTCGATCTGTTCGGGCGGAACCGAGGCTGGGTTGCCGGGATCAACCGTCCCTGCAATGGCGAAGCGGGCGTTCGATCCCTTGTGTTTTACCCGTTGCGCGGCTTCCACAAATTCATGGATTCCTTTTGTGGCAAGCCACCTGCCGGCAAATAGAATCAGCGGTTGATCGTTATGTTTCGGCGCGGGGCGGAACCGGTTGACATCCACGCCTGTACCCAAAACGAGATGAGCCTGTTCGGGTTCGATGAAACGGTTTCGAATGAACGTTTCCCGGTCTGCAGGGTTTTCAAAGATCACCTGCGTGCCGCGCAGGCTCAGGCGGTATAGAATTTTTGTAATCCCGCGCAGCACACCCACAAAAAAACCGGGATGTATGAATAGATGACCCAGTCCTGTGATGGAATTGACGATTCCCCTGACGCCCAGCAGTCGCGCGGCAATGGAGCCATAAATGACCGGCTTGACGGTGAAGTGATGGACGATATCGGGCTCGATCTGCCGATAGATACGCATCAGGCGCAGGATGGTCCACAGTTCTCCAAGCGGGTTGACGCCCTGACGGGAAAGCCGGAAGGAAACCCATTGGAAGCCGTGTTCCAGGAGCAGGTTCCGGTAGCCGCCGGGCGGGGAAAGCAGGATCACCTCGTTTCCCTGAGCGCGCAATTCCTCAGCCAGCGCACGTCGGAAGTTGTACAGGTACCAGTCGGTGTTGGCGAAGAGCAGGATTTTAGGCATTGGATTTAATGCGCCGCGCTTTTTAGTAACTCCAGCAATTGGGGCGCCGTCACGCGAAGATTATATAAGGTTTCCGCTTTTCGACGCCCGGCATTTCCCATTTCGATTCGCATTTGGGGGTTTTCGCGAAGGTGGCAAAGCGCGGTCAACCACTCAGAGGGCGAATTGGCAAGGTACCCATGGACACCCGGTTCGACGATTTTCCGGTTGACACCCACCGGAGAGGCGACGACGGGGATTCCACCTGCCATGTACTGAATCAGTTTGTAACCGCATTTACCGCGTTCGAACGGGTCGTCCACCAGCGGCATGATGCCCACATCGAATTTCTGGTTTACAGTCCGCTCGATTTCCTCGCTCCAGGGGATGAGTTCGGTCGGGACATCCGGGAAGGGAGGCACGTTTCCGCCGACCAGTACGAGCCGAACGGGGAACATCCGGCTCAGTTCGGAGAGAACGCCTCGCAGACCGTTCAGGTATTTGGCGGTGACGGGGGCGCCGATCCATCCGATTTTGAAAACGGCATCCTCCTCCGGGCGTTTGATCTCGTATTGGCTGACATCCACAACGCTGGGGAGTATCTCAATGCGGCGCGCTCCCGATCTTTCTGCCCTTTCCGCCAGGTAATCGTTGCCTGCGATCACCAGGTCGGCATGACGCATCACACGGTCTATCTTTTGACCGAGCCATTTTCTCACCAGGCGATTTGGGTGCATATCGTAACGATGAAAGACGGCATCATCGTAATCCACCGCGCAGGGAACGCGGCGCGGCAAGAGGAGTTTTTCCACCTCGAAGGGAAGCCAGGGAAGGAATTCCTTTTCCGCCCAAATCAGTGCGATGTCGCGGCGACGGGTCAGGGCGGCGAGGCGGTGGAGATAGGCGTGCAGAACGGCATATGGCGAGATTCTGCGTCCGGCGTAAAGTCTGCGGATGTATTCGTCGTCGAAGAAGGGGGCGGTGATGAGTTCGATGCCCCGCGCCTCGAGATAGGGAAAATATTGATAAAAACGGACCCGGCTGCTGGAGCCAAGCCGCCAGTAGCGCGTAAGGACAAGAATGGTCATAGGTTATCGCGGTTTCATCTGCCGGTCGAAGAAAATCGTTTCCAAAATGTCGATGCTGGAATCCCACCGAAATTTTTGCGCGGTTTTTCCGCCGTTGACGGTCAGTTCGCGGCGTAACGTCTCGTTTTCGATTAGTTTTTTTACCGCTTCGCGGGCGCCTTGCACATCCCCTTGCTCCACGACCAGGGCATTATAGCCATCCACAATGTACTCCTCTATGCCGGTCACTTTCCCGACCACCGCCGTGCCTCCGCACGCCATCATTTCCAGAGGCGGGTAGCAGAATGATTCGATCCGGCTCATCTTCAAGAGAAGATCGCAACTCGAATATACATGACGCATTCGACCGAAGGGTACCTTTCCCAAGAATCGGTCGCACTTCCAATCCGGTTCGGGTTTGCCCGAGGAACTGACGCACCACACCTCACAGTCGAGGTCGCGAACCGCCGCAAACGCGTCCCGCATGCCTTTGTAGGGCATGTTGATGGCTCCTTCCAAAAGCACGCGTACCCGGCTGCCTTTCTTCTCGAGAGGTTCGTCGGGGAACAATAAGCGGTCGTTGATTCCGTTTGGAACGACCGGCGCGTCCTTGCCGTATTCATTCTTGAGCCAGGTTCGAATCCATCCAGCCATGGTGATGAATTCGAAATCCATTGCATAGGTCTTTCGGGCTCTTTTTGCCCTGAAATCCCCCGCCGGGTAGAAACGGCTTTCGTCCGATTGGACAAAATAGAATTTCCGATCCGCTTCCAGCGTTTGGACAGTGTATGCCGTTGTCCAACCGGTGGCGACAAGAATATCGTAGGCGCCTTCTGTGATTTGTGAAATGGGAATGACCGGAACCGATTGATGGGGGAACCATGAGATTCGATCAAGATTGTCTTCCGAAATGATGGAAACGTCGCGTCCTCTTTGGATCAGTCGGTTGGCATGCTCACAGACGACCGCCACCCCGCCGGAGATGGCGGTCCCGGGAATGACGTAGGCGATTTTGAGTTTGTGGCTTTTCGCGGAAGAAGACGAACCGCTCGGCTGCCTGGTTGTGATGTTCCGTTTTGTTTTCCGCCGGATGATGAAGTTCCAGACGGCATCGAATCCCATGACGAACGACAGGAGCGCCCGTCCCAGTCTTTCTCTCCGGCTATTGGGTGGCGCCAGACGCGAGCCGATGCGATGGAGAAGCCGCGCCAGCCTCCATTCCCTGCTCATTTGGATCTCCGCCAATTGATTGTCGCGTTCGATGATTTCCGCCTCCCGCTCCAACAGGCGCGCGGTCAGTTCCCGGATGCGTTCGTTCGGGTCTTCGTTTTGGGGTTCGATTTCCGAGGCTTGACTCCGTTGCATGAAACTCTCTCTCTTTGATTTTACCTGCCTTCAACGAACCTGATATGCCCCGGTTTCGCACCCCCGCTTACGACAAGACGGACAGTACAGCGGACTAACTGGTTTTCATCCCAAACCAGGCGGCAATTTTTCTCATGCCCCGGATGAAAACATGTATCGCCTGATAGTAAAGCATCCTTTGCCACCCCAGGCGGTCGCGGAGGACAAGGCAGACCTCGTTTTTTCTTCTTTTGTGGTTCGACGAGACTCCGCCGGGATGATGCAAAGCGGAAAGATACGGAACAATCCTGAAGGACGCTCCCGCCAGAAACGCGCGCAGGAAAAAGTCGAAATCGGAGGCGATCTTGAGGTCTTCGCGATAAGGGAAACGGGAAAGCAGTTGCCGGTCAATAAAAGAGGATGGGTGCGGGAGAGAGTCGCCGAACATCAGCCGTTTGGGTACGGGCGCATAGGAAAAGGGCGGGGTCGTTTCACTGCCGGCGACCAGGGTGGCGGCGCACACGATTTGTTCGCGGCAGTCGGGCAGGATGGAAAGCACCTTCTTAACGCCATCGGGTATCAACTCATCGTCGCCATTAATGAACAGGACGAATCTTCCCCGAGACGCGGCGATCCCCTTGTTCATGGCGTTGTATATTCCCGTATCCGGTTCACAAATGAACCGGTCTATCATGCCGGAGTATTTTTCGAGGATTTCGAGTGTGCCGTCATACGAGACGCCGTCCACCACGATATATTCCACGTCGTCCGATTTGACCGGCGCTACGGATTTCAACGTGCGTTCGATCGTGCGGGCACAATTCCTGGTCACTGTGATGATGGTCAGCAGTTTATCGGACATGTTGCTTGCCATCATGGATGTGATAATCCGCCGGAATGTCGATTCGCCAGCGCCTTTTCGTATCGCATCAGGGAGAGCCACGCGCGCGCTTCGTAAACGGCAATGAAAACACTCAGGAACCAGCCTGCCCAGCCCCCGCGCCAGCCTGCGTATTTGATGAAACTCGCCGCAAAACTTTTCAATGGATTGTATAACAGGGATTTCCAGTCGAAACGAAAGCCGTTGTTATACCGGCTCTCGCCTTCCATTTTGAGGTAACGTTCATGTTTTTCGATTAACTGCCGGTAATCGTCCACCCAGTAATGAATGACAGCGTTTCCGGGGCGTGAGGGAAGCGTGTAGGTTTCGCAACCGGGTTTGCAGCGCAGCGCCCTGTGGACATCGGCCGTGACCGTCACCCGGTCCCGGTGCATGACGCGTGGGATGGGACGCACCCCTCCCCAGAGTGTGGTGTCGAGTCTCCGGTTGAGAAAATAGTATTGGTACGGAACATGAACGATTCCGATGTTGTCACTCACCTCTAAACGGATCAGGTCTTCCACAAGGCTGGGCGGCAGGATTTCGTCCGGGTCCACGCGAATGACCCAGTCGTTTTGCAGGGATGGAAAAAGACCCGGCAGGACCATTTCGCCGATGGGAACCCATGGATGACGGATGACTTTTGCCCCCATGCTATGCGCGATGGCGATAGAATGGTCAGCCGAACCGATATCGGCGACGACAACCTCCTCGAATGGCTTCAGGGAGGCAAGGCAATCACGTAAATGCCTGTCTTCATTAAAGACAACGACGAGGGCTGAGATGTTCATCGCCGAACGCGCCTCGCCAGTCTGACGGCATAGCGCGCCGGTCTGCTGCATTTGATCTTTTGGTAAAGCCCGTAAAAAAGGATCTTCCAATTTTTCAACGCCGCCGGGCGGACAAAGAAAACATCCTGACCGTTATCCACCCATGAAACATACCCTTGAAGTTCCATGAAGCGCAGGAGTTCGCGCTGTTCGTCCGGGGACGAGTATTCCACAACCAGCAGACGGGGATCGTATTTGCGAAGGTCGAAACCGCGCAAAACAGCCATCTCATTCCCCTCCACGTCAATGGACACAAAATCCACATGCGGTATGTTGTGGGTTTGCAAGATGTCGTCAACCGTCGTGGCGGTTACGCTCTCCTTTTCCCAGAGGTAATCGGGCCAGCGCTCGATGACATCGTCTGCAGGCGAAGAAACGTCCGAGCCCCACTCCGTTGCCCAGGGGACGGTCGCCACGTTCAAGGTCATTTCGCCCTTGTAGTCCGACGCTGCGGCTCTCACCGTGACGACATTCGTGTGTTCATACAGTTTTTCGAGTTTTTTGTAATTCTTCAGGACAGGTTCCACGCACACGCCGCTCCAGCCGTGTTCGAACAACAGGCGGCTGTTGCTAAAGCCCACTCCGTCGAATGCGCCGACATCCAGGAAAATCCTGCGGGCAGGAGGAGAGAAACGGAAAAAATCGAGCGTGATCAAGTCCTGCCCCAATTGCGAATAACTTTTTGGTGTTGCGCCCATTTTCGCTCAGATCTTGATGATGATGCAGGTCATAGCCCAAAAATGAATGGATAGCACGTTGCCGGTACGATGATCGAGTTTTCTGATTTTCTCCAGAAAGAAATCATCCATATCCTTTCTGTCGTTGTCGAACGTTTGCCCGGGATCGTTGTATTTCATTCCGGGCCAAACCTCGAGCACATGATGATCGGTTTGAAGTTTTTCATAGGAACATCCCAGATCTTCGATGATGTAGATGCCGCCGCTATTGAGTCTCCGATCGAAGAGATGCTCGAAGGAGGCGAGGGTCATTCGGTTGACATGGCTGCCGTCGTCTATAATGATATCGAATCGTTTGTCGGCGCCAAAACAATTCGCCAGGAAATCCCCGTCGTCCTGACTGCCGATTTCTATGTGGATGCGCTTTTCTTCGAAGGCTTTGCACCGCGGATCAATGTCAATCCCATACACGTTTCCTTTCCTGAAGTACGCCTTCCAGGTTCTGAGAGACGCGCCGTCCCTCACGCCGATCTCGAGTATCGAGACTTTTTGGTTTCTAAAGCGCTCGAAGTATTTCTCATAAATATCCAGATACGACCAGCCGGCAAAGGAATGATGCTCGTCGAATTTATCGGTGAGGTGGGCAATACCAATCAATTTCAAACGCGACTTAACGCCATATCGAAACACCGAATGTATGCGCCGATACGCCGCGCCCAGTTGATGATAGAGGGATTCGCCCATCACTCTTTTTGCAATCGTTTTTAATCTGGTTTGCATTGATGCTCCATGTTACATCGTTTAGCCGCGCAGACTGCTAATCGCGAACGCCGTCATAGATTTTCGATTTCGACGCGGAAAACCTCGAGCGCAGGAGTGCAAAAATGGGTTTCTTCAGCGCCTGCCGCGCTCTTGCCAGGAGAGTCCTCTTCTGACTCGAGGGGTCGGCGGGTATATACGGCTCGCCCGGCAAAGACACGTGCCTTTTGAAGTGCTCCATGTCATCCGCTAACAGGGCACGGCGGTGCACCCATATCTTCTGACCATGAACCTGGCAGGGCGAAGACCATCCGGCATAGATCATGGCATCCAGCATGATTGGGTTTGGGATATGTTTGTAAATCAGCAAAGAAAGGATGGCTTGATCGTGCCGACCGAGGGGAATTGTGCTTTGAATGTATTCCTCCACCGAGGCAATTTGCAATGCCCAAGAGAGAATATCGGCGAAAATGCCCTCCTTCCTGAACCCCACAACGCCGCCGGCAAAGGTCATTTTGTGATTACGAAATTCCGGTTCGACTCCGCAGCCAACGCACGCCGCCTCGGTCGCCGTGTCGCTTAGAAGATAATAGGTGGGATTAATGAAATACCCGATTCGAGCGATGACGTCAAACAGCTCGTCCACAGGCTGTAACACCACGACGCCCGCATCCAGCCAAAGAACATCGCGGGCTGGAGCGTCGTTCCAACACCAGATTTTCCAGGTAAAGTGCCTGCGCCAATGAGGCACAAAAGCAGGAACCTTTCTGACTTCGATGCGGTTTTCTTGCAGCACGGCGAGCGTCTCTTCGTCCATGCCCAGGTCATACACCAGAACGGGCGGATGGTGGGGCCAGTTCAGGGTTAACGAACCTAATAACGCCAGCAAAGACGGTCCGAAGGCGCGCGAGGCGCCGGTAATAATTAATTTTTCAGTCCTTTTTTGCCGTTGGACTTTTGGTTGACTGGCGCTCGATCTCATTGGTCAATTCTCCTCGATCAAGTGGCGAACATTATTCCCGGGTTTGGATTGCCGTCCGGCGAACCGTCGGGGACTTGATTTCAAGCCTTCTTCTCGAACTGTCTTTTCATCCAATTATAAATCGGCGTGAATCTTGTTTTGAGCAAAACCCCGAGTCTCGTGCGGATGCCGTGATAAAAGGAACGAACCGGATAGTTTTTGATATATCGTTCCAGCCAGAGCGCATAACTCTCCAGTCGTTGTTTTTCGTCTCCCTCCACACGACGCATCCAGTGGCGGACAATTTCCAATTCCTCCTCCCAGAATACAATCGGAAAGTTGACGGTCTTTTGCGCCGAATGCATACGGAAGCAAGCCAATGCCTGCCCGATGAGGACGGGTCGGAACCCGTGATACGCCAATCGTCCATACAGTTCGTGATCCATCGCATACTTCAGCGTTTCATCAATGCCCCCGACCTCGATCACGATGTCTCGTTTCCAAAACGAGGAAGGTTGAGGAAGGGCGATTCCCGAGCGTTTCGTACAGACAAAATCAATCCAGCCTGTTGGAATATAGTTTCTATCACGACCCGGCGAGGTATAGAGGTGAGGGGGGAATTGAGATATTTCGTGCAAATCAGGATCGGTAAAAATCGTCGCGCCGACGATCCAGAAAACGGGTTCGGGAGACCGAACGATCGCCGAAGCGATTAGCGGTAATGCGTTTTCCAGGTAGAGGTCGTCTGCGTTCAACCAGGCGATCCAATCCCCGGTTGCTTTTTGGAGTCCCTTGTTAATCGCATGAGACTGACCCCGGTCGGGGACGCTTTCCCAGTACGCAAGCCAGGGTTCGTATTTCTTGATGATTTCAAGGGTGTTATCCGTACTGCCGCCGTCCATGATGATGAATTCCAAATTGGGGTAGTCCTGCAAAAGCACCGAGCGAATGGTTTCCTCGATGTATTTTCCCTGATTATAGGATGGCGTGATGACGCTGATCTTCGGCAGCGCCGCACGCTCCCAGGCGGTTGGGAGCGTGCCGGAGGCGTGACGCCAGGGCCATTTGGTTTTTTCAACGTCATAGGGGAATGCAGGGTCGGTGGAGATCATTCGATATACGGCCTTTTTTGCCGGCGGGTTATGGAAACGCTACAGTCCAGTGAACGTCCAGACCGTTCAGGCAGACGGAGATCCATCAAGAACATGAGCATAAACGGTGATGTATTGTTTTGCGACGTTGTCCTCGCCAAATCTTTCAACGGCTCTCTTTCTGGACTGACGGCTGAGGGTATCATCGTCCTTTTGATCGAGTATCCATTTGATGCCCTTTGCCAGGTCCAGGGTGTCGTACGGTTTTGCCAGATAGCCGGTCTTGAGGTGTTCGACAATATCCGGCAACCCGCCGGTATGGAAAGCTGCGATCGGCGTTCCGCAGGCGTGCGCCTCCACACCTGTATTGGGCAGATTTTCCAAGCGGGAGGGAATGACCAGCACATCGGATGCATTGTAGAGGAGCCGCAGGGAGAGGTCGTCGCGGAGTTGTCCCATGTAATGGGTCGGGAAGCCAAGATGCGGCGGGGCGGGAGGCGGGTTTTGTCCGAAAATGACGAGTTCCAAACCGGCGATCTCGCCTTGCAAATGGGCGAGGGCGTCTGTCAAAAGATCAAAGCCTTTGTTGGGATCGGCATCTCCTCCCGCGGCGCCAAACGCCAGGAGGGGAATGTCGGGGGGCAGGTCCAAAGCGCGCCGCGCCAATCCTTTCTCGAGGGGACGCCACAGATCGGTATCAATGGCGTTGGGGATGACAACGACAGACCAAGCCCGCATCAGCGCGCTTTGCCGAACGCAATCTGCCAGCCAATGACTGGGAGCGACGAGTTGAATGGGGCGCCTCCAGTGTTTTCGTTTGCGCTCCCAGGTCCAGCGGTTTAGGTCGAATCCGCTTTCATGCGCAGGGCGGTTATCGTTTCGGTAACCGTCCTTCCAGCGGGTGTCGAACGTGACATGCTCTGCGCCGCAAAATGCCCACATATCGTGTAACGTCCAGACGAGAGGCTTGTTTATTTTTGCGACATCCGAAATGGATAACATGCCGCCGTTGAACCAATGCAGGTTCACGAGATCGGCATCGCCGGCATTGATCGGCGCGATGCTTACGGAAGAGGGCATGTCGGGCGAATGGAGCGAACGGCTGGCGGTCTTGAATTGCGCGGTCATTTCGAAAACCAGCCGCCGGTTGAGGCGCGGGAAGAACGCCTTGTGAGGCGCAAGGCTTTGAACGGACCAATCTGGTTCGGTCATTTCTTTCACCAGCATTCTCGATTGAACGCCCGCCCGCAGAAGGGCGCGATGGAGGCGGTAGGCGGCGCGTCCGGCGCCCCCGATTTTGTCGTAGTAGTTGACCTGTACAATTTTCATGGCGGTTTCGAATTGCGGGAGGTCGCGAGAGGTGTTTCAGGCGGCAGATGCCCGCAGGTCGTTTGCAATCATCCAGCCCATTTTTTTCAGGATGCGCAAAGACAAGCCGAATTTGGCGACGCCAAAACCGAGCATTGCCCAATAAGAGGCGGGCGGCAATTTTCCGGGCAAGGCGCGGGAACGAACGGCGCTCATCCATTTTTCCCACAACACCTCCCGAAACGCCTTTCGATCGTAGGTTTTGTATTTCTCATTTGCGCGGTCCAGTTTGATCAAATAGTCTCCGGCTTCGCGGATTCTGCCCGGCTCGGCAAACAAACCGTGCGCGAATCCGCTCAGATACAGGTGGAGCGTCCTTTCGTCTGCGGTGGGGAGGATGCCCAATTTCAGCAATTGTTCCCGTTGGATCTCCCAGGAGATGTCAAGTTGTTGTTGTTTGCGTTGGACGGTCACCTGGCTGGAATGCGTGCGATAGACGGTCAGCACTTCGGGCATATTGACGATCTTCCATTCCCGCGGGATGCGGGTCCAAAGCCCATAGTCTTGCGAGAGGTGATGCGACAAATCGAAGCGCAATCCGATTTCGCGGGTGCAGGCGGCTCTCATCATGACCGTTGAATTTGCCAGGCAATTATTGAACAGCAGGCAGGCGCGGAGATATTCCGAGTGCGCCGGATATTGCGCAATCACATCCTTTCCGTCGCCGACGATTTTCACCCAGCCGCCGCATACCCCGACCTGCGGGTGGGTGTCGAGGAATTTCACCTGTTTTTCCAGACGTTCCGGCAGGCTGATGTCGTCGCAGTCCAGCCAGGCAATGTACCGTCCGCGTGAGGCGTCCAATCCCTGGTTGCGAACGCGGGGCAGTCCCGTATTGGTCTTATTCTCGAGAAAAACGATTCGGGGGTCGCGGTATGAGGCAATAACCTCCGCGCTGGAATCGGTCGAACCATCGTTGATGACGATCAATTCAAAATCCGAAAAGGTCTGACTCAGGATGCTGTCCATGGCGTTACGGATGAACTTTTCGCCGTTGTAGACCGGTATGACGACAGAAACGACAGGCGGTTTCATGAGATTGTCAGGGATGGAGTTGTGCGACATCATGTGAGTCTATCATACGCCTTCGCCCGGGGGTCATCCGCCGGCGAGTTTGACCTTGTACCCCAGTTTTTGCAAGACCGCCGCGATCTTTTCGCGCTGTTCGCTCTGGATTTCGATCGCGCCATGCTTGACCGTCCCGCCAACGCCGCAAGCCTGTTTGATATGCTTCGCCAGCAACTTCATTTCTTCTTCCGAGAGCACAAGATTCTTAATCAGCGTGACGGACTGTCCGCCGCGCCCTTTCGAGTCGCGGTGCAGGTAGGCGGTCTGTTGCTGAGGCAGCAGGGAGCGTTCCCCTCTGCCTGCGGGAGAGGGGGTAGGGGGGAGGTCCTTCTTGCGCTGGTCGCCGCCATCGGACGACCAGACGGTGCGGGCATGATTTTTGTTCATGCCGATAGTGTAGAGGAGGTCGAGGAGGATGTCAATAAGGTCCCGTGCAATCCGCGGAGCGGAACGATGTTACAGCCTCAATGTTATACTTTCCTGCATGAACTCCGATTACAGGCAACTCATCCGCGAACACATCCTCGATACAGACACGTTCATCCGCGCGGTGTTCAGCGGGGAACAGAAAGGCGCGTCCGTGCCATGGGTGAGGGTCGTGGTACGTCCCGTCGAACTCAAGGGACAGGTCCACTGGCAGTTCTCCTATTTCGACGAGAAGAAGGACATCACCAAGAATTATCTCGACGAAGCCGCTTCCAAATTGAACGAACTGCTGGCGTTTCCCTTTCGCAACATTTTCATCGAGAGCGGTGCGGGGAACATTCAGGTTAACTTTTCGAAGAAGGGAAAACCTCTCCTCAGCAGATCCAAACCTTCGCAATCGGTGACCGACCTTTCGCACGACCGTCACAAGGATAGACTGCTCCACGAAGAGAACGCCGCCCCGTTCCTGCAAGCCGTCGGCATTCTGACGCAGGACGGGCGCATCAAAGCGGATATGCGGCGCAAGTACAAGCAGATCAACGAGTTCCTGCGACTCGTGGACGAAACCGCATCCTTCTCCGCCTGGGCTGGGTCGCCCATCCGAATCGTTGACTTTGGCTGCGGCAGTGGTCACCTGACCTTTGCCCTGTACTACTACCTGCACGAGGTGCTGGGGGTGGACGCGCACGTTACAGGCGTGGACATCAAATCCGAGTTAATGAGCCGGCTTCGGGCAAAGTCTGAGGCGCTGGGCTGGGACCAGATCGAGTTCCAAACGGGGTACATCTCCGATTACCAAACGGATGTTCCGCCGGAGGTTGTCATTGCCCTGCATGCCTGCGATACCGCCACCGATGACGCACTCGCAAAAGGGATACAATGGAACAGTAAAGTCATCGTTTGCGCGCCGTGCTGCCAGCATGAATTGCAGGCACAACTGGCGAAGGTTGAACTGCCCGACTCGCTTGCGTCCGTGTTTCAGGACGGCATTTTCTTCGAGCGCATGGGCGACATCCTGACCGACGCCTTCCGAGCGAATATCCTGCGCATCATGGGCTACCGCACGGATGTGACGCAGTTCGTGCCCATCGAACACACGGCAAAGAACCTGATGATTCGGGCAATCAGAAAATCACAGCCGGGGAATGAAAAGTGGGTGGAGCAGTATCGAAGGTTGAAGTCGTTCTGGGGCGTCACGCCGTATCTCGAACGGTTGCTGGGCGAGGAATATAAAAAGAAATTGTAATATTGGCATTTCGGGCGAAGCGAGAAATCCTTTGCCGGCAGCTATAACAGACCTCCTGCAAAAGCGCGCCAGAGGGCGCACAGTACGCCTTCGCGTAAGAGACGTTCTCTCACGTCGGCTGACTTATGCAAGAGGTCTAACAAAAGATTTCTCAGCCGCAAAGCGGCTTCGAAATGACAATCCCATAAATCGAAAACAGTCCCCGAACTTTCGGGGACTGTTCGCTTTACTTCGCTTTTGCCAGGCTGATCTTTTCCTTCCCGATGCGGTAATTGCCGTTGTGCGTCATCACCTGCTCGACCAGGTCTGCGGGGATATCCACGAAGGTGAACGTGTCCTCGATGCGGATCTTGCCGATGGTGTAGCCCGGGATGTTCGCATGGAAGGCGATCGTGCCGACGATATCGTTCGGGCGGATGCCGCTGGACTTGCCTTTGTTGATTTTCAAGCGAACCATCCCCTCCTCATGCGAAGAGCCGCCGCGCTTGCGGTTGGTGGGACTCTTGATGGGTAGTTCGCGCCGCCCGAAAGTCTCCCGCCCCGCGTTTTTCGGCTTGTATTGTTTTTCACTGCGGTGGTCAGACTTGACCTCACCGATTTCGGCAATGGGACGCTGTTTCTCGTCGGCGCGGGCGATCTTGATGGCGGCGGCGGCGATGTTCAGCGGGTCGTACCCGGCTTGGATCAGTTCCTGCACCATTTCGAGTTCGCGTTTGTAGCGTCCGCGCCCGAGCCAGACCTTCAAATTCTCAACCACCTTGCCTTCGCGGTGACGGTGAATATCTGCAACGGTGGGCAATTCCATCTTTGTGACGGTCTGTTTGGTAAGCGCTTCCACCTCACGCAGGCGGCGCTTTTCCTTCGGGGAAAGCAGGGTGATGGCAACTCCAGCCTTTCCGGCGCGGCCCGTCCGCCCGATACGGTGGATGTACACTTCGGCGTCGTCGGGCAGGTGAAAGTTGAAGACGTGTGAGATGTCGTCAATGTCCAGCCCGCGGGCGGCGACATCGGTGGCGACCAGCACTTTCAACTGATTGGCACGGAAGCGTCCGAGCACACGTTCGCGGGCGTTCTGGTCGAGGTCGCCGTGAATGGCTTCGGCGGGGATGCCGCGCACGACCAGTTCGTTGGCGAGGGCGGCGGTCTCGGCGCGGGTGCGGGCGAAGATGAGGGCGCTCTTGATCGGTTCGATTTCGAAGAGACGCGTCAGGGCATTGGTCTTGTCCGCTTCGTGGACGAGGTAGTAGCGCTGTTCGATGGCTAAGGCGTTGGTGGGGTCTCGTTTGATGGTGACAGGCTGAGGGTCCCGCATGAAGCGGCTGGCAAGGGAGCGGATGCGCGGGGGCAGGGTGGCGCTGAAGAGCGCCGTCTGCCGTTCAGCAGGAGTTTCGGCAAGAATCTTTTCCACATCCTCCATGAATCCCATGTTGAGCATTTCATCGGCTTCGTCCAGCACGAGGGTGCGGAGGTGTTTGATGTTGAGCGCGTTGCGTTCGATCAGGTCGAGCAAACGTCCGGGCGTGCCGACGACGATATTCACGCCGCGGTTGAGGCGGCTGATCTGCGGTCCGTAAGGCTGACCGCCGTAGACGGCGAGCACCCGCACGTTGAGGTGTTTGCCATACTCGTTCATCGAATCGGCGACTTGCAGGGCAAGTTCGCGGGTGGGTGCGAGCACAAGCGCCTGGACGTGTTTTTGCGGTTGGAAGTTGTGAAGGATGGGAAGGGCGAAGGCGGCGGTCTTGCCGGTGCCGGTCTGTGCCTGACCGATTACATCTGCCCCGGAGAGCATGAGGGGAATCAGTGCGGCTTGAATGGGCGTTGGCGTGGAGTAGCCGAGTTCGGTGATTGCGTGCATAATCTCGTCACGCAGGTTGAGGGAGGTAAAGTCGGTTGTCATCGTTTCCTTTTTTATGTCATTGCGAGGAGCCCGGGGGCGACGAAGCGATCCCTAATTAAGTGGGAGATTGCTTCACGCCTTCGGCGTTCGCAAAGACATGATACGGGTTGTTCCGATGACTCCGTTAACTTTCTTCCTGTCAATCAAAGCCTCGCTTTTCAGCCCGGCTCGCCCAACAAAAAAGCCCGACACACTTTCATCGGGCGTTTAGAGCAATCAAAACAATTCCCAGAGAGTTATGCTCTCCAACAAGAGCGAACGGAGTTTATCACAGATTTCAGAAAAAACGGAGGCAGTTTCATTCCGTTTCAAAGCCATGTATGGTACATTCCAATCATCCATACTTCAAGAAAGTGCATATCTGGCGGTCTCTACCGCCGCATTTGCGCTACACCTGCCCTGGCGGGCGGCGCCAGGGGAGAGCGCAAATTACGCCAAGTTTTCATAAATCTGGAGGTGATCCATGCAAGTTCTCGGCATTGACGTAGGCGGTTCGGGGATCAAAGGCGCGCCCGTGGATACACGGACTGGAAAGTTGCTGGCGGAACGGTTTCGCATCAAGACTCCAAAGGGAGCTGAACCCAAACCCGTTGCCAGAGTGGTCGCTGAGATCGCCCGCGCCTTCAAGTGGAAGGGGCTCATCGGCATCGGCTTCCCCGCCCCGATCAAGGCGGGAATCGCCATGATGGCGGCGAACGTTTCAGATAAATGGATCGGCTTGAACGCGGACGACTTGTTTACCCAAGTCACCGGCTGCGACTGTACGATGATCAACGATGCCGATGCGGCGGGACTGGCGGAGATGAAGTTCGGCGCAGGCAAGGGGCAGCCGGGGACGGTCATCATGATTACGCTGGGGACGGGCATTGGCACCGCCATCTTCCATGGCGGGAAACTGCTTCCCAACACCGAATTCGGTCATCTGGATATGAACGGCAAGGACGCCGAACGCCGCGCCTCGGACGCGGTCCGTCAGCGGGAAGACCTCTCGTGGAAAAAATACGCCAAACGCTTGAACAAATACCTCGCTACCATGGAAAAACTCTTCTGGCCCGACCTGTTCATCATTGGCGGCGGCATCAGCAAGCAGTCTGAAAAATTCATTCCCTTATTGAAAATCGAGACGCCCATCGTCCCGGCACAATTCCTGAACGAGGCAGGCATCGTCGGCGCGGCGCTGGCGGCGAAGAAGAGATCATGAAACAAGAGAAACGTCCCGAAAGTTGTCGCCCAAACCATCAAGCCTTCTGTCCCGCGCAAGATAGTATGTCAAAAACTGTATAAAGGTAATGCGGCATTAAGCTCGCGCCACCTTTTTACACAGTATTCGCAATACAACCGCGTAAGGGACATTCTCAAACGTCGAAGGACGTATGCAAGAGATCAAGCGGATGATTCGTCCGCCTTTTCTTTTCTCTTTGCCCGTGTTCATCTGCGTTTATCTGTGGTTTAATTCCCCCCAATGGATGCTAAAAGTCTGCAAGTCCTCGAATACCCAAAGATACGCGAGCGGCTGAAGTCGTTCTGCGATTTTTCCGCTTCGATGGAACTGGCGCTTGCCCTCGAGCCGACCGATTCCTTCGACCTCGCTCTTGCCCGCCTCGCCGAAACAACCGAGGCGCGGCGGCTGTTCTCGGTCACGGATGTGGGTATCGGTGGCGCGCACGACATCCGCCCGGCGGTGGATCTTGCCGCGCGCGGCGGCGTACTCGACCCGCAACAACTGCTGGATGTGAAGTCCACGCTGATTTCCTGCCGCGAGTTGAAGAAAACCTTCGAGCGCAAAACGCAGGAATACCCGCGTCTCTCCCAGATCGCGGCCGGACTCCCCGAAACCCACGGTATCGTGGACGCCATCACGCGCGTCCTCTCCGAGCGGGGCGAAGTGCTGGATTCGGCTTCCCCGAAACTTGCCGCCCTGCGGCGCGAGATCAAGATTGCCCATGACCGGCTGATGTCACGTTTGCAGAAATATCTCACCGAGGCAGGGAACAAATTGCAGGAACCCATCATCACCCAGCGCGACGGGCGTTACGTCATCCCCCTGCGCGCCGAGTTCAAAGGGCAGATCAAGGCGATCATTCACGACCAGTCCTCCAGCGGCGCGACCCTGTTCGTCGAACCCCTGCCCGTGGTGGAACTCAATAACACCGTGCGCGAACTCGAACTTCAGGCGCGCGACGAGGAGCGCCGCATCCTTCACGAACTTTCCGTGCAGGTGGGCGAACATGCAATCGAGTTCAAATACGGCATCGAAAACCTCGCCATGCTCGACCTGGTTTTGGCAAAGGCGAAGTATGCGGAGGAATTGAAGGCATCAGAACCAATCCTGCAGAACGCGTCAACCGTCAACCGTCAAAGGTCAAAGATCGAAGACGCTCCACGTTCGACGATAGACGCTCCTTCCATTCGGCTGATCCATGCCCGTCATCCGTTGCTCGACCCTCAAACTGTCGTCCCCATTGACGTGGATCCCCAGCCCGGCACGCGCGCCATCGTCATCACCGGCCCCAACACGGGCGGCAAAACCGTCTCGCTCAAGACCGTCGGCTTGCTGGCGCTCATGGCGCAAAGCGGACTGCACATCCCCGCGCAAAGCGGCTCGGAACTGCCATTCTTCCATAACGTCTTTGCCGACATCGGCGATGAGCAATCCATCGAGCAGTCGCTCAGCACGTTCAGCGGTCACATCACCAACATCATCCGCATCCTCGAGCAGATTGACGAACGTTCCCTCGTCATTCTCGACGAACTGGGCGCCGGCACCGACCCGCAGGAAGGAGCAGCGCTGGCGCGCGCCATCCTCCAGCACCTGCTCGAGGTCGGATGCATGACCCTCATCGCCACGCATTATCCCGAACTCAAGACGTTTGCCCATTCGACCGAGGGGGTGGTGAACGCCTCTTTGGAATTCGACATCAAGACACTGCGTCCGACGTACCATCTCGAAATCGGACTCCCCGGCCGCTCGAACGCCCTCCTCATTGCCCGGCGCCTCGGTCTTCCCCAGCCGATCATTGATTCGGCAAAAGGAGAGATCCACCCCGACAACTTGCGCGCCGACAAACTGCTCGACGACATCCGCAAGGAACGCAACCGCACCTCGCGCGAACGCGAAAAACTGGAAAAAGCCCGTGCCAAACTCGAAGCGCAAACCCGGGAACTCGAAAAGCGACTCGAAAAGATCGAAGATGAGCGTCGCGAGGTGCTGGCAAAGGCGCGGGCGGAGGGCGAATTGGAAGTTGCCATCCTGAAAAAGAACATCGAATCGCTCAAGTCGCAGTTGAAAAAGGCGAAACAGCCGCTCGAGGCGTTGAAAGCAATCGAAGAGAAGGTGGAAGCGATTGTACAAAAAGTCGAAGCGCCGGTTGAACGTCAAGTTGAAAAATCATCAGTGATCAGTAATCAGTCGCTGAAGTTAGGGGAAAGAGTCACCGTCGGCACGCTGAATGCCGAAGGTGTGGTGACAGCCCTGGGCGAGTCCGATGCGGAGGTGCAAATTGGGAATTTGCGCGTGCGGGCGAGGCTGTCGGAGTTGGCAAGGAAGTCCGGCGCATCGACAATAGACGATAGACCACAAATTATGGTGAATCGCCCATCGTCCGTGGCCTCTTCCCCCGGTCTTGAACTTAATTTGCGCGGCAAACTGGTGGAGGAGGGGCTGGAGGAGTTGGAGCGGTATCTGGAGAAAGCCTATTCGGCTGGCTTGCTGTTCGTGCGGATCGTGCACGGCAAGGGGACCGGCAAGATGCGCGACGCGGTGCGGAACGCGTTGAAGTCCAGCCCGTATGTGGTTTCGTTCGAGGAGCCGAAGGAGACCGAAGGCGGGGCGGGCGTGACGTTGGCAAAATTGGCGAGGTAATTCGCCGGGAGGTTTTGGAATGTCTCTGGATGATGCAATCGGGAAGATGACGGATTTAATCAGGAGCGTGAGCACAGGGGCTGAGATCAAGGCGGTCAAAATGTCGGAGGAGGAGGCGCGCTTGAGCGTCTATGCTCCCGCCGCCGAGATTCAAGTCATCAAGAACGCCACCTTCCAGCCCGCGATTGATTTGTTGAACAACGAAGGGCTGGATATTCAGGTGTTCGTGTACGACAAAGACGCGCCACCCTTGAAGGGTTAGCCGATTGGAACGCTTTCAGGTTGGACTCCCCCGCGGGAGTCTTTTTTAATTTCCCGTCACCGCGCGCCAGACGGCGTTCAGCGCTTCGAGCCCGGTCATGCGGTGGATGAGGGCGGCTTCGTCGGTCAGGTAGATATCGCCTTGCAGAGGGCGGTCGGGACGGGTGTACAACCCGCGATTCGGTAGATCGGAAACCGCCGCCCAAAAGTTCCAGAGCGGCAGGTCGTATTCGGATGCGAGCAAAGCCATGTCACGGTTGACGCGCTCATCCAGTTCCCGGTTGTCGGCTTTGGTGGCGAGAATGGGCACTACGCCTGCATCCAACAGTTGGGTGATGATCTTTTGCAGGTACGCGGTATTGCGCGATTCGAAGTGGGTCCCAACCTGGATGATGACAAAAGAAGGGCGGTGCGTGCGCAGTTCGCATTGCACGGGCGTCTCTGCAAAGGTGCAGCCATATTCGCCGCGATGCCATTGAGTCCACAACAGCGCGCCGGGCGTTGTGCCATCCTGGGCGGTGGAGGCTTCTCGATTGAATGAGCCGTTGAAGTAGGCAACCGTCTCGCGTAGTTCGGGGGAGAGACTCTGCAACGAAGCCGGGTCGGTTTCGAACACGCCGAAGAATTCGCCGGGCCGGGTCTGGCAATCGCCAAAGATCGAGAAGGCATGCGGATCGTTGCCGAGCGACACGCCCAGTTCATAGACGTTGTGCAGGCTTGGGTCAATGAAGGAGGGAATGACGGACCAATTCTTCCAGTCGTTCGGGTCGAGGGTGGGAGGCGGCGGGGGGAAGGTGATGACCGGAGGGGGGCTGGCAGGAACGGGCGATGAGGTGACGGATGGACGAGAGATCTGTGTGAACGCAGGAGTATGGGATGCGGCGAGTCTCGAGGGGACGAGGGTGTCTGTCGGCGCCGGTGTGGATGTGTCCGTGCAGGAGGCGAGAAGCAGACAAACCAGTAGGGATATGACAACCGGGCGGTTCATTCGTGAATGGAGCATGCAGGTCAGGGACTTGTCTTACGGAGTCCATGCGCCGGCAAACTTCAGAATGCGCGGCAGAATGTAGAAGGCATACGGGTCGGCGGCAGGTCGGCGCTGGACGATGAGGTCCATCGCCGCGCGTGGATCGTATCCCTGGGCGATGAGGATGCAGGCGCCCATCGCCACACCGCGATGACGTCCGTAGGCACAGTGGGCGAGGACGTTCCCCCCGGCGCGGATGGTTTCGAGGGCGGCTTGCGTTCCGTGAATCAATTTGCGGATGGAGATGGGGAAGAACGGGCTGTCTATGGAGGGAAGCCAGAGCGTAGAAATCGGCTGGGGGTGAGGGTCAGGCTGGGGTCCGCGTGAGAAGCGCATGTTGATGATGAGTCGAACCCCCAGTTCGCGCAGGCGGTCATAGTCTTTAAGCGAGGGCTGACCGCTGATGAAGAGGTGGTCGGTAATTTTTGAAATATTCATGCGCAAAATGGTATCACGGAAATTTTGTTATACTTCATCCGATTTATGGACGATAAAACACTCCCCAAATTTTACGTGCGCGACGTGCCTGTGTATGGCGATACGGTTCTGGCGCCGATGGACGGTTATTCCGACTGGCCCTTCCGCTCGCTGTGCCGCCGGCTTGGTTCTGCCATGAGTTACACCGAGTTCGTGAAGGTGGAGAAGATTTTGAGCCGCTCGAAGGAGCCTGCCAAGCGGCTGTATTTCGAGGAGGTGGAACGCCCTGTTACGTTTCAACTGTATGGCGACGACCCCGACCTGATTTTGAAAGCGGCGCTCAAGGTGCAGGAGTTGAACCCGGATATCATTGATATCAACATGGGCTGCCCCGCCAAGACTATCGCAGATCGCGGCGCAGGGGTGGGCATGATGTTGACGCCGCTCAAAGTGGCGCGTACGTTCCGTAAACTGGTGCGTGCGCTTCGGGTGCCGGTGACGGGGAAAATTCGCCTGGGGTGGGAAAGGTGTAAAAACTACAAGTTGATTGCGCGTATCGTGGAGGAGGAGGGCGGTTCGTTGATTGCCATTCACGGGCGGACGAAAGAACAACGCTACAGCGGGCATGCCGATTGGGATGCGATCGCCGAGGTCAAGTCGCTGGTGGGCATTCCCGTTATCGGTTCGGGTGACGTGCGCACTCTTGCCGACATCCAGCGCATGAAGCAGCACACCCGCTGCGACGCAGTCATGATCGGGCGCGGCGCGATTGCCAATCCCTGGATTTTTGCCGGCTATGACCGTGAACAGGTGCCGCAGCAAATGGTGCACGAGACCATCCGTGAGCATTTGCAAAAAAGCGTGCAGTTCTACGGCGAGGAGGACGGTCAGCGGTTGTTCCGCAAGTATGCGGTGCAGTATCTTCTGCTGCGCACGCTCGACCGTGACGCACGCAAAGAGATTTTGAAGGAGCGTCCCTCAGGGGAGTTTTTGGAGTTGTTGAACCAGGTCTATGCGGTGATGACGTGAGTGTGACAACTCGGTTATACTCACTTCACCGACCTTCACCCCAGCCCTCTCCTTATGGGAGAGGGGGATGGAATTGACATGCCAAAGACACAAACACGTTACGTTTGTCAGCAATGCGGGCGGGTTGCCGCCTCGTACATGGGAAAATGCCCCCAATGCGGATCGTTCAACAGCCTGGTGGAGGAGGTCGTCCACGATGAGTCTTCCCAGAAGACGAAAGCGGTTCGCGGGCTGACGGGCAGGTCTGTTCCCCGTCCCATCGGCGATGTCTCCGCTGACGCCGAGGACCGCATCCACCTGCCCATCGGTGAATTTGCGCGCGTGCTGGGCGGCGGCATCGTACCCGGCTCCATTGTGCTTGTTGGCGGCGACCCCGGCATCGGGAAATCCACGCTCATGCTCCAAATGGCGATGGAGATGGCGGGTCACAAGCGCGTCTTGTATGTTTCGGGCGAAGAATCGGAGCGGCAAATCAAAATGCGGGCGGTGCGCCTGAGCGGTCAAAAAGACCCGCCGAAGAACCTCCTGCTTGTCACTGAGACCAATCTCGAAGTCATCCTCAACCACATCAACGAAACCAAACCCGAACTGCTGATTGTGGATTCGATTCAGACGGTTTATCTCTCCGATCTCGACTCTTCCGCGGGTTCCGTTTCGCAGGTGCGCGAGTGTTCCTCGCAGTTGCGTGAACTGGCAAAAACCAGCGGCATTTCGGTCTTCGTCATCGGGCATGTGACCAAGGAGGGCGCCATTGCCGGTCCGCGCGTGCTGGAACACATCGTGGACACGGTCTTGTATCTCGAAGGAGACCGCTTCCAGGCATATCGGTTGCTGCGCTCGGTCAAGAACCGCTTCGGCGCCACCTCGGAGGTGGGCGTTTTTGAAATGCACGAGAGCGGGCTTGTGGAAGTGACCAACCCCTCCGAAGCCTTCCTTGCGGAACGGATGGTCAACGCGGCAGGCTCGTCCATTGCGGTGACGATGGAAGGCACACGTCCCATCCTTGTGGAAATTCAAGGTCTTACTTCCCCGACCCAATTCGGCAACGCGCGCCGCACCGCCAACGGCGTGGACTTCAACCGCCTGCTGCTCATTGCCGCCGTGTTGATGCGCCGCGCAGGGTTCAAACTTGGCGAACAGGATATTTTCGTCAACGTGGTGGGCGGCTTGCAAATTGACGAACCCGCCGCCGACCTTGCCATTGCGGCTGCCATCGCCTCCTCCTGGAAGGACGTTCCCGTCCGCGCAGATGCGGTTCTCATCGGCGAGATTGGTCTGGCGGGCGAGTTGCGCATGCCCGGTCAAATGCCGGCGCGGCTGAAAGAAGCCGCCAAACTGGGGTTCAAGACCGCCATCGTGCCGAAGGCGCTCCGAAAAGCCGAAGGTTACCCAAAGGGAATCGAGATCATCGAAGTACGCTCCGTGCATGAGGCGTTGAACGCTGCCCTGCAAACGCCCGATCTCCCCCGCGGCCGGCCAATTGCCTGAAATCCTCGCGGCGTGCAACCAATCTCCTTCCTGCCCGTAAGTAACACAGAAGGAGATTGAGTATGAACAAGATTATTTCAGCCATTCTTGTGCTTGCGCTTGCAAGTCTGGCATGTGGTTTCGATGTGAACCTGCCCAAAAGCGTAACGCCCGGAGCCGAAGTAGAAGAATCCATAACGGTGACAGGCTCGGGATCCGATGAGATGCGTTTGACGCTCTCATTCGGCGCCGGGACGTTGAATCTCTCACCGGGTGCGAAGAATCTAGTCGAGGGAACGGCGGTCTATAACGTCGCAAGCCTCAAGCCGGAAGTCATCCAAAGCGAGGGGAGCGTCGAGATCAAACAAGGCAGCCTGAAGAACATCGCCAATTTCAATGACATCAAAAATCAATGGGATTTGAAACTCGGCGCTGCGCCGCTCGACCTGACCATCAACGCCGGCGCCTACAGCGGCAACTACGAACTGGGTGGTTTGGTGCTCACCAGTCTCACGGTCAAAGACGGCGCGGCACAGGTGCAACTCTCATTCTCGAAGTCGAACCTCACCGACATGTCGGTGCTGCGCTACGAGACCGGCGCCTCGAACGTGACCTTGAGCGGACTCGCCAACGCAAACTTTTCCACGCTGATCTTTTCCGGCGGCGCCGGCAACTACAAACTCGATTTCAACGGCGAATTGAAAAGAGACGGCACGGTCAACATCTCCGCGGGAGCGGGCAGTGTGCAGTTGATCATCCCCAAAGGCGTGAATGCCAAAGTGACGGTGGACAGCGCCCTGGCGAGCGTCAGCCTGAGTTCCAGCTGGTCGCAGAACGGCAACGTTTACACCCAGCAGGGGAATGGTCCTACGCTGATCATCATCGTCAAAATGGCGGCGGGCAACCTGGCAATCACCGATTGACGCGGGAACGTCCCGAAGGCTCTCAAAAAAAACAGGCAGGTGTTCTACTCGAGCCTTCGGGACGCTGGTTTTGCTTATCCCAAACCTGCGTTTTTATGTTATTCTAATTTGGAGTAAAAGGTCATAATTCGTCTGTGACCTCTATCACTTGTATATCGAGAAGGCAGTTACTAAAATCGTGTTATGAGAGAGGGATTATCTGGTTTTTAGATTCGGTTCTTCACGAAAGCGCATAACAGGCGTTCTTTCGCGCCGAAATTGCGTGCTGCGCAAAGAGCGAAATCTACACGGGAGTTTCGTGAATGACTGGGTACGATAGGAAATGGAAGGAAGGCAACCATGCAAATCACTCGTCAGGCTGACTATGCAGTGCGTGCGGTCTTGCATTTGGCGCGCTCGGGGAGTGCGGAACGTTCTGCCACCAGCGCGATTGCCCGGGAACAGAACATACCGCCCTCGTTTCTGGCAAAGATCATTTCACAACTCTCGATTGCGGGACTGCTGCACACCTCGCGCGGCGCGCGCGGCGGCGTAACCCTTGCCCGCGACCCCAAGGACATCACCCTGCTGGAAGTGGTCGAAGCGATTGACGGTCCCATCCAGCTGAACGAATGCGTGGGAGACAATGGAGCCTGCGCGTTCGACAAAGACTGCCCGATCAAGCCGGTCTGGTGCGACGCACAGGAAGAATTAGTGCGACGGCTCAAAGGCACCAATTTCGCGGACATGCTCAGGCAGTCCGCCTAGAAAAAGAAACTCGTCAATACGATTCCTCCCTGAGCGATCTTCAGGAGGAATTTTTTAATCACTGATGTTACGCGCCGCTCCGAAAGTTTGGGCAGATAACCAGGCCTGATATGCGGGAGCCTTCGGGACGTTTTGCGCAAGATGAGTTATCAAAAGGAGGAAAAAAACTTATTCAAATCAATAACCTTGATCAGTTTGATCGCCCTCGCCAGCCTCTCTCTCGTGCGGTGTATCAAATCTTGGGAACCTGTTTGCCACTGCAACACCCACGCCCACCTTCACATACACCCCAACCCTTACATTTACTCCAACCTCCACATTCACCCCAAGTCCTACATCCACATCCACGCCAACAAGGACGCCAACTGCCACACCTCTTCCAACCGGGGTAACAACGGAGGAGCAGTCGAACGGCGCGCTTCTGTTTATTGATTATGATAACAGGTATCAGATACTGCTTCCGCCCAACTGGGTGGTTATTTTCGCGTCACAGAAGGACCTGCAGGAAGCCATACAGGGTGATCCGGAAGTAACGAACATGTCGGAGAGGTTTAATGACGTGGACCCGGATGTTTTTCGTCTGGCGGCAATGAACGTCGACCGGGCTTACGTCCGGGCTGGCGCTCCAACATTATTGATGATCAACGCCTATAAGGATTCCATTGCCAGTGCAATGCCCATGGCATTCGTGACCTCCATGATAGAGAATACGATCCTGCAGGATGCCACGTCCACCACATGGGATGTGATCGAAAACAAAAATGGCGTTGAGGTGGGGATCGTCGAGGGGGCAAGAACGTTTGCTTTTCCCGGCGCAAACATCCGCGTTCGGGAAATGGTCATTGCATTTCAGGCGAATAAAAAACTGATCGTGATCGAAATCGCTGTCCCAATCGCATATGCAGAGCAGATCCTGGCTCCTTTTGATGAAATCATCGATACCATCAAAGTCAACATAAGATAATGTCAGGCATGGGCAACGCCTCCCGACGAATCGCTGCCGGGAGGAATGATTCGTACAAAGTAAAGAGAATACAATGCAAAACAGATGCTTCGGTCCTACGAGGCAGTTTTACACCACCCATATCCAGCGAAGGAACACAGTATGAAGAACAGAAATTTACACTTTTCATTGGTCGCGGCAGTGTTGTTTCTCCTGATCGCGGCATGTGCCATCCCCGGTCAAACCCTGCCCGCCGTACCGGCCATTGACCCGGGGGCAGTGCAAACCTCCATTGCCGGGACGGCGCAAGCTGCCCAAACACAGACCGCCATAGTACCCATCGTGGCGGTCACTCCTTCGGCAGGTACGACAGGCACGCTCATCGAACAGGCGGCGGATGGGACCACCCAATATACCGATTTCAATGGCGGGTTCGAGATCGTTTTCCCCGCCGGGTGGCTGGCGCTCCGCCCGAATTCGGATGAATTCACTGCCGCGCTGGCAAACGAAGGCGCGGTCAACTCGATGCTGTATGAACAGATGACAGCCGATCAAGCCGGCTATGAAGCCGGGTTCGACAGGCTTTTTTCCTATGTTCTGCGACCCGACATTCAGAAGGATGCCCTGTTTGGATTCTCGAAACTGGCATTGGATCCGGAAGACACGATGTTCATAGACAACTTCACCATGGGGGAGCTGGTGAAAGAATTGGAAGGCTCGGGCGGCATTCCGGGATTCCGCGCCAATGTCGTCCAATTGCGCGAGGACACTGCGGTCAGAATGATCGAGATCGGCGGGCGCTGGTCCATGAGCGACGGTCAGGGCGGCACGATCCCGTTCTATACAACGATCATATTCTTCAAGCCCGCCTCCGACTCGCTGGTGCGCTTGACCTTCACCTACCTCCAGGACTACGAGGCGCAGATCGCAGCGGACGTAAGAGCGATTATCGCGTCGATCAAACTCATATAACCGTAGCAACCATCCAACGACATCCCTCCCGGCGTATAATTACCGGGAGGGATTTTTCATTCGACAAGGAGACGCATCATGCCTGGACCTCGAACTGTGCGCGCCCCAAGGGGCTCTACACTCACCTGCAAAAACTGGCTCAGCGAAGCCGCCTATCGCATGATCCAAAACAACCTCGACCCCGAAGTGGCGGAGAAACCCGAAGAACTCGTCGTCTATGGCGGAAGGGGCAAAGCCGCCCGCGATTGGGAATCGTTTGACGCCATCCTCGAATCGCTCAAGAACCTGGAAGAGGATGAAACCCTGCTCGTGCAATCGGGCAAGCCGGTGGTGATCTTCAAAACGCACAAAGACGCGCCCCGCGTGTTGATTGCCAATTCCAACCTTGTGCCGCACTGGGCAACCTGGGAGCACTTCGACGAACTCGCCAAAAAAGGACTCATCATGTACGGGCAGATGACCGCCGGCTCATGGATTTACATCGGCACGCAGGGAATCCTGCAAGGCACCTACGAGACCTTCGGCGCGCTTGCCAAACTCAAAGGCTGGGGTTCGCTGAAAGGAAAATTCGTACTCACAGCGGGGCTGGGCGGGATGGGCGGCGCGCAGCCGCTTGCCATCACCATGAATGAGGGCGTGGGGCTCATCGTGGAAGTGGACCCCGAACGCGCCGAACGCCGCCGCGCCATCGGCTACGTGGACATGGTGGTGGATAATCTCGAAGAGGCGATGACGCTTGTTGAAGAGTTCAAAGACAAGCAAATTCCAAAATCCATTGGGCTGATCGGCAACGCCGCGGATGTGTACGATGAACTCGCGAAGCGTGGAGTCGTTCCCGATGTGGTGACAGACCAGACGTCCGCGCATGAGGCATTGTTTTACGTGCCGTCTGGATTAAGCGTAACGGCGGCGAACGAATTGCGGAAGTCCGATCCTGAGAAATACAAAAAGATGGCAATGGATTCGATGTCGCAGCACGTGCGCGCCATGCTGGCATTTCAGCGGGCAGGCGCAGAAGTGTTCGATTACGGCAACAACATCCGCCAGCAGGCATACAACAACGGCGTGACCGACGCCTTCGAGTTTCCCGGCTTTGTGCCAGCCTATATCCGTCCGTTGTTCTGCGAAGGCAAGGGACCGTTCCGTTGGGTGGCGCTTTCGGGCGATGAAGAAGACATTTACACCACCGACCGCGCCATCATGGAATTATTCCCCGAAGACGAGCACCTCAAACGCTGGCTGATGATGGCGCGCGAGAAGGTCCCGTTTCAGGGATTGCCGGCGCGCATCTGCTGGCTGGGGTACGGCGAACGCGTCAAAGCGGGACTCAAATTCAACGAGTTGGTTGCCAGCGGCAAGGTCAAAGCCCCTATCGTGATCGGGCGCGACCACCTGGACTCAGGCTCGGTTGCTTCGCCCAACCGCGAGACCGAATCTATGAAGGACGGCTCGGACGCCATCTCCGACTGGGCAATCCTCAACGCCCTCATCAACGCGGTCGGCGGCGCGACGTGGGTTTCGTTCCATCACGGCGGCGGGGTGGGGATGGGTTACTCGCAGCACGCGGGGCAGGTCATCGTGGCAGATGGGACTCCCGAGGCGGCTCGGAGGTTGGAACGCGTCCTGACGACGGACCCAGGCATGGGTGTGGTCCGACACGCCGACGCGGGGTATGAGATTGCGGTGGAAGCGGCGAAACGTCACGGGATCAAGATGCCAATGTTGAAGTGACATTCCCCTTATTATTGGTCAGCCAGCGCGTAGAAATATCCATCTTCGGTTGCCACGTAGAGCCTGCCCGGCACGCGCGCCCCGCCGGAGACGATATCCCCACTTTCTAATGGAAGGGTCCAGATCGGTTCTGATTCACCCCTGCGGACCGCCGCGCATTCCACATTCCGGCGGGTCGAACCGCAAATATAAAAGACGGAATCTTCATCCATCCCCAAAAACAGGCTGGGACGGTATTGAAAACGGGCGCGGTTGATCAATTCGCCGTTCTTGTCCAGCCAGACGATGGATGAATCTTCGAATTCCGAATTGTAGTGGAGCCACAGGGAACCATCTGCCAGAACGCCAATCAGTCCCGGGATGCCAAAAAAGCCCGTGCGCGACCAGCTCATTTGATGAAGCACAAAAGCATCTCCTTCAACATATTCCCACACGGTCATTCTGCTCTCGAAGCGGGAATATAGCAGACCGTTCTGCCCGACGATGTATTGCTCCGCCGTCGGGAGATTCTCGAACCTGACGACATCCCCGTTGCGCGCGTCCACGATGGTGTTGCGGAGGAAGATGAAATCCCCATCCGGGCTGAGGATGGGCGTGAATGTCACGCGCCGTCCGAAGGCGTTGGTCTGCCACAGCAATTCGCCGGAGGGTGAGACCGCGCGCACATCCCCGATCACCACGTAATATGCCGCTCCATCCGCGCTGACTACGGGTCCTGAGGTGGCTTCGAAACCATCCACGGGTTGAAGGTTCCAGCGTAGTTTCCCATCGGGCGTGAAGGATGTCAGTCCGCCCAACGCGTCGGCGACGTAGATATTCCCGTCGGCATCCAACGCGGGCGATCCCACACCGGCAGCGGGCAAAGCCGCAGTCCAATGGACGGCGCCCTCCGCGGTCAACGAATATAACTTCCCGCCCCTTGAAGCGAGATGCAATGTTCCGTCTCTGGAGACAACAGGACCGCCCGAAAAGCCATCTCCATCGCTGAACTCCCAGAGGACCATGGGTGACTCAAGCGTGCTCACGTTCAGGTACATCGTCGCGTACGGATCGTGCCATTGACTGCCCCACAGGTGGTCGCCGGGAACGGGAAATACCAGCGGCTTCGGTTTCAAGGCGGACGAGATCTGTAGGACAAAAAAAAACAAGCCGATGATAACAATGCCGGTAATCAGCGATGAAATCACAGGTCGTTCGGAGAATTCGCGCTTGAGGCGCGGGAGCGCTTCATCTTCGAGTCGCCAACGCCAGCGCGTAACCGCGTCGCGGAGACGGGATGGCTGCGCGCCCGTACTGGCAACACGCCGCAACCCTTCACCCAGCAAATTAAAACCCAGCACCGTTATGAACACCAGCGTGCCTGTGGCGAACATCTTCCACGGACCTGTGTAAATGTCTTCGCTGACGCTCGAAAGCATTTGACCGAGTTCGGGCATGCCGCTCAAACGGGTCGCTGCTGTATCGCTGATCCAGATCCATACCTCGCCGCCCACGTAATACCCCAGAAAGCCCAGGCCCGCAAGCACGAGCAATGTGGAACTGATCTCGTAGGTCAACAACATCCAGACATAGGGGAGCACCTGTCTTAGGATATGAGTGGTGACGGTCTGGAAGCCGGTCTGTCCCAGCGCCTGCCCCGCCTCGACGAACACCTGACTGCGCGCGATGCGCGCCTGGTCGCGGACGATGCGGGCGGAGTCTGCCCAGCCGGTGAGCGAGAGACCCAACACGAATCCCCACGGTCCCCAGGTTGTGCCTGCCACGGAAACGACCGCCAGCGCGACAACGAGGGTGGGAATTGCAAGCGACGCGCCAATCAAAAAATTCAGCACAGAGCCAGGCAACCTCCCATCCCAACCTGCGATCAAACCGATCATGGTCCCAAGCAAAAGCCGTAACAACGCGACATAGCCCACTAACAGCAACGTGGGGCGCAGCGCCCAAAGCATCTGGCTGAGCACATCGCGTCCCCAAATATCCGAACCGAGCGGGAAACCCGGAACGGTAAAAGGCGGGAACGGCGCGTTCAGCCATTTCCCGTCAATTTGCACCACGTGCATTTGTTCCAACGGGTTGCGCGGCGCGAATTGCGGTCCTAGAAAGGCAATCAATAAAATAAACAATACAAGGACCAGCCCGGAAATCAGCGGAAAGTTGATATTGTGAAACGCCCTACCCATTTTCGGCTCCCCTGCCCTGCATACGCAGGCGTGGGTCGGCACCATGCGCAAAAGTGGAAAACACCAGGTCGGTAACAACGAGGACCGCGCCCAATGCCGTCACCACCGTGGCGACCGTCGGCGCGTGAAGGTACGTGACCGGCAGCGCCGCCCTGAAGACGGTTGCCACACTCGGAGGTTGTAAAGAGGTCGCCAGCATCCTCCCAAGACCGGGCCACCCGAACAGCCATTCCACGAGAATCAATTCGCCAACCATCAACCTCAGGGAGGAAGCCGCCATTTGTGCAAGCGGGGCAAGGATGTTCTGCAAGGCGGTCTTCCGGCGTATGAGTCTCCACGAATGTCCCAGGCTGAGCGCCGCCGATACATACTGCTTCTTGAATTCCTCGGCGAGAAGTACGGCGGTGGTCTGCGCGACCTGCACCGCGGGGCGGAATGTCAACGCAACGGCCGGAAAAACGAGATGTTCATCCCATCCGAACCCGCCGAGGGGAAAAGGCAGGCTGTTCCTTATACCCGGGGTGTACAGCAGATAAAAGACAGAGGCTGTGATCAATACCGCGCCGACGTAAAACCCCGGCATCGCCAGGCTCATCGTCGTGACGGGGATCAACCAGCCCGCCACGCGCGGCGGGTTCGTCCTGGCGGCGTTGATGCCAACCCAAAAGCCGATCAACAGGCTCGACAAAAATGCGATCCCCAGCAAACCCAGACTCGCTTTTGCCGCAATGCCCACCGCCTTTAGAATATCCACGCCGAGCATGGCGGGCATCTGCGCGGGCGTGCCGCTGAGAAAGCCCTCGACATATTCCCGGTACAACGGCAATACCGGTTCGGCTTCCGCGGTCTGGGTGAAAAACGGGTTGGATGCCAGTTGCGCAAAACGACCATAATGTGCGTAGGCGAAAGAGAAAAAATTCACACCGGCCAGCAGTACGACCATGAAAAATGTCCGCCGCAGGATGTAACTCAACATATGGGCATTCTAACACGTGGATATTACGCCTCCCACCTCCCGGAGACCTGATTCTGTTTCAGGTTGCCTTTTCCTTCAGACAAGCAAGACCATTGCAAATATCACGATATACTCACTGTCAAACCATGAAAACAACCCAATCCTGCAAATTGATTGTCCCCGTCAGTTCCCTGCTCGTTATCCTTGCATGTCAGCCAGTCATCGCGATAGGGTGGAGGGAAATCCTGTTTATTACCATCCTTGCGGCGCTCCTTATTGGACCACCTGTATATAGATTCTTCCGCAGATTGGAAAAAGCACGCGGGAAAAATCGCAAGTAATACATGTGTGACCTGCAAAACATTGGCAATACCATTGGACTATAAAAGACGGACGAAAGTTCGTCTTTTTGCTTACATCAATTATACTTTTTCTATTGACATACTGTATGAAATACAGTATTATATAAGCAACAAGGTAACCTATGGAAAACGAAGAACTCGTACAAAACATGCTATTGGAACTGCGGCGCGGCATCCTGTCTCTTGCGGTGCTGAGTCAGTTGAGCAGGGAGGAGTATGGTTACTCCCTCCTCAAGGCTCTCTCCGATCAGGGCATGGAGATTGACCAAAGCACGCTCTACCCCCTGCTCCGCAGGCTCGAGTCGCAGGGACTGTTACAGTCCGATTGGCGCATTGTGGATGAAGCCCGTCCGCGCCGGTATTACGTGATCAGCACGCAGGGCAAGGCGGTGCTGGCAAAACTCAAAATGGAATGGTCTGCCATGACGGAGACCATAAACAAGATGTTGTCATAAACATCGCATAATCGGCGTTCTCCAACGCCGGAAGGAGTAAAAAATGAATCTCATTGATAAATATGTTGCCGAAGTCGGCAAGCACTTACCACGCAAGCAACGTGCGGACATCGAGAAGGAGATCCGTTCGACGCTGGAGGATATGCTCGAGGAACGGAATCAGGCGTCCCTTAAGGATGAAGCGGCTGTGGTCGCTTTGTTGAAGGAATATGGGGAGCCGCGCAGGGTCGCCGAATCCTATATCGGACCGCGCTACCTGATCGGTCCCCGCATCTTCCCGACCTTTGAGTTGATCGTCAAAATTGTGATGGCGGCTTTGTTGGGAGCGGGTCTGCTCGGGTACGGAGTCAGCGCTTCGATCACCGGTTCTTTTGCCGGTCCGGATTTTCTCTCGTTCCTCACCGAGTTCTGGACGGGTCTGCTTGGCGGCATGTTCAGCGCCTTCGGGACGATCGTGATTGTCTTCGCCATTCTCGAGCGGGTGTTACCTGCAAGTGAGTTCGAGAAGGAGGAGGAAAAATGGGATCCCGCCGACCTGGCGAAGGAACCCGATCCCGACGAAGTGAAGATATCGGACGCGATTGCCACAATCCTCTTCACCGTGATCGGACTGGTCATCTTCAACCTGTACCCGAATGTGATTGGCCTTTTCTTCGGCGCTGATGGCGAATGGACGTTCATCCCGATCCTCTCGGATGCCTTCTTCACCTACCTGCCGTGGATCAACCTGCTGGGTGTGCTGCAGATCGCTTTCAACCTGTACCAACTGCGTGAGAGAGTCTGGACGACATTCACCCGCCTGTGCAATATCGTCCTTGAAGTAAGTTCGATTGCCCTGGTGATCATCATGCTGAAGGGTCCGTCATTGATCGACCTGGGCGCGGGCAAACTTGCCGGAACACCGCTGGCTGATGTGTCAGATGTGTTGACGAAGGTGATGGGCTTTGTGCCCGGATTGGTATTGGCGATCGTTCTCATCGTTTCAGGCGTCGAAGTGGCACAGATGGTGTATAGATTGTTCAATATAAGGTATGAAACAAAATAGGCGCTCCGGCAATATCGAAACTCCCCGGTGACAACTCATCACTGGGGAGTTTTTATCAGACAGAATGGACGATATTGTCCAACTTCCTGCGTGGACGGATGCGCGGGGTCTCGTTCGGGTAACCGATGGGCAGCATGGCAACCGGTCTTTGTCCCGGTTCCGCGCCGATGACCTTCCAAACCGCCTCTTCATCGAACGCGCCCACCCACACACTGCCCAGCCCGAGCGCGGTCGCCGCCAGCATGACATAGGTGCAGGCGATGGTGGCATCCTGAATGCAGTAGAGCGTCACGCCGCGTTCGTTATAGCGCACGGCAGATCGCGCCGGCGCGGCGCAAAACACCAGCACCACCGGCGCCTGGACGAGGAATTCCTGGTCGTGGGAGGCGCTCATCAATGCCTCCTTGTGTTCGACTTTGGTCACACGATAAATATCGAATGCCTGCAAATTTCCCGCCGATGGAGCGCGGTTGACGGCTTCAAGGATCTTCCCCAAAATCTCCCCTGTGACCGGCTGATCTGTGAACGCACGGATCGAATGCCGCGCCGCAAATACTTCAAACAGTTCCATGTTCCCTCCGCGAATGTTTCCATAACCATAGCACGAAGATACCCCGGAGAGAAGTGCTTTTCATCTTGCCACTGCCATGATGTTTAGATAAGATGAATATCATGAGATCAAAACTCCTCCCGCTAATCGTTGCGATCACTGTCGTTGCCTGTCAACTTCCAGCACTTCCAATATCTCCAGCCGCCACAGCGACGCCATCTTCTTCCACTTTTTTTACGGAAACTCCCACCCAAACAGCCGTACCAACCGGGACAGCGACTTCCACCCCGACGCCTACTCTTACGCCGACGCCTGCGCATCACGCCTCCCGCGTCCTGATCCTCTCCATTGACGGACTCCGCCCCGACGCCATTCTCGCCGCGCCCATGCCGAACCTGCTCGGTCTCATGCAAACCTCGGCGCGCACCCTGAACGCAAAGACCGTTTATCCCAGCGTCACCCTCATCGCCCACGCATCCATGCTCGGCGGGGTGTGCCCTTCCAAACACGGCGTGGATTGGAACGACTATCTTCCCGAAAAGGGATACGCCCTCGGCACCGACCTGTTCGACCTCGCCCATGCGGCAGGCTTGCAGACCGTGATGTATGTGGGCAAGGAAAAACTGATCCAACTCACCGAACCCTCCAGCGTGGATATTTACCGGTTCATCAACGACCGCGATCTGGTCATTGCCGACCGGCTGATTGCGGACTTTCCGCAGGATTTCAACCTGCTCTTCGTTCACTTTCCCCTGGTGGACGGCATGGGACATCGCTACGGCTGGATGTCGCCGCAGCAACTCAACGTGGCGTACCGAGCCGACGAGGCGCTGGGCATGATCCTTGCCGAACTCGATGCAAGGGGCATACGCGACGAAACGCTCATCATGGTCACAGCCGATCACGGCGGGCACGATACCCTTCACGGCTCGCGCCTGCGCGAAGACATGACCATCCCGTGGATTGCCTCCGGTCCGGGGATTCAGCCGAAGGTGTTGACCACCCAGGTCAACACAATGGACACTGCCGCCACCGCCGCGTTTGCCCTCGGGTTGTCCATCCCGCCCGAATGGGATGGAGTACCCATCTACGAAGCCTTTGGCTTGCCGGTGGAGAGGCAGTCCGCGCCCTGCGAGTGAAGCGGATGCCGGTCAGGCGATATCCGTACGGCGTTTTGGGACAGGCTAGCCCAGCGGATGCCAGCGAAGGGACAGGAACATGGCAAGCAGGATCACCACCGCCGCGAAGGCAGTGAAAAACACGCCGACCTCGATCGTCTCGCGCGTGGCGACGATGAAGGAGGGCAGGTTTCGAAAGGCATTCTCCAGTTCGCCGGCGCTGGAGGCAAAGTAGTATTCGCCCCCTGTCATTTCGGCAATCTGCTTCAGGGTGGTCTCGTCCAACTGCAGACGGAAATCGCGCGAACCGGTCTGCGGCTCGAATTGGAAACCGCCGCCGCCGAAAAAGAACTGATCCTGATCGAAATCGCCGCCGCAGTTCATGCGCGAAGTGTTATTGATCGTTCCATATCCAATGGTATACACGCGGATTCCGCGCGCCGCGGCTTGGGCGGCGGCGGTCAGCGGGTAGGGGCCGGCGTTGCTGGCGCCGTCGGTCAGCAGGACAATGATATGGGGAGAGAAAGGCGTCTCAGCCGGAGGCGGCTCCACAGTCCCCGATGATGCGTTTTCGCTCGGCAGGACGCGGTAGTCCACCTCCGCAATGGCGTCAATGGCGCGCAGAATGGCGCTTCCAATGGCGGTTCTGCGCGCGGTGATCAGGTTTTCGATGCTGTCATGAAGCAAGTGCCTGTCGGTAGTGGGCGGCTGGATGAGCTCGGCAAATCCGGCAAACGCCACGATGCCGATCTGCCTGCCGGATTTGTCGTTCTGGACGAAGGCTTGCGCGGCGTCCTTGGCGGCTTCGAGACGATTGGGGGGAATGTCGGTGGCGCACATACTGCGGGAAACGTCAATCGCCAGGATGATCGTGGCTTTATTGGAAGGGATCACGACCGTCGCCACCGGACGCGCCAGAGCCAGCACCAGGGAGGCGAGCGCAAGCAGGAAGAGCGCGAAGGGAAGATGACGCCGCCACCACGTCTGATGCGCGGCGGCTTCGCGGATCAGCGACAGGCTCGAATAGCGCACCGCGCATCGTCCGCGCCGCCGCAGAAGAAGGACGTACAGGACAACGACAACCGGAACGATCAACCCCAAAATCAATAACGACGGCCAGAGGAAACTCATTCTTCCTCCTTGCGCTTCGAACCTGAAACGCGCGAAGCCAACGGTGTTTGCCGCATTGCCCGCGTGATTCGTGTCCCGTAAAACCTGCCGCTCATATCACACGTCCAAACCAGAACATGGACAACGCCCCTCCGATCAGGAAAATCAGCATGGCAAGACCCGCCAGCAGCGAGGTGATTTCCAGCGCTTCGGCTCGAATGGACAGGGTCGGTTCAAGATCGTTGTAGATTGTTCGTAATACGGTTTGATCCCCGGCAAAGTAGTATCGCCCGCCGGTGACGCGGGCGATCTCCGCCAACAGCGGTTCGTTCAGCGCGGTATGGACGGTCATCCCTTCGACCTGAATCGTAACGCCTTGCGTACTGCCGACTCCGATGGTGTAAATACGCACACCGAGATCCGCCGCCAGATCGGTGACGACAAGCGGATCGGGCGGCGTGTTGCTTTCTCCATCGCTGAAGAGGACGATCACCGCCGAAGGATACCATCCCTGAGGGACGGTCGGCGAATCGTCTGCCGTGGACAGGTTGGTGGTGTCCACAATCGGCGGGTCGCCCGCGTCCACGGCGATGGTATTCAACGCCACCAGCACGCCGTTGCCCAGCGACGTGCTCCGGCGCGGCACGAGCCGTTCGATGGTCGTCAAGGTATTCTCGCGGTTGACGCCCGGCGCCTGTACGGTCAGCCCGCCATCGCTAAAGGCGACCACGCCCACGCGTACCTCCGCCGGTTGATCACGCACAAACTCGGAGGCGATCTTCTTTGCCGCCTCCATGCGATTCGGCTCGATATCCTCCGCCGCCATACTGCCGGAAACGTCGAAGACCAGGATCAGCGTCCCGTCGTACTTCGGCAGGACGACCGTCGCCTGCGGACGCGCCAGCGAAAAAAACAAGACCGCCAACCCCAGAAAAAAGATCAGGGCAGGGATCGGGCGGCGCGGATCCGTTGCCTTCGAGGTCCGCGCCAGCCCCAAACCGGAGGCGCTTGCCGCCGCACTCCGCCGCTTTCTTTGCATGAACACATAGACCAGCCCCAGCAACGGCAGCAGCGCCAACAACCCAAGCAGCACGGGCCAGAGGAACGACATGGGTTAGACCTTCCTGCGCTGGCGGCGCTTTGCAAAACGCAGGATCGCGCGGATCAGGTCGTCGTCCGTCGAGAGGGACATCATATCTACACCGGCGCGTATGAACGCCTGCGTCAGGTCCTCTTTGCGTTTTTGCACGGCTTCGAAAAAACGCCGGCGGAACTTTGCATCGTGGGTATCCACGAACAACTGCTCGCCCGTCTCGGCGTCTTCCATCATCACCATGCCCACATCGGGCAGTTCCGCCTCGCGCGGATCGGTCAGGCGGATCGCCACCACCTCATGCCTGCGTCCCAGCAGATTGAGCGGACGTTCCCAGCCCGGCTCGCTTATGAAATCCGAGATCACAAAGACCAGCGAACGGCGTTTGATCGCATGCAGGGCGCCCTCGAAGAACGGCGTGAGATCGGTACGCGGGACGCGACCCAGACGCGGCTGTTTGAGCATATCGTTGATCAGACGCAGCACCTGCACTTTCCCGCCTCTTGCCGGGACGGTGTGCTGAATCCGGCTCCCGAACATCATCGCCCCGACGCGGTTCCCGTGGCGCGTCATCAGGCGCGCCAGCACAGACACAAAATCCACGAGCATCGCCCGCTTCTCGAACGGGGTTCCCACGGCGCCAAAATCCACCGAGGGACTCATATCCAGCAGGAACCACGCCGTGATCTCGCGGTCTTCGAGATACTGACGCACATACGGCGTGTTCATGCGCGCCGTGACATTCCAATCAATGTAGCGGATGTCGTCCTCGGGCTGATATTCGCGCAGATCGGCAAAGTCCACACCGAAACCGTAGAACAGGGAACGATAGTCACCTTGCAACAGACCGTCCAGCCGGCGAATGACGTGCCAGTCGAGGCGCAGCAGAATCTTTTCAGGCGTTTGCGCGGAGGTCGGCGTGTTCATGCAAAGGCACCACAGGGATGGGAATGCGGTCCAGAATGCGGCGGAGGATGTCGTCGGAAGGCGCGTTGTCGGAGAGGGCTTCGTACGTCAGGACGAGGCGGTGGCGCATCACATCGAGCGCCATGTCGAGCACATCCTGCGGCAGGACGTAGTTGCGTCCGCGTACAAAGGCGAGGGCGCGCCCGGTCAAAATCAGGTTGATCGAAGCGCGCGGGCTGGCGCCAAACTGGATGTAACGTTCCAGTTCCGGCAAACCGACCTCCTTCGGATTACGGGTGGCGGTCACCATGCGAACGGCGTATTCCATGAGCGCCGGGTCCACATAGACCTTGTCAGCCTCCTTTTGCAATTTGAGCAGCTGCTCGACGCTCAGAATTTTTTGAACGGTCTGCAAGGCGCTGGTCATGCGCTCGACGATGACGAACTCCTCGGTGGGCGAGGGGTAACCGATCAACACTTTGAGCATGAAGCGATCCACCTGCGCTTCGGGCAGGGCATAGGTCCCCTCGGTTTCGATGGGGTTCTGGGTCGCCAGCACAAGGAAGGGATTCGGCACCTTGAACGTTTCGCGCCCGATGGTCACCTGCCGCTCCTGCATGACTTCGAGCAACGCGCTCTGCACCTTGGCAGGCGCGCGGTTGATTTCATCTGCCAGCAGGAGGTTGGTGAAGACGGGTCCCAGTGAGGTCTCGAATTTGCCGGACTTCTGGTTGTAGATGCGCGTGCCGATCAGGTCGGCAGGCACAAGGTCTGGCGTGAACTGGATGCGTTTGAATTCGCCGCCGATGGCTTCGGCAAGCGTCTTGATTGCCATCGTCTTCGCCAGCCCCGGCACGCCCTCCACCAAAATATGTCCGCGTGCCAACAGGGCAACAATCATCCGTTCGAGCATGTGATCCTGCCCGACGATGACCTTCTTCACCTCATACAGCACCTGCTCCATTGGCGTTCGATTTTCAGTTTTGCTTTGAAACATGGGTTATCTCCTGATGTGATGCGCCATCCCAAAAGGGGGCAGTTCGACAGGCGCGTACAAGGAATCCTTCAGGACGTTTTGCGATACGCTCCATTAATACGGTGGGGTTCCGCCTCCGCCGCCCGCCACATTGGTAATCGGAACGGCAAAACCTATACCCACAAAGAAATTCCCCTCACCCGGGTTGACCAAGCCGGTGACAATGCCGATGACATATCCATTTCGATCCAGCAAGGGTCCCCCCGAATTGCCGGGGTTTGCCGCCGCATCGAACTGTATTAATCCCTCGAGGGTCACATCGGTGCCTTGCGGTCTGAACGTTCGCCCGAAGGCTGAGATTACGCCTGCGCTCATCGAACTGTACAACCCGAACGGATTCCCCACCACAAACACATCGTCGCCCACCTGCAGGGCACCCGGGTTTCCCAATGTCGCCGGCACGAACAATGAAGGCGAATTGAACGCGCGCAACACCGCCACGTCCATCTCGGGCGTTTCCATCAGGATAAACGCTTTTGATTTTGTCCCATCGGCAAATGTCACGTTAATATCCCGCGAATTCCGTACCACATGCAGGCTGGTTACAATATCGGCGGAGTCGTTGATAATCACGCCCGTCCCCACCCCGCCGTTCTGGTTCCCCTCCGCATCCACAAAACCCGTCTCGATATACACAATCGAAGGCTGGATCATCCGATACGCCAGCGCAGCGTCTGCAGGGCGCGGCGTGGCAGACGCCATCGCGCTGGCAACCGCCTCGTTCACTTCACGCACCGTCAATTGCTGAGACGGAAACAAGACTCGATAGAACATCAACGCCAGCAGGGTTGCCAGAACGCCGAACGCGAAGGGGGACATCTCCCGAATGCGTTCGCGCCACTTTCCCAGGCGTTGCCGCAAAAGATCGAACCTCGAAATTCTCTCTCCGCTGGTTGTCATGGACGGATATAAAGTCAATCTTACAGGATAATGCGAACCTCTGCGATTAAATTCCAATGAGAAAAAACTGAGAAACGGGGGGACGATTTACAGGTTTGATGCCACCAAAAAAGGAAAACTTACCGCCAGTCTCTCCACGCTTCTTACCGCCCCGAAGCCTGCCTCCGCCAAACCGAACCTTATCCACCCGTCAATATTTCCGCCAACGCCTGCAAGCCCAGCGTATACGACCTCCACCCAAAGCCCGTAACTTTTCCCGCGCAAACCGCCGAAATCATTGAAACGTGCCGAAATTCCTCACGCGCGTACACGTTCGAGAGATGCACCTCGATCACCGGGATTTGTATCGCTGAAATCGCATCGCGCAGGGCAACGGAAGTGTGGGTGTAGCCGCCGGGGTTGAAGACCACGCCGTCTGCCCATGTGCGCGCGTCGTGCAGGGCGTCAATCAGCGCGCCTTCGTGGTTCGATTGCAGACAGGTCACTTCCGCGCCCAGTTCCTTTCCCAAAGCAATCAATTTTTCATTGATGGCGTCTAGCGTCATCGAGCCGTAGATTTCGGGCTCGCGCGCGCCGAGCAGGTTGAGGTTGGGTCCGTGCAAAATTAATATTTTCATTTTGTATCCTCACTGGATGTATGGTAATTGGTAAATGGTCATGACCATTTACCAATCAATCACCTCTTCCAACTCCGTCACCTCCACCAACTCCACCCTGCCGATTTCCGCAGGCAGGGCAAAGCGGATGGCTTTGACGTTCTTCTTTTTGTCCACACGCATGACGCGCAGGATTTCTACGCGCGGCAGTTCCTCAGGGATGCGGGTGGGCAGTCCAAGATGAGAGAGCGTGTTTGCAATTGTATCCGCCACGCCGCGGCGGGCAACGCCGATTTTTTCCGCATAGCGGGCTTCGGCGACCATGCCGATGGCAACCGCTTCGCCGTGACTTAACTCAAAGTGACTCACCAACTCAACGGCGTGACCGACGGTATGCCCCAGGTTCAATGTTGTGCGCAACCCTTTTTCGTAGGGGTCTGCCTCGATGACTTGTATTTTCACCGTCAGGGCGCGTTTGACGATGGTTTCGAGGTTCCCCTTCACCCAGCCCATGCCGCGCGAACACAGGTCGAACAATTCGGGGTCGGAGATGACGCCATGCTTGACCACTTCCGCCATGCCAGAGCGCAGGTCGCGGTCGCTGAGGGTGAGTAAAAGGCTTGGGTCGGCGAGGACAAGTTTCGGCGGGTGGAAAGAGCCGATGAGGTTCTTCCCCTGGGGCAGGTCGAAACCTGTCTTGCCTCCGAGCGCGGCATCCACCATGGCAAGCAGGGTTGTCGGGATGGCGATCCAGTCTATGCCGCGCATGTAGGTGGAGGCGGCGAAGCCCGTCAGGTCGCTGATCACGCCGCCGCCGAAGGCAACGACCGTGCTTTTGCGGTCGAGACCGTTTTCGAGGAAGGCGTCCCACAAGCGCGAGACAGTCGCAAGGTTTTTATGCTCCTCCCCCGCAGGGAGGACGATGGAGTTGATGCCCTGAAATTTTTCGAGATGATACTTTGCGACGTTTTCATCGGTGACGATGATGGCGTTTCGAGAAATGGACAAATTGGAAATCTGTCCCACAAGCACGTCATATTCGCCCATGGCGGAGAGGTGATGCCTGCCCACAGTCACTTGAATTTGACGGGCAATATGTTCCGCCGATTTGCCGTCCACACGCAGGCGGAGGGGAAAGGAGGCGTAATGTTCTTTGCGGGCTTCGAGGAGGGAGGTCAGTTTCCCGCGCAGGTCTCCCGCCAGCAATGGACGTTTTTCTGAATCAAGTTCGAGTCTTTCGAGCAGGGTTTGCAAATCAGCGATGAGCAGAATCACGCTGCCATTCGATTGTGCAATGGCGCGGTTTTCCTCACGCAATAATGCGCCGCCGCCGAGGGCAATGACTGCCCCCCTCACCCCTATCCCCTCTCCCTTTGGGAGAGGGGAACAGATTTTTCTTAACACGGATGTTTCCATGTCACGAAAAGCGGATTCGCCCTGTTCCTCCATAATCTGCGAAATGGACATGCCCGCGTTGGTTTCGATGACGCGGTCGAGGTCAATGAAGGGGAGTTTCAGGTTCTCCGCCAGCAACTTGCCGATGGTGGATTTGCCTGTACCAGGGGGACCGTAGAGGAAGAGGTGGGGCATGGGGGTTGTTGGTATTGGTGAATGGTGAGTGGAGAGTGATTAGTGAAAAGTAATCAGTGAACAGTGATCAGTAAATCAGTGATCAGTAATCAGGTTTGCGGACGGGTTACCTCTTGAATATGGGCAAAGATGTGGCGGGGCTGGAGTTGGAGACGCTGGAGGAGATGCCAGTATGCCCATCCAAAGATGCGAAAGACGCCGTATCCGATCAGGGCGCCAAGGGCATTGAGAATTACGTCATTGATGTCTATAACGCGGAAGGATGTGTGAAATATCAGCGAGACGGCGAGTTGAATGAATTCCAATACCGCGCCGACGCCCGCCGCCAGCACAAAAACATGCCTGGGCTTGATGCGGGCAATGAAGTTGATTCCAAAGCCGAAGGGGAGGGTGAGTAGAACGTTTTCGTAAATTTGCCTGAAGCATTGTTCGATTCTACGAGGGTCACATTGTCCGAAATCGAAGGGGACGAGGTTTATGCTTGGCTTGAATTTTTCATAAGGTATGTCAATTGGGAACGGAAAGACGGCAACGCTCACGACTTGCATCAAGTACAACCAAAACAATGAAAAGAAGAACAGGTACGAGATACTTTTGCCCTTCTGCCGCAGGAAAATGAGACGGCGACAAGGGCTACAATGCCATACAACGGGTTGAACTCGACCAACATCGAAAATCCTTTTGTGGGAAGTAAAGGGTGTACGTTATCAGTCATCAGCGTTTGCATTATTCCCAAAAGATGTGCGGGAAGTTGTCCATCGGCAAGTCGTCGAGGGTTGCCTTGCGCAGAGTCTCGAAGCGCGGTTTGATTTCAGCCATCGAATCGCCGCCAAGTTTTTCGAGCAGGGCATCGGCAAGGACAAAGGCAACCATCGCTTCAAGAATAGGCACGGCGCGTGGCACGGGGCAGAAGTCGGAGCGTTCGTAGCGGGTGGGGGAATTTTCGCCAACCGCAAGGTCAACCGTTTGTTGTGGCGTGAGAGTGGTGGCAATCGGTTTCATAGCGGCGCGCAGGACGATGGGTTGTCCGTTGGAGATGCCGCCTTCCGTCCCTCCAGCGCGATTCGATGGGCGGGTGAGAGATTGGTAATTGGACATTGGTAATTGAATGGCGTCGTGCGCTTCGGTGCCGAGACGTTTTGCATTTTCGAAGGCGTCGCCAATTTCCACGCCCTTGATTGCCTGCACAGACATCACCGCCATGGCGAGTCTGGCTTCGAGGCGTTTGTCCCATTGCATGAAACTGCCCAGCCCCACAGGGATATTCAGGGCAACGATTTCGATGACGCCGCCGAGGGTGTTTTTGCCGTGGATGGCTTTTTCGATTTCATCCCGCATCTTTTGCGCGGACCTCGAGTCTGGGCAGCGGACCTCAGACTCTTCCCCACGCTGGAAGCGTTCCGCGTAGGGCATGTCAGCGAGTTCAGTCTGGACGCTTCCGATGGAAACGACATAGCCTCCGATGCGGATGCCGAACTGCGAGAGGAAGTGTTTGCACACCGCGCCGACGGCGACCCGCATGGCGGTTTCGCGGGCGGAGGCGCGTTCGAGGGCGGGGCGCAGGTCACGATAGCCGTATTTGACCGCGCCTGTGAGGTCGGCGTGACCGGGGCGCGGGGCGGTCATCGGTTCGATGGGTTTGCCTTTCCATTTGGCATGGTCGGCGTTGGGGACGAGCATGGCGATGGGTGCGCCTGTCGTTTCTCCCGCCATGACTCCGCCGAGGAGTTGGACGGCGTCGGTTTCGATTTTCATGCGTCCGCCGGAGCCGTAGCCTTTTTGGCGGCGGGCAAGTTCGAGGTCAATGATGGAGGCGGTGAGGGGAAGTCCCGCGGGGATGCCTTCGAAGATGGCGGTGAGGGCGGGTCCGTGCGATTCGCCTGCGGTGAGGAAGCGTAGGGGCATTTCAATCTCCAGTTTTCAGTCTTCAGTAATCAGTTTTCAGTAATCAGTTTTTGCTTTGTTGCAAACACTCTCAAAGTATGTCACTGCGAGCGAAGCGAAGCAGTCTCCCAGCCGGCAAGAGGATTGCTTCGCCGCTTGCGGCGGCTCGCAATGACATCCTCGCAACAGAGTAATCAGTTTTCAACAGCAGCCCATAAAACATCACGCGGCGGGTTGTGACCTGTCCAGAGTTGGAAGGCGAGGGCGGCTTGTTCGATGAGCATGCCCAGCCCTGTGGCGGCTTGCAGTCCCTGCGAAAGGGCGCGGCGGACAAGTTTGGTCTCGCGTGGATTGTAGACTAAATCATAGACAAAAGCATTGGAAGGCAATGACAGATTTTCAGGGAGCGGCGAGGTTTCGATGTTGGGAAACATGCCGAGGGGGGTGGTGTTGACGATGAGTTGAAAGTTGGAAAGTTGGAAGGTTTGAAGGTTGTTAATTGGGAAATCGTAATGGGGGAAGGAGGCGGCGAGTTGCTGTGCTTGTTCGAGGCGGCGGGCGGCGATGGTGACGTTCCAGCCGTCATTGAGGAGGGCGTGGACAACTGCCCTGGCAGAACCGCCGGCACCCAAAATCAAGACTGAAGGATGAAGGCTGAAAAATGAATAACCCATCGCCCGTTTCAGGTCTGTTGAAAACCCCTCCGAGTCAGTGTTGTCGCCGATGAGTTTGCCTTCGCGCAGGTATATGGTGTTCACGGCGCCGATGGCTTGGGCGGTGGGGGTGAGTTCGTCGAGGTATCCGATGACGGTTTGTTTGTGGGGGATGGTGACGTTGAGTCCGTGAAGTTCGCCGCTGCGAAGGCGGGCAAGGAGGGCTTTCAGTCCATGCATGTCGTTTGGGTGAATGGTAAATGGTATATAGTCGCCTTCGAGACCACAAGCCTTTAGCGCGGCAGCATGGATTTGAGGGGAGAGGGAATGGGTGAGGGGGTAGCCGATCAAGCCCAATTGGTAATTGGTAATTGGCAATTGGTAATTGGTTGAGTTCATGCAGGGTGCTTGCTCAATTGGTCAAGGACTTCAAAGAAGGTGGGGAAGGTCTTGGAGACGCAGGAGGGGTTTTCGATGGTGATGCCGTCGAAGCGCAAGCCGATGAGGGAGAATGCCATTGCCATGCGGTGATCGTTGTAGGTTTGAACGTTTGAGGGTTTGAAGGTTGAGCAAGGGTAAATCGTCATACCGTCTTCGTGTTCTTCCACGCGAACGCCGAGGCGGGTGAGTTCGGTGCAGGCAGCATGGATGCGGTCGGTCTCTTTGAGGCGGGCGGAGGCGATGCCGTGAATGCGGGTTGGGGTGTCGGCAAAGGGGGCGATGGCGGCGAGGGTTTGGGCGGTGTCGGGGATGTCGCGCAGGTCCACGTCAACGCCATGAAGTTCGGAGTGACCAGTGACCAGTATGCAGTTATCAGTTTCTTCGACGGTACAACCCATTTGCTGGAGGACATTGAGGAAGGCAATGTCGCCTTGAACGGAGTTGCGTGATATGTTTTCGACTTTGACCGTCCCGCCGCAAATGGCAGGGGCGGCAAAGAAGTAGGAGGCGGCGGAGGCGTCGGATTCGATTTGGTAATTGGTAAGTGGTAAGTGGTAAGTGGCAATTGGGATAGTGAAGGATTGATAGCCGCTTCGTTCCACTTTCACGCCGAAGTCTTGCATGACGGCGAGGGTCATGTCCACGTAGGGTTTGGAGTTGAGTTCGGTGGTGAGTTCGATTTCGATGGGAGATTGGGCATACGGCGCGACCATGAGCAGGGCGGAGAGGAACTGGGATGAGATGTCGCCTGCGAGTTGGGTTTTTCCGCCAGGCAAGCCCGATGCGATGATTTTGAGGGGAGGATAAATCTCTGACCGCAGATCGTGGACGGCGGATGGGTGTACGGTCTGCGGTCTGCCGTCCACGGTCGTTATGTTTGCACCCAACTGCCCCAACGCTTCCACCAAATCGCCGATGGGGCGTTCACGCATGCGGGCGTCGCCGTCGAGGGTGTATTCGCCGTGACCGAGGGTGAGGAAGGCGGTGAGGAAGCGAGCGGCGGTGCCTGCGTTGCCGATGTAGAGTTCGGCTTTGGCGACGGGGATTTTCCCACCCAAGCCGGTGACGGTCATTTCGCGGTTGGCTTCATCGAGTTGAACGTCGAAGCCGAGGGTTTTCAGGGCATTGGCGAAGTAACGCGAGTCGTCGGAGAAGAGGGCGTTGGTGAGGCGGGTTTGTCCGCTGGTGAGGGCGGCGATGAGCAGGGCGCGGTTGGTCAGCGACTTGGAGCCAGGCACGCGGACAGAGGCATTGAGGGGATGGGATAAAGGGTGAATACGGAAGGCTTGCCCTGAGCTATGTCGAAGGGATGAAGGATGAATAGTTGGCATGAAGAGAAAGTAATCAGTTGTCAGTTGTCAGTTGTCAGTTAGCAACGAATAGGAGGCGCGGGATTGATCGAGGAGGAGTTCGAGTTGTGAATAGTTCTCATCTTGCAGGACAGACTCAAATGCCGCAAGGAAATTACGAAAGGTCTGGAGGGCGTTCAGCACGTTATCCCGATTCGATTGGAGGATGCCCATCATCATGTGAGCGGGAGTCCCTGCCAGGCGGCTGGTGGAGCGGAAGCCGGGTCCGATGAGGGGGGCGAATTCCGGCGGTGTGGAATGAGCGAGAGCGGAGGCGATGATGAACGGAAGGTGACTGGTGGAAGCAAGGACTCGGTCATGTTCTTCGGCGGTCATTTCGAGGGGATGTGCTCCAACGGCGGCGATGAGTTGTATTGCGGCAGATTTGGCTCGCGGCGATGTGCGCTCTAGAGGAGTGAAGACGAAGGGAGCGTCTCGATACAGGTTGGGGTCGGCGTTTTCCAAGCCGAGTTTTTCCTTTCCGCAAATGGGATGCCCGCCGAGGGGGTCGAAGTTGGGAGGCAGGGCAGACATGGCTTGGGTAATCTGGCGTTTGGTGGAGCCGAGATCGAGGAGGGTGATCGGTAAATGGTATTTGGAGATTTGCAGTTGTTTGAGGAAGTCAAGGATGGCTGGGACGGGGGCGGCGAGGATGAGCAGGTCAATGCCCCTCTCCCACAGGGAGAGGGGTAGGGGGTGAGGGAGGGCGTGGTGAATGATATTTTTGGAAAGAGCAAGTTCGAGCGTGGGAAGATGCGTATCGCAGCCTATCAGGCGGGCGCACCTGCCTTTGAGCGCCAGGGCGAGCGAGCCGCCCATGAGTCCCAATCCAACAATTCCGACGGTTGCCTGTTCGAGCGAAAAGCCGTCCTCCATGATCACCATCCCACCGTGACAGGTTTGTTAACGGGAGCGATGCGGCGCCCCATGACTTCGGCGATGGCTCTGACCTGGCGAACCATTTCGGCGAAGGCTTCGGGCTTGAGGGATTGCTTGCCGTCGGAAACGGCATGCGCGGGGTCGGGATGGACTTCGACAATGAGACCGTCGGCGCCGGCGGCGATGGCGGCGCGGGCAATGGCAGCGACGTAATCGGCATGACCAGTGGAGTGTGACGGGTCGAGGATGACGGGCAGGTGGGTAAGTTTTTTGAGGACGGGGATGGCGTTGATGTCGGTGGTGTTGCGCGTGGCGGTTTCAAAGGTGCGGATGCCGCGCTCACACAAGATGACCTGTTTGTTGCCTCCCGCCAGCAGATACTCGGCAGACATGAGCAGTTCTTCGAGGGTGGCGCTCAACCCGCGTTTGAGCAAAACGGTTTTGCGTGTTTCGCCCAGCGCCCGCAGAAGATTGAAGTTTTGCATGTTGCGCGCGCCAACCTGAAAAACATCCACGTATTTGAGCATCAGGTCGAGTTGTGTTTGTGACATGATTTCGACGACGATGGGCATACCTGTCTGTTCGCGCGCTTCGGCGAGATATTCGAGACCCTCCTCGCCAAGCCCCTGGAAGGAGTAGGGCGACGTGCGCGGTTTGAAGACGCCGCCGCGCAGGGCGTTCGCCCCCGCTTCTCTCACCGCCTGGGCTGTTTCCAAAATCTGACTGCGCGACTCCACCGAACACGGTCCCGCGATGAGGACGATGTCGTTTCCGCCGACCTTGAAGCCGTCAATGGGGAAGACAGAGTTTTCGGGATGCGCCTGACGCGAGCCAAGTTTGAACGGCTGGGAAATTCGTTTCACACTCTCGACTCCTTCGAGGACCTCGAACGGGTCCAGCGACGGGACGTGGAACTCGCCGACGGCGGCGACGATGGCGGTTTCGACTCCGTAGGTGATGTGGGGGGTCAGCCCGTGCTTTTTGACGACGGCGATGACGTTCTCCAGTTGCTGGGGGGTGTAGTTGGGTTTCATTACGATGATCATGGCGATTTCTCCTCAAGGATGAATCATGAATTATGAATTATGAATTATGAATTATGAAGGATGAAGGATGAAGGATGAAGGATGAAGTTACTGTGCGGCAGCCCAATCGGGTCTTAACTGTACTGCGTCGCGCAAATAGACGTGAGTGATTTTGTTCTGTGAAATGTCAGTGTTCCAATGCACCAGCACACGGATTACGCGCGGCAGGCTGCCCGGCACGGGAATTTCCCGGGCGCAGAGCATGGGGACGAGGTTCCAGCCCATTTGGCGCGCCGCCTGCGCGGGGAAGGTGGAGGCGAGGTCTTCGGTGACGGTAAAGAAGGCGCTGGCGATTTCTTCGGGGCGCATGGTCTCATTCGCCGCCAGAATTTCCTCCAGCAGTTCGCGCGTGGCGTGCAGGATGAGGTCGGGGGCGTCGGTGGCGACGGTGGTCGCGCCGCGAATTCCACGGATGGGCATACATTCACTCCTTATGTCCCCTCTTCCTCCTGGAAGAAGGAACAGGGGTGAGGGATAAACAAAAAAGAGCGAGACCGTGTGGCTCTCGCTCTCTATGTAAACAGACGGAAGTTCGATCTGCTTAAGCGCCGCCAACGGTAGCCGAGTCTCGGAAACCGTAAAAATAGAAGTAGGCGAACCAGCGGGCGGACTTAAGCATATTGGGCGCAATTCTATGCGTGAGGCGCGGATGCGTCAAGGGGGAATTCGAAACGTTAGCGTGATTCGATCAGGCTTCGCATCGCGGCGAGCGTGGATTCTGCCATGACCTCGGAAGAAAATTTCCCAAAGACGCCTTCGCGTCCCTGTCTGCCGAGGCGTTCGCGCAATTCGGCATTGCGCAATACTTGGGCAAGTTTTTCGGCGAGGTCGGCGGTGTTATGCGGTTGGAAGAGAAGCCCGCCCTGCGTGGCAGTGATCCATTCAGGATACGCGCCGTGATCGGGCTGGACGACCGGCACGCCCGCCGCGAGCGCCTCGAGAATGGAAATTCCCTTCGGTTCGCGGTACGGCGCCGGAACGGAGAACACGTCAATGCGGCGGAAGAAGTTCAACTTGTCGGCACGCTCCAAAGTGCCGAGGAGTTTGACGCGGTCTTCGAGTTTGTGATCCCGAATCGTTTTGCGGATTCCATCGAGGTAGGTCTTGTAGGCTCGGCTGACATATCCGCCCGCAAGCAGTTGCAGGTTGGGGAATTCGCCGCTGCGCGCCAGCCGGATGAACGCGTCCACGAGCAGATGCAGACCCTTTTCGGGAACGAAGCGGGCAAGGAATCCGATAGTCAGCGGGCGAGGCGAGGAATCCCGTGTCAGGTTGCGGTAATCGTCCAGGGCGATGCCGGGGTAGACCACGTCAATTTTGGATTCGTCCAGCCCGACCCATTTGGAGAACATCGCGCCGTAATAGGAACTGATGGCAAGGAAGCGGTCCACGTCGGCGGCGCGTTCGCGGATGATCGCCAGCGCCTCGTCCTGATAGGGCTGCGGAAGTCCTTCGAGGAAAATGTCCTCCCCGTGCAAGCCGCACGTGACCGGAACGCCGAGAGCGCGTTTGAATTCGCGCACCACGCCGATCATCAAGGCATTGGTGACGTGAACGACATCGGGCTGGTAATGCGTTTTCACCCAGCCGACGAATTCTTCGAGCAGTTCACGTTGATTGCCCTTCTCGCCCCTGAGCATGGAGACGGTCAATTGCGCGTTGGCGACCGGGTCCACTGCCGAGCCGATATCGAAGCGCGGCATCAGGCGCAACAACACCTGCGACCCGGCAAGGCGCAATAAAAGGTCCCGCCCGAAAAACGGACGCGGGTATTTTTGAAGCAGGTAGGCTTTGATTCCACCGTAGAAAATCCGCCGTTCGCCAACGCTTCGCTCATCCAGGCGCATGGGCGTATAGAGCGGGAACAGGGTGACCTCCTCGCCGGCGGCTTGCATTCCCGCGGCGAGGGCGTTATCGTGCATGCAACTGCCGCAGTACATGTTTGCGGCGCCGGTGGCGATATAGACGATCTTCATGGCTTTCTCCCCAACACGGTCTCGACCGGCAAGCCCCACATGGAGGAAACGCTTACCTCCTGAATCACAAAATCGCCTTGCTCGATGGATTGGCGCGCAAAGATCGGACGGCAATCCGCGTAATTGGGCAGGTGTTCGTGGAACCATTCGTAGAGGCGGACCGCCGCGCCGGGCGGATTCGTCTTGGTCATCGAGACGACCGCCAGCCTGCCGCCGGGTTTGAGGATGCGGCGGCATTCCTGCACCACGCGCGGGATTTCAGGATTATCGAACAGCTCGAGGGTGAAACTCATGAAAACGCCATCCAGGCTTTCCGCCTGGATGAAGTCCAGATTCGCCGCGTCGCCAAGATGCAATTCCACGCGGTCGTCCAGCCCCTGCGATTGCAGGCGTTCTCGCGCGATGACAAGCATCCCATCCGAAATATCCACGCCGACGACGCGCCCCGTCGCTCCGACCGATGTTGCCAGCGCGGCAAGGCAATGTCCCGTTCCGAAACCGATTTCCAGAATCCTTTCGCCCGGCTGGGCGGCAAGTTTCCGCAGACCCTCCTCGCGGTATTTCTTCTCGGTGCTTCCCGCGATCACATCGTACCATCGGCTGAGACGATTGTAACTTGCCCGGGCATCGTCTTTGGAACGATTCACGCGGCGGATGGTTAAATCCATGGTTGCAGTCCTTTCGAAGGATAACTAACCTGAGTTCGGGATAGACTGTTGAAACGTCCCGAAGGTTTTAGAGAGCGCAATTTGGGCGACAAAATCGAGCCTTCGGGACGCTTTTTCCGCTCATCCCGAACCGACGTTAATTATATATGATGAATCTTCATCGCCAAGAAACCGGGAAACGGATTCCATCGGCAATTCTGCAAGGCAGCTTGTCGAACCCTTGTCGAACCGTACAAGTTTCGAAAGAAACGCTCCGCTTTTCGCGAATTTCTCTCTCCACTCCGTGTAAATTCACGTTGAAGGGCGCTTCGCGAAGCCACTCGATTTCAACCATTGACCTCTTTCAAAAGTCCCGAGTCTCACCGCTCTTGTTCGAAAGTGACGTATGATAGAATCCGCCCAGCGCAGAGATTGCCGCCGGGCATCCTTGCCTGCAGGACATTCCATGCGGCAATTCCATCCTCCGCGGCTGGAGACGATGAATGAATTTCGATTTTGGCGAAATCCTCACCCGCGCGGGCAAGATCACATGGCAACACAAGACCCTGTGGCTGTTCAGTGCCCTCCCGGCATTGGCTGGTATCCTGGTCCTCCCGTTCGCCTTTCTGCCCATTCTCTTGACCGATTTCGAATCAAGCCGTCCGTCGTTTTTTATAGATCAGCCGCTCTACGCAGTTCTGTTCCTCATCTTTGGAGTCTTCATCAGCCTTGCAAGCGTGTTCCTGTACGTTGTCTCCGCCTCGTCTGTCACACTCGGGGTTTTGCGCGCCGAGAACGGCGCAGAACGCTTGACCGCGCCCACCCTGTTCGAAGACGGACGGAAATACTGGTGGCGGGTGCTTGGCGTATTGTTGTTGACCGGTCTCGCGGTTTCGATATTCTTCACAGTGATCTTCGGCTGCATAACCCTGATCGGCATGGTGACGATGGGGCTCGGTTTCATCTGCCTTCAACCGCTGTTTTTCCTGATCTATCCCCTCATGCTCGTGCTTTACAGCGTTGTCGAAGAGGCGGTGGCGGCGGCAGTGGCAGACGAACTCGGCATCACCGACGCAATCCAGCGCGGCTGGCGGCTGGTAAGCGCCAATCTCTGGCGCATTGTCCTGATTTCGGTCATCGTATATTTCGGACTCAGTCTGCTTGCAGGAATTGTCGTCGTCCCGTTCATGGTGCCCCTTTTCTTCATGCCCTTTTTCATGCAGGACGCCTCCAGGTTCGACGTGCGGACGATCATGTTGATCACGGGCGGACTTACCCTGCTTTTTATCCCCGTCATGGCGCTGGTACAGGGCATAGGGATGACCTTCCTGAAGGCGACCTACACCCTCGTGTATCTGCGCCTGACCCGCAACGCCGCGCCCCCCATCCTCGAGGCAAATGCGTAGACTTTTCCGCCTCCTCCTAAGCCTGAGCCTGATCGCCGGTGCATGGACACGAGTCCACGCCCAGACTGCCGCCTACGCGGAAATCGTGCGTGTGGACGCGTCGAACTTCCCGCAGATCTCTGCGCTTGTGGATGTCTTCGACGCGAACGGTCAATTCATTTCCGGCCTCGAGCCGTCCGACATCATCGTCTACGAGGATGGACAGGAGCGTACAGCCGCCACAATGCGCCAGTCGGTTGTACCGGTGCAAGTGGCGGTCGCCGTCAATCCCGGTCCTGCCCTGGCGATACGCGACCAGAACGCCGTTTCACGATTCGAAAAGGTTGTACAGGCGCTCCGTCAATGGGCAGAGGCGCAACCCGTCGAATCGCAGGACGATTTGAGTCTCGTCTCGCTGTCCGGCTCACTGATTAATCACGCCGGAGTCCACGATTGGTTCGTCAGCCTCGAATCGTTCAAACCGGATTTCCGCAACTCGGTACCCAACCTGCAAACCCTCGCCATCGCGCTGGATACGGTCAGTGCGCCAACCCCGCAGCCCGGCATGAAGCGCGCTGTGCTGTTCATCACCCCGCACATGGACGATCCCAACATTGATAACACCATTGCCCCGCTCATCCAGCGCGCGGTGGATGCAAAGATCAGGGTCTTCGTCTGGTTAATTGATGCCGAGGAATTCAACGTTTCCCCGAGCGCGAATGCCTTCAAACTGCTTGCCCAACAAACCGACGGCGCCTTCTTCTCGTTTTCCCGCGACGAACCCTTCCCCGACCCCGGGCTATACTTCCTCCCCCTGCGAAACATCTATGAAATCGCCTACACATCCGCTTTGACAACCCCCGGTGACCATACGCTCGGCTTGTATGTTCAAGCGCAGGGGGCGAGCATTCCCGCACTGAACAAAACCTTCAACGTCAACGTTCAGCCCCCGAACCCGATCTTCGTTTCCCCGCCCCTGCAAATCACGCGCCGTCCCCCGGCGGACGATCCCTACAATGCGGAGGTATTGGAACCCTCGCAACAAATCATCGAAATCATCGTCGAATTTCCCGATGGACACAAGCGCGACCTCAAACGCACGACCCTGTACATGGACGGACAGATCGTCGCCGAAAACACCGAAAAACCCTTCGAGAGTTTCCTGTGGGAGTACAGCGGCGTCACCGAAAGCGGACAGCATCAGATCGTCGTCGAGGCGGAGGACATTCTTGGGTTGAAAAAATCGAGCATCGGCATTCCTGTCACATTCACGGTCATCCATCCGCCCGGCGGCTTTGAGGTGTTTCTGATGCGATACAGCTCCCAACTTACCCTGGGCGCCCTCATTTTCGCAGGGTTTGCCCTGCTGGTCATTCTGACCAGGAGCCGGACGAACATCCCGGAATCCCGCCGCCGAAGGGCGCGCCGGTCAATGGAAGACCCGCTGACCCAACCCGTCGCGGCATTGACGGAGCCGCCCATTTCGGCTAAAAACAATGCCAAATCACAGCCGCGTTTCGGCTGGATGGGCTCCACCAAAAACCGCCTGCCTCCGGCGCCCGCCTATCTTATCCGCCTGAGGAACGGAGGCGAACCCGCCAGCGCCGCGCCCATCCCTGTGAGCGAAAAGGAGACCACCTTCGGCACCGACCCGGTGCAAGCCATGTACGTGCTCGACGATCCGTCCATTGCGCCCCTGCATGCGCGCATCCAACAAACCGGCGACGGACATTTTCTGATCATGGACCTGGGGTCTGTGGCAGGCACCTGGGTGAATTACGAAGCGGTCACGCGCGACGGAATGCCTCTCAAGCACGGTGACAGAATCCATTTTGGACGCCTGCAATACCGCTTCGACCTGAGACAGCCTCCGGCGGAACCCGCACCGAAAGTCGTTTCCCTCTCCTGACCCGCACGATATGATCCGCACATCACGCGCTCACCTGCACGTCGAAGCACATACCCATCAGGGCATGACAGGCAAGAACAACGAAGACCGTTATGCCGTCGCGTCCTTTCGGGTCAGCGAAAAGGATAATACGCCGGTGCTGTTTGCCGTGCTTGCCGACGGCATTGGCGGCCACAAGGGAGGAGAAGTGGCGGCGGAACTGGCTGTCAACCACATCATGCAATGCGTGGCAAAAGGGGACGGCAAGTTCTCCAGACACATCCTCGAGCAGGCGATCAATGAAGCCAGCAGCGCCATTGCCGCACATTCCGCCACGAACGAAAACCTGAAGGGCATGGGCGCCACCTGCGCCATCGCCTGGATCATAGACAACAAACTTCACACCGCCTACGTGGGCGATTCGCGCATTTATCTGGTGCGCGGCGGGCGTATTCAACAACTCACAGTGGATCATTCCTGGGTACAGGAAGCCATCGAGAAGGGCATTCTCACACCCGAACTGGCGCGCGATCACCCGAACGTGCACGTCATCCGCCGCTATCTCGGCTCCACCATCCCGCCCGAGCCGGACTTCCGCCTCAACCTGTTCGACGGCGAAGGCGCGCACCACGCGGAAAACAATCAGGGTACGGAAGTCCAGCCAAACGATGTGCTGTTGTTATGTACCGACGGATTGACCGACCTGGTCTGGAACGACGAGATCCTCGAAATCATCCGAACCAAACCGAATCTGAGGGAGGCAAGCCGCGCCCTGATCAACCTTGCCAACGAGCGCGGCGGACACGACAATATTACGGTCATCCTCATCGGCGCCCCGCCCGATTTCAAATCGCGAACCGCTCCCCGGAAAACGAAAACAAACTGGCTGCCCTGGGCGATCGGCGGAATCGTCGGGTTGTTTTTTTTCCTGGTTGTCGTTTCCCTCCTGACCCTCAGCCTGCTTCGCCGTACAGACGCTGTGACCGCCACGCCAGCCGTTCCTCCAACCGTTCTGCTGACGGAATCGCCGCTCCTGGAGGCCTCCCCCACCTCAACCATCGCCCTCACGCAAACCTCCGCGCCGGATATATTCATCCAACCGCCGACCGCCACCCTCACACCGTGGCCCACGAATACGACCATACCGTAATGCCGTTGCGAGCAAAGCGACGCAACCCCCTCAATGTGTCGAAGATTGCTTCACCCTCGCCATGACAGAGGAGAGATACCATGTCCGTCAAACATTCCCATGAAGTGGAAGCGAAAAACGTGACCGCAGGCAGGGACACGACCATCCAGGTCCTCATCTCCGCGCAGGAAGGTCCCAATTTTGCCCTGCGGAAGTTCTCCATGCAAAAGGGAGGCGGGATGCCGCGTCACACGAATACGGTGGAACACGAGCAATATGTCCTGCGCGGCGAAGCGACCATCACCATCGGCGAGGAGACGCATCACGTCAAAGCCGGAGACGTGGTCTTCATCCCTGCGAACGTTGTCCATTCCTACGAAAATACCGGCGACGAACCGTTCGAATTTCTGTGCATCATCCCCAACAAGGAAGACAGGATCACGATTGTGGAAGAGGGATGTTAGCGGTCAGTGATTGGCGTCCCGTGAATCAGCAGTCGGATGCCGGCACCGATCACGGTTGATGGATCACTGATGACCGACTACAACGGCTGTTTCGCCGGGATGCCCGGCTTGCGCGGATATTTGGAAGGCGTCGCGGCAACCTTTTCCACGACCACAAGATAACGATCCTCCGCCACGCCCGGCAGATTGACGGGGATCAATTGTTCCATCTTTCCGCCCAACAATTTCATCGCGCTTTCCGCGGACTGCGCTTCGGCGGGTCCGTTTTCGCCTTTCTGGGCGAGCATCCGCCCGCCGATTTTGAGCAATGGAATGAGATATTCGCTCAAAATATTGAGTTGCGCCACTGCGCGCGCCACCGCCCAATCGTACGTTTCACGGTACTGCGGGTTTTGCCCCACGTCCTCCACGCGCTTGTGGATGACATCCACCGCCTCCAACCCCAACACACTGACGATATGCTGGCAAAACATGGCTTTCTTGCCAACCGACTCGACCAACGTTAATTTCATGTTCGGATAGAGGATCTTGAGGGGAATCCCCGGGAAGCCGGCGCCGGTGCCCACGTCAATGAGGCGGGAGGGCGGCTGTGCCTTCCATGCCAGCACACAGGAGAATGAATCCAGAAAATGTTTGGTGCGAATCGACTCCATGTCGCGGATGGCGGTCAGGTTGAACTTCTGATTCCACTCCATCAGTTCCTTTTCATACGTGATGAGCGCCATCACCTGCCGCCCGGTCATGTGAATGTGAAACAATTCCTGCGCTTCGCGGACAAGTTTTTCCATTGAGCGGATTATACATGCTTGCGCAGTACGATGTATATCAAAAGACCTGACAGGCTGTTGGGAACCTGTCAGGTCTCAGAGGCTGGATCGAGGTCGAACTACTTCTTCTCTTCCTTCGCTTCCACAACCGGTTTCGCCTTCCTAAACCTTCGCAACAGAGCGCGCCCGCCCAGGAAGGCTCCGTATGCCGGGATGGCAATCAGGATCAGCGCCGGCAGGTAGGTCAGGAAGAGGCGGATCAGGAAGCGGGTGAAGCCCTGCGTGAAGCGGATCAAATCCTGAACGGCATCGTTGGCAGTGCCTTGCAGTTTCCACCCGCCGATCTCGATCGGCTTGACTTTTTCCTCGGCAACCAGGCGAATGCTGATAGCAGACAGCGCGGCAGACTCTTCGAGATATTTGATCTGCCCTTTCAGCGATTCGATCTCGGTTTGAATGTTTTGCACCTGCAGGTAGATGGCAAGCACATCCTCGGCGTTCGTGGCGGTGTCCATGATCTTCAGCAGGTTCTTTTCGGCTTCCTCTTTCGCCGCCAGGCGGGACTTCAAGTCCACATACTGGCTGGTGACATCCTGCCCGGAACGGTTCTCATACGTGACCTCGACCACATCTGCCTTGATTTTTTCCAGCGCCTCATCCAGGCGTTCTGCCGGCACTCGGATGGTGATGCTGGCTTCCGGTACTTCGATTTCGTTGGGTCCGTACGTGGAGCGGTACAGGTTGGAGGAAACCACAAAGCCGCCCATGTCCTCCGCCATGCGGGCAATCTCATCCATGCGCGCCTTCGGGTCGGCGACGACGATGCTCATATCCACATTCTGAATGACCATGCGCTCTGTCGCCGGGCTGAAAACTTCAGCCTCATAGGATTTATCGGATCCGCCGCCGCCCATTAATTGCAATGATGGCTGTGCCGGCGCCTCGGCTGGCAGGTACATCATCTCCGGGACACCTCCGCCGCCGGCAGGAAGGCTGTAGTTAATATCGCTAAAGGTGTTGCCGATTTTCGGTGCAAATAAACCTGTGACCACGCCGATCAGCGTCAGCACCACCACGGTTGTCAGCGATATAGTAATCAGGGTCCTTTTCATGGGTTCTTCTCCTTCTTGAAAGTCAGGTGATTTCACCCTATAGACGAATCGCATGCCGCAAAGTTCCTCCCCCAACACCCGATAGATTTCAGTCAGGCAAGGGGGGGTCACCACCCTTCGGCAAGGCGGATGGCATGCTTCTCCGGCAAACCGGCTGCACGGATGCGTTCCTGCACCTCGGCAATGTCATATTCCACCCGGCGCGGCTCCCAAATATGACCGTCCGTTTCGTAAATGGCATACGCCGCGCGCGGATCACGGTCGCGCGGCTGACCGACCGAGCCGGGATTGACGATCGCCCGCGGACGCAGGGGATAATGATCCCCCGCCTGAATCGGCGCCAGGCTGACGCGGTCGCTGTTTATGTTCAGCTGAAACATGCATTGCAGGTGAGAATGCCCCACAAAACACCAGGGCGTGGTGAAATGATCGAAGTTCAAACGCGCGGAAAGCGTATTCAAAATGTATTCCCACACCGAATCGCGCGGGCTGCCATGCACAATGCTCACAGCCCCGCACACCTTCAGGTTCGAAGGCAGGGAGCGCAAAAAATCCATGTTCGAGGCGGTAAGCACCTTCTCGTGATATTCGAGCGTGCGGCGCGCGTCTCCATTGAAGACATCCAGCGGAATCTTGCCAATCACCGCCATATCATGATTGCCCAAAATACACGTCAGATTGGGAATTTCGCGGATCTCCTCCACCACCGCGTTCGGGTCCGGACCATACCCCACCATATCCCCCAGGCACCAGGTCTCATCCACCGTGCCGGCGTCCTTCAATACCGCCTCCAGCGCGGTGTAATTTGCATGAATATCCGATATGACCAAAATGCGCATTCTACTCCAACAGCGCCGCAATGCGTTCGACGATCAAGGTTGCCGCCTCGCTTTTGCTCATTAAGGGCAGGGTTTCACTGCGCCCATCAGCAAACAACAACGTAATCCGGTTGGTCTCCACGGAAAACCCCGCATCGGCTGCCGAAATATCATTTGCGGCGATCAGGTCCAGTTTCTTGGATTGTAACTTATTTAGCGCATTTTCAAGAAGACTCTGCGACTCAGCCGCAAACCCCACCACCACCTGTTTGCGCTTCGCTTCGGATCTCAAACCTGCCACTGCTTTCAAAATATCTTCCGTCGCTTCGAGCTCGATCTGCGGAACCCCACCCTCTTTTTTGATCTTGTTCCCTGCAACGGTCTTCGGGCGGAAGTCTGCCACTGCCGCCGCCATGATGAGCGCATCGCAGGCGGGAAATGCCCCGAGCACGGCATCCAGCATCTGACGGGCTGTCTCCACGCGAATCACCTCCGCCCCCACCGGAGCAGTCAGCGCGGTGGGAGCCGTCACCAGCGTAACCTGTGCGCCTGCATCGAGCGCCGCCTGGGCGAGAGCGTAACCCTGTTTGCCGGAGGAACGGTTGGTGAGTACGCGCACCGGGTCGAGCGGTTCCTGAGTCCCTCCGGCGGTGACCAAAACCCGTTTTCCGGCGAGCAAGCCGCGGCGTCCGAGAAGGAGGCGGATGTGTCCGATGAGTTCGGGCGTTTCGGGCAGGCGTCCCTTTCCCGTCAGTCCGGAAGCGAGATGTCCCTCCGCCGGTTCGATGATACAGGCGCCTCGTTTGCGGAGCGTCTCTAGATTTTCCTGCGTGGCAGGGTGGTCGAACATGCCGCCATCCATGGCGGGCGCAACAATGAGCGGACAGGCGGCGGCGAGCGCGGTGACTGTGAGCAGGCTGTCCGCCTGACCGTGCGCCAGTTTGGCGAGGGTGTTGGCGGTGCATGGAGCAACCACCAGCAGGTCGGCGGCGTGACCCAGCCCCACGTGCAGGACATGTGCCTCATCTCCCCACAGGTCGGCGTCGGTGTAGGCGCGCCGCCCGGTGACCGATTGGAAGGTGAGCGGGGTGATGAATTTTTCGGCGGCCGGGGTGAGAAGGACATCCACCTGGGCGCCTGCCTGCGTGAGTTTGGATGCCAGGTCTGCAGATTTGTAGGCGGCAATCGAGCCGGTCACCCCCAGGATGATGCGCTTTCTCGAAAATATGGACATGAGGGTATTATACATCTCCGTTCGGGTCAAAAAACGAAAAGTTAAGCAGTCGGTCGAACATCATCAGACCTCTTGCAAACGTGCGCCAGAGGGCGCACAGTATGCCTTCGCGTACGAGACGTTCTCTCACGTCGGCTGACGTATGCAAGAGGTCTCTTCGGCACGCAGGGGAGAACGTCCCCGTCGGCGCAAGAGAACGCCGACTGTGCCCATGGTTTTCCAAAAACATACGATTGAACACTTACGACTTTGAAATTGAAACTTGTCTCGCCCGTCTACTAAGTCTATAATACCTTTGGAATGGAAACCATCGGCATTGGAGGCGCGCAATGAAGTTTTCTCATTATGAATTGTACGATTTGCTCAACCGTCCTGGTCCGCTCTGGCTGGCAAAAGCCGACCTAAGCGACGCCAATTTGCGCGGCGCCATTTTGCGCCGCGCCGTGCTGAACGGAGCGGATTTGAGCCGGGCGATCTTGAATAACGCCGACCTGAGTGAAGCGGACTTAAGCGAAGCGAATCTGAGCGAAGGGATGTTGATCGAGGTCAACCTGAACAAAGGCGTGCTGGTCAAAGCCGATTTGAGCGGAGCGAACCTGGGCGGCGCAAACCTGAGCGAAGCCAATATGGGGAGCGCCAAACTCAACCACGCCAGTATGAACGAAGCCAACCTGCGCAATGTCAATCTGGGAGGCGCAAAGATCGTGCGGGCAAATTTGAACAAGGCAAATCTCCAGGGCATCCATCTGGGAGGGGCGGATCTAAGCGAGGCAAGACTGATCGAAGTCAATATGCAGGGGGCCAAATGCGTCAAAGCGAACCTGAGCAGCGCCAGTCTGGCGGACAGCAACCTTCGCGAATCCGATCTGGGCAGGGCGACCCTGCTGGGGGCAAACCTCAGCCGGTGCAACCTGAGCGGGGCAGATCTGAGCGAGGCAAATTTATCCAATGCAACGATGAACGATGCCAATTTGAGTCACGCCCAATTGATCAATGCCAATCTGCACGGCGCGTCCTTTTTCTCCGCCAATCTGTGCAACGCCAATCTGGGCGGCGCGAACCTCACGAACGTGAATCTTGCAAAAGCGCGTTATAACGCTTCCACGATCTGGCCCGAAGGGTTCGACCCGCAAGCCGCCGAAGCGGAACTGGTTCAGGACGAAGGCGGGTAAAGCGCCTCCAACCCTCTCCACACATCGTCGCGCCAGGCGGTGAAGTTGTGACCTGCCGAGAACTCACGGCAGGTCACGTTGTATCCCTGCTTTTGCAGCAGGGCATACATGTGGCGGTTGTCCTCCAGCAGAACGTCCAGCCGCCCGATGTCCATCCAAATCTTCACGTTGTGCGCCTGTTTGTGGCGGACGAGGTCCACGACGACGAAGTCGCGGCTTTCGACATGGAACGCCCCCGATTGACACAACACTTTGCCGAACGTCTCCGGCAGGCGCAGAGCGGTGTACATTGCCATTGTGCCGCCCAGCGATGCGCCCAGCACGCCAAAGGCGCCGGGCTGTTTTTTTACGTCCAGCAGGTTGAGTTTTTCCCGCGCCAGCGGCAGGATGGTCTGGTCGAGCCAGAGGAGCGTGCCGTCGGAGCAGGCGTATTCCACGCTGCGCCAGCGTCCGCCGCCGGGGAGCAGGGCCATTGCAATCGGCTGGATGCGTCTCTCGGCGATCAGGTTATCCACGATGACCGCCAGCCTGCCGCGCTGGAGGTAATCCTGTCCATCGTAAACGACCAGCAGCGGCACGGGGTGTTTGACAGGCGGACGGTAGAGAAAGATTTCGCGTTCGTAATCTTCGCGCAGCCAGGTGGTGTCCACGCGGTGAGCGGTCAGCCTGCCGGGCGGCACGTCGGCGCGGCGGAGGTGGAACGGCGAGGGCATGGTTTCGGGCATGTAGAAGTAGTTGTTGCGCCCGCCCACGCCGTTGGGAACGGATTTTTGGTTGAGAGGGTCGAGGAAATTTTTTTGCGAGACGGGGTCGTAGAAGGCGTATTCGATGTAGGCGTCGCGGGGAACGGTCAGGGCGGCGTACCAGAGCGGTTGGGTCGAATCAGGTATCAGTTTAGGGGAGAGGCGTTTGAATCGGCGGCGGTGCTCGTCCCAGTGGTTGAGGTCGCCTGTCAGGTGCGGCGCGGTATCTCCCTGCCAGAGGAAGATGGCGCGGTCGCCGTGAACGACGGGGTTGCCCTCTTTGAAGGCGCGCTGGATGAGCGAGTGGGAGACGGTCATTTGCTGAAGGTGCCCATCAATTCTGCGCTGGCGAGGATGTGACCCGCCATGGCCTTTTCGAGCTCGCCCTTGTCTGCGCCGGAGGATAGCCCCAGCATTTCGTCGAGGGCGTAGAGTTTGAAGAAGTAGCGGTGTGTGCCGCTGGGTGGGCAGGGACCGCCGTAGCCGGTGCGCCCCCAACTGTTTTTGCCGCTCAGGCTTCCGTCGGGCAGGGCGGCGTCGGTGGGGAAGGCTTCGGGCAGGCTGCGCGCAGCAGCGGGGATGTTGAAGAGCACCCAATGCACCCAGGTGCCGGCGGGCGCGTCGGGGTCGTCCATGATAAGGGCGAAGGATTGTGTGCCGGCGGGCGGTTCGCCCCAGGCGAGGGCGGGGGAGATGTCTTCGCCTTTGCAGGTGTATTTGACGGGGATGGGTTGCCCATGCGTGAAGGCAGGGCTGGTCAATTCCATGGTCATGGCTTCCTCCATTCCAAGCGGGTCGGCGGTGGGCTGTTTTGCCGCGGGGGCAGAGGGGGCGCACGCCGATAATAAGAAGAGAACGACCATCAACAGGATGCGTTTTCTCATAGCAGATCCTCTCTTTCCACGCCGTCAAAGCCGAGGATGAAGTCTGCACCGAAGGCAAGTGACGGGGTTTGAAAGCCGGGTGTATAGCCACCAGATAGAATGCGCTTCATGATTTCGACCGAGGTCAACGCGGTGAGACGGTAGGCTTCCGTCGTCCGCAGTTTGGCGCGGACGATGCGGTCTCCGTCGCGCATCTCGCCGATCATCAGGCTGAAACCGCGTTCGTTCTGGTCGCGCGAAGGTCCTGAGGGGATGACGATGCCGATGAGCCATTTGAGCAGGTTACGCACAGGGCGGGAATAGACCAGCGGTCCGATGAAGCGCGAAAGTTTCAAAAATCGAATGACGGGGCGCGGGAAGGCGAAATACGTTTCGATGTTCGGGACTCCGGTGCTGTAATACGCCGTGGACACATCGCCCCAGCCGACCGAGACCACCGGCACTGCTCCGCGCCCAAAGTCCTGCTCCAGCACTCTCCAGGCGGGCGACACGGTGACGATCTTCCCGTCGCGGCGGATGCGTCCCTGACGGTGCATATTTTCGACGGCGGAGCGCGCCGTCCCGCGCGAGACGCCGCCGCCGACTCCGCGCAGGAACAGACGGAAGTAAGTGGCGGTGGGCAGTTTTTGCTTGAGAGACGCGGCGAGACAATCGGAGGGGACCACGTCGAACCCGCCGCCGGGCAGGAGCATGACGCCCGCCCGCTTCGCCTCCGCGCTCATGCCTGCCAGCGCTTCGAAGCCTTCGATCTCCCCGCTGATGTCCACGTAGTGACGTTTCGTGCGCAGGCAGGCTTCCGTCATCTGGCGGAACGTCAGCACGAACGGACCGGCGCAGTGCAGTACGGCGTCCACTTCGAGCAGGGCGGCGTCGAGCCTGGCGGTCTCTGCGAGCGAAAAGGCGCGGTATTCAAGGTTGTATCGCTCCGCCTGGGCGCGCAGTTTGCCTTCATCGCGCCCGGCAAGCAGGGGGCGCATCCCCTCGCGCAGCGCCTGCTCCACGATGAGTTGACCGGTGTAGCCGTACGAACCGTAGATGAGGAAATTGCTCATGAAAACCTTCTGAACCACAGAGTCACTGAGAAGAAAAAACAAACTCCGTGCCTTCGTGTCTCAGTGGTTAGTTACCTTCGTCATAGCGGGATGCGCCCCGCTCGACATCAAAAAGACCCTGAAGGCTCAGCCTTGAGGGTCTTTTGTAACTACTCGCCCTTGCGTTTGGAAAGGCGATGGTCGAGCATCAGCACTGCCGATTCGCGCGCCTCGATCATCTTGAGTTGGGCGACGATTTCGGCGGCGTTCTTTTCCTCCTCCACCTGCTCGCTGATGAACCACTGAAGCATCACCTGTGCGGGATAGTCCTTTTCCTTGAGTGCCAGTTCATACAGCGCGTGAATGGATGCCGTCACCTTTGCCTCATGCGCCGCCACTTCCTCCGCCGCCTCCAGCGGCGAAGCCCATTCGCTCTTGGGCGCTTCAATGGCTTTGAGCTGTACCGTTCCGCCGCGTTCGAGAATGTGGTCATAGAGTTTCATGGCATGCTCGCGTTCCTCGTCCGCCTGGACGCGCATCCAGTTGGCGAAGCCGGGCAGGTTCTCGGTCTCAAAGTGCGCCGCCATCGAAAGGTAGAGATACGACGAGAACAGTTCCTTGTTGATCTGTTCATTCAATGCGTCTTGTACAGTTTTTGCGATCATAGAATCCTCCACTTCCATTATACGGCTTTGGATGAGAATTGGATAAGCCGGATCAAAACGATGACCGTCGCCCCAGCCAGCCGGACGCTTCTTTCCACGCCGGAACCTGCCGCCTTCTCCCGAGCCTCTGCCCGCACCTCGGCAGGAATCAACCGAATCGCCAGCCACAAATCGCCCGGACGCGCACTTTCACGGATTCCAACATCCGAAAAATCACTCTCCGAACACGAACAGATCGTTGATGGACTCGTGGTGCAGGTTATTGTAGATGGCGCTGGCAAAAATCGGCGCAACGGACAGAATCTTCAACTTGGGGTGGCGTCTTTCGGGCGGAATATAGACCGTGTCGGTGGAGATGATTTCGGTGATTTGCGGAATATCCGCCAGCCGTTCCAAGCCACCGCGCGTGAAGACACCGTGCGTACACACGACCGTGATGTCCTCCACGCCTTCTTCGATCAGCACGCGGCTCAACTCGGCAATCGAGCCGCCGGTGGCGATCTCGTCGTCGTAGATCAGGGCGCGTTTGTGTCCGCGCACCTGGTTGCCGACCAGTCCGCTAATCCTTACCTGCGTGTCGGAGATGCGCTCCTTGTTGCCGGCGGCAATGGGCAGCTGCAGGCTTTTGGCGAAACGGGCGGCGGACTTTGCAGAGCCCATATCGGGGGCGACGACGATATGATCGCTCAGGTCGCGCGTGGAAAGGTATTCCCGGAACACCGGTCGGGCGCTGAGCGGGTCGGTGGGCAGAGCAAAGAATCCGTGTACCTGCGGCGAGTGGAACATCATGCTCATCACATGCGTGGCGCCGGCGGTCTTGATCAGGTCGGCGACGAGGCGGGCGGTAATGGAGATGCGCGCCGCGTCCTTTTTGTCCGACCTCCCGAACGAGTAGTACGGAATGATGGCATGCACTTCCGATGCCGCCGCGCCGCGCGCGATATCGAGCATCATCAAGAGTTCCATCAGATGATCGTTGACCGGTTGTGACAGCGACTGCACGATGTACACGCGGCGATAGCGCACCGTCGCGCCGAGCTGGATGTAGAGGTTATCGTTGCTGAAGCGGGTGATGTGGGTCTCGTCGAGCGGGACGCCAAGCGCAGCAGCGATGCTCTCTGCCAGCGGCTTGTTCGAACTTCCGCTAAAAAAACGGACTTCGTTGGCTGGAATGGGAGAAAATGTCATTTTGCGGTCCTCATAAAGGAATCGGATGGATGTTTCTTCACTACTTCCTGTTCTTCAGCCACTTCAGCAATTTGTCCGTTGACCAGCAGTTGATCACCTCGTTCTTCGTCAGCCAGGCGCGGCGGGCAATGGCGACGCCGTAGAACAGCATGCCAAAATCGCCTTCGGAGTGCGAGTCCGTGTTGATGCTGATGGGGATGCCCAATTCCTTTGCGCGGCGAGCATACATATCGTCCAAGTCGAGGCGCGAGGGATGGGCGTTGATCTCCAGCGCAACGCCAGTCTCTGCCGCGGCTTGAAGCACTGCGTCCATATCCAGATCCGCGCCTTCCCGGTCGGGAATCAGGCGTCCCGTTGGGTGACCGATGATGTCCACGTGCGGGTTGCGGATGGCTTTGAGCATACGTTCGGTCACCTTCTCGCGCGGCTGCCGCAGGGAGGTGTGCATCGAAGCCAGCACCAGATCGAGGCTTGCCAGAAACTCATCAGGGTAATCGAGCGAGCCGTCGGCTTTGATCTCAACTTCGGTGGCGTGCAAAATCAAAATCTCATCGCCGAGTTGTTTTTGAATCTTTTTGATTTCGGCGGCTTGCTGTTTGTGCTTTTCGATGCTCAAGCCGCCCGTGACGCCGAGGCTCACTGAATGATCGGTGAACGCGATGACATTGATGCCCCGTTTCGCCGCGGCGCGCGCCATCTCCAGCATGGACAGTTTCCCGTCGCTCCAAGTGGAATGCACCTGCAAATCCGCTTTGATGTCTTTGAGTTCGATCAACTTCGGGAGTTTATTTGCTTTCGCGGCCTGCACTTCGCCGCGGTCTTCGCGCAGTTCGGGCGGAATCCACGGCAAGCCAAGCGTTTCATACACTTCCTCTTCGGTCGCGCAAAAGATTTCCTTGCCGCCCTTGACCTTCGTGAATGAATGTTCCGATAACGATAATCCCTTTTCGAGCGCAAGTTGCCGCAATTGCACGTTATGGTCTTTCGAGCCTGTCGCGTATTGCAGGGCAGTCCCGAATTTTTCGGGCGGATGCACCCAGACCTGCGCGCGCACGCCGTCCGTGAATTCGATGGACGATTTCGTCTCGCCTTTTCCCAGCACGCGCGAGACACTGGGAAGATTAACAACCGCTTCCATCACAGGTGCGGAATCCTTTGCCGCGACAAGAATGTCCAAGTCGCCGACAGTGGAGCGCATCCTTCTTAAACTGCCAGCGGGTTCTGCAGCGACGACTCCCTTCACCTTTTTGAGCGTCTTGATGATCTCCTGCGCCAGCGGATACGCCCGCCCGAGCGGAATCCGCCCCGACCTGCGGGAGAGAGATGCAATCCCTTCGAGGATCGCGCTCTCGGACTTGGCGCCCATGCCCGGGAGGTCGCGAAGTTTCCCTTCTTTGGCGGCAGTTTCCAAGTCCGCAAGAGCCGTGATTCCGAGCGTCTTCCAGATGAGGGCAATCTTTTTCGGTCCCAGTCCCGGCACGGCGAGCCACGAGGCGAGTTCCTCGGGCACTTCCTTTTTGAGTTTTTCGAGAAATTCGAGTTTGCCTGTCGAAAGCAGTTCATCAATCTTTTCAGCGATGGCTTTTCCCACGCCGGGAATGTCTTCGAGTTTTCCCTCCTTCCAGTATTCGCCGGCTTCGCGCGGCAGCGACATCAGGCTTTCCGCGGCTTTGCGATAAGCGAGCGTTTTGTAGATGATCTCGCCTTTGATTTCGGATAAGTTCGCGATGAGGGTGAATGTATCTGCGAGTTGACGGTTGTTCATCATAACGGTAATCCTTTCGGCTGGTTAGATTATACGCTCAAACATACCGTCTCTGGTCGCGCTGAAATACAGCCTCAAGACCCGTCCCTTTAACCGGACAACAGCGTATCCTTTGAGCATCAACCAAAGGAGTTTCATATGCCGTCTCAATCCTTCTTCCAAAAGTATGAACTTGCGTTGTTCTTCCTGCTATCCTACCTGTTGAGCTGGTGGTCTGCGCCGTTCGCAAACGGCGGGATCATCCCTCACGGTCCCGCCATCGCGGCGGTCATCGTCATCGCCTTGACCACAGGCAGGCAGGGCTTGCGCGAATATTGGAGGCGCCTGACGAACTTCCGCGCCGGTTGGTGGTATCTCGTCGGTCCCGCGATCATCGCCGCGTATCTGCTCGCCGCGTTTGCCGCCAACCTGTTGTTGGGCGCAACAGCCGCAAGTCCGTTTCCATCTCCGTCCCTCGGGACGCTCATCATCCTTCTGTTGATGGGCGGATTGTGGGAAGAACCAGGCTGGACGGGTTACGCCCTGCCCAAATTGCAGGAACGCTTTGCGCCTCGCGCCTACGGGACGTTTGCCGCGACCCTCGTGATGGGATTCGTCCGTTCGCTCTGGCACCTGCCACTCGTCCTCTATGGAGGCATCGCGTGGTACGACGCGGCATTCTTCAGTTTCGCCTTCCAGATCATCATCACATGGCTGTACAACAGATCGAATGGAAGCGTTCCCGCGGTGATGGTCTTCCATTACGCATCCAATGTATTGGCAGGTTCCGTCATGTTGTCCGCGTTCAGCGGCGCGGAGAAGGCGATGTACTACGTCCTGTTCGTCGTCTTCGCCTGCCTGATCGCGCTGATCATCGCGCGGCAGACCAACATGCGGCTGGGTTTTCAAGCCCGGAAATGAATTGTGAAAGAAGAAACGTCCCGAAGGTTTCTTTGAAGAAATATTGGTCGTTTACGCCAACCTTCGGGGCGGTATCAACTGAAATGCCTGCACTGTGCCGCAGGCACACGTGAAACACACCCAAATGAATTTGGATGGGCGCCTGCCGGGAGGAAACCAATGTTGACACGCGGAGGATGGGAGTACAATCCGGTCATGCTGAGCGATACCGTTGTCCGCGTGCGCATCCCGCCATTGCTGGATGCCGCCACCTATATCAGCCTGATTGTCATGTCGCTGCTCGTCGCACGCGGGATTCCCTCCCTGCAAACGCAGTTGATATTTTTCGGGCTGTGCGCGGTCTACGCTTTGCTATATCGCTTTGTGTTCCGCGCGGGACGTTACGAAAGGAATCCCGCGCTGTACTTTGGGGCGCAGTTCCTTGTGTTGGTCTTGCTGCTCCTCCTGCGTGCGCCCTTTGTGGACGGGATCAACTTCATGTTCCTGATGGTGAGCATCCACGCCGCGCTGGTGTTGACACGCAATGCCGCCAGCCTGTGGATCGCCGCCTACTTTCTGGCGGTCAGCGCGTATTCCTTCCTTGCAAGCGGCGCGGATGGTTTTTTTGCGGCAGCGTTCTATCTGGTGGTGTATGTCATTTGCGGCGTTTTTGGGCGCATCCTGCAACAGGCGGAACTGGCGCGCCAGCACAACCAGCAGTTGATCGAGGAGTTGAAATCGACCCAACAGAAATTGCAGGAAATGGCGGTAGTGGAGGAAAGAAACCGCCTCGCGCGTGACCTGCACGATTCGGTGAAGCAGCAGGTCTTTGCCATCTCGATGCAGTTGAGCGCGGCGCGGACGGCTTCATCCGAAACCGATAAATCTTATTCGTCCGTTGTGGAAGCCGAACGACTCGCGCAACAGGCGGGCGCGGAATTGACCACGCTCATCAGCGCGCTGCGTCCGCCTGTGTTGGAGAGCAAGTCGCTGCCAGATGCCATAAAAGAACATGTCAATGAATGGTCGGGACAGAACAACATCACAACAGAAATGAACATCGGTGATGTATCTGTGAACTCGAATATCGAGCAGACTTTGTTCAGGGTGCTTCAAGAGGCATTGGCGAATGTTGCGCGGCACAGCCAGGCGAACCATGTGAGGGTCGTGTTGAAATCTGAAAATGATCAGGTCACATTGATGATCGAAGATGACGGAATCGGCTTCGACGCCAAACGGATTGCCAAAGGCGTCGGCTTGGATTCGATGAGGGAGCGGCTCGCGGCGGTGAACGGCGAATTACAAGTCTCCAGTCTCCAATCTCAGGGGACCCGCGTCACTGCAATTGTGAGGAGGTCATAATGGCGGAACAAATCTCGGTTCTGCTCGTGGACGATCACGCGGTGGTGCGTCGGGGAGTGAAAGCCTTTTTGGAAACGCAAGCAGACCTCTCGGTCGTGGGCGAAGCGGGGTCGGGCGAGGAGGCGGTCAAACAGGCGGCGCAATTAATCCCTGATGTCATCCTGATGGATTTGATCATGCCAGACATAGACGGCGTGGAGGCAACTCGAAAAGTCAAGCAGGTGAGTCCGCGTTCGCAGATTGTCGTCCTCACTTCATACCATGAGGACGAACATATCTTCCCGGCATTGAAGGCGGGCGCGTTATCGTATATCCTGAAGGATGTCAGCGCGGAGGAACTGGCTTCGGCGGTGAGAAAAGCCGCGGCGGGCGAGGTGGTGCTGCATCCGCGCGTGGCGGCGCGTGTCATCAAGGAGTTGCAGGGCAGGCGCGAAGATAACTTGAATCCGTTCACGGAATTGAGCGAGCGCGAACTCGAAGTGTTGAAGTTGATCGCCGACGGCATGTCCAATGCAGAGATGGCGGCGAAACTGGTGTTGAGCGAGAAGACGATCAAGGGGCACGTGAGCAACATCCTGAGCAAACTGCATCTCGCTGATAGAACGCAAGCCGCGGTGTACGCGTGGCGCGAAGGCGTGGTGCGGAAGGAATGAATCACAACGATCATGTCAATTTGCTGCGATCAGCGAATTTGAATCAGGGCGGCGTTTATGCAGACTTCGGCGCGGGGAGCGGCGCGTTTACTTTGGCTTTGCGTGAATTGGTTGGATTGGATGCGACAATCTACGCGGTGGATAAGAACAAATCGTCATTGAGAGAATTGGAGAATTCTCACCGCGCCCGCTTCAATTCAATCTCGAACCTGATCCTGCTTCCGAACGACTTTTCGCGCCCCCTCGATCTTCCTCCGCTCGATGGGATCGTGATGGCAAATTCCCTGCACTACTTCCGGGATAAGGAAAACATCCTCCGGCACGTGCGCGGATTCCTCAAGCCGGGCGGCGTCCTGCTCCTCGTCGAATACAACGTGGACGCGGGAAATCTGTGGGTGCCGTATCCTCTGTCCTTCGAGACTTTCCGCTCGCTTGCCCCGCAGGCGGGTTTTGGAGAGCCGCGTCTGCTAGCGAAAGCCCCGTCCGGTTTTCTGAACGAGTTCTATTCGGCTGTGGCGTATCGGGAATTAAAATGAAATAGTGCCGCCCGTGAAATGGGTGTAAGATTCTTCGTAGAGAGGCATTGTGACCAGGAAAAAATCCCCTCCCCGATTTGATCCGACTAATTACACAAAGGTCGTTCTCAACGATCTGGTGGTGTATTCCGTCCATTACCTGCACAAACAGGGACTTGAGACCGCGTCCGAGGATATTATTTCCGCCTGTTTCGTGCTGTTCCCCGAACGTTTCTCCATGCGGAAGTACCCGCAGTATCCCGACTCGGGCATCGTCAGCCGACGGTGGGGTGACTGTAAAAGCAAGGGTTACTTGAAGGGCAATGCCACGAAGGGATTCCAGATCACGGCGCGTGGAATCAAGCGTGCGGAGAAGGTGGAGAAGTTACTCGGCAAGCCGCTGAAACCCGTCCGCGTGGAAAAGCCAAAAGATGAGGAGTCAGCCGTCCCTGCGGCGGAGGCGGTGCATCCCGAACTCAAAAGGCACGCGAAGAAATACGTCCGCTCGATTGAAATGTCCGACGCGTACAGGCATTACAGGAAAAACCTTCCGCTCAACGAATTCGACTTTAGAAGTCTATTGCTCTGCACCATGGAATCCCCGCCGGCGACGCTTGCGCGCAATCTCAACCAATTCAAGGAATATGTGAATATTCACAGTCGCAAGGATTTATTGTCATTTTTAGAATTTTGCGAAGGAAAGTTTTCGTCTTTGCTTGGTACAAAAAAGAAATAGAAGCACCTCGGTGGTTGAGTAGGGGCGGGGCTTTCCCGCCCCGTATCGAAACCACCACGAAGCAAAGCAGTTCTTGTTACAAAAATATTCTTGATAACGTGTGATCTCGATACGCCCCGTGACGCTTCGACTTCCACTTCGTCTCGCTACCGCTCGCTCAGTGTCCGCTCAGCGCGACGGGGCTACTCGACCACCGAACCTCTCTTGAAAGGAACAAATGCCGATCAGCCGCAAACTCCAATATGCTGACAGGGTCGCCCTGCAACAGGCGGATCAAGCCATCCGCAAGGACGTTTTGCGCGCGCTGGTCGAGATTATCACCAACAGCAACGACAGTTACTCTCGCCTGGAGGACAAGGGCGTTCAGGTCAGCGGCGAGATCATCATTGACGTGTGGCGGAAACACAAGAACTCCGTCATCCGCGTGCGCGACTTTGCCGAAGGCATGGATGACAGACACATGGACAGGGTGGTGGGCACGTACGGCGAAGCCACCAGCGGCTTGAAGGAAGACCTGCACGTGCGCGGCATGTGGGGACGCGGACTCAAAGACGCCATCTTCGGGCTGGGCTATGGTTACGTCAACTCGATCCGCGATAACATCCTGTATCGCAGTTCGCTCCTGCTCAAAGATGGCGTTCCCACTTTCGAACTCGATGAACCCATCCCAGCCACAGATGAACTGCGAACCAAATACAGCATCCCCGAAGGCAACGGCACGGTCATCGAGATCGTCATCTCGCGCGAGGATGTCAAAATGCCGCGTTTCGAAAACCTGCGCAATTACCTGCAGCGCCATTTCGAACTCCGCACCATCATGGCGGACCAGGAGCGCCTCATCATTCTCCGCAACCTTGCAGGCGCAGACAAGGTCAGGGATGAGTATGTCCTCTCCTACAAGCCGCCCAAAGGGGAAATGGTCCTCGATGAGCGCTTCGAGATCGAAGGCTTCCCCGCCTCCGCCCGCCTGCAGCTCCTGCGTTCCAACCTCCAACTCTCGACGCGCGGCGAGGAGGGCGATTACGCCGACGCGGGTCTGCTCGTCATCAGCCGCGGCACGGTCATTGCGCTGACCATGCTCAAGTTCGAGAACGACCCGTATGCGTCCTTCTTCTACGGCTCGCTCGAATGCGATTACCTCCACGACCTGCTCAAGAACGACGAGCCTGTCCTCACCGCCACGCGCGACGGAATCAACTGGTCGCTGCCGTTTGCAAAGGCGTTGAAACAGGCTGTCGAGGAACGCCTCGAGCCTTTGGTCCAGGTCGAACGCGTGCGCGCCCTCCAGGATGAGCAGATTAAACTCGACAAGCAATTGCGCCGGAAACTCGATAAAACGATCCGTGAACTGAATGTGATCGCTTCGACCGAATTGAGCGACAGGCGCGCGGCATCGGATGGAAAACCAGAGCCGCCTCCCTCCGGACTGGAATTTGCTCCCGTCCGATATTACGTTCAAACGGGACAGCAAGCCTCGCTAACTTTAAGAGCGCATTTGTCTGCGAAGATTCATGACGGCGCGACGGTCTTTGCCGTCTCCGACAACCCCGAAGTGGACGTGCTGACTCCTAAGGTCAGGATCGAGGCGTCGAAGGATCATCCGCAAATCGGCATTGCCAAAATTCAAGTGGAGGGGAAACAGGTCGGCAACGAAGCGACGATCACAGCTTATTTGGGAGATCAAAAGGCGCAGGCAATGGTGCAGGTGCGTTCGAGGAAGGAGGAGGTTGACGAATCGCCTGCCAGAAAACATCACGGACTCTTCAACGACATCCGTTTCGACGACCGCATGGACCCGCGTCAGCGCGTGTATCTGGACCGGGTCAACTCGACGATCGTCATCGCCACCGCCGCGCCGTCCGTCAAACGCTACCTCGACGGACAGCACCGCCTGGACACCTCCGCGCAGGGACAGGTACTGCTTGCCGAGCTCATCACCGAAGCCGTGTGCCGTGAGATCGCCCGCCAGGGTGTCGAAAGCGGAAAGTTCCTTGCCCCCGAAGGCTCCGAAGCGGACGCCATACAAAGTCATTTTATTCGCCTGCAAAACCGCTACGCACATTTGATCCATGATGTGATCGTGACGAAAGAGTAGGGGCGATTTGTCATTCGCGGGGACATACCGTCCATGATACTTGATTAGACCCCTTGCATACGCCAGCCGACGGCACACTTGCCCTCCCGCTCCGCTTTGCTTTGGGGATGTTTCGCCATGGCGGGCAAGCGCCAGGGGAGAACGTCTCGTACGCGAAGGCGTACTGGGCGCCCCCTGGCGCACGTTTGCAAGAGGTCTATTCTGGAAAACAAAAAACCCGAAGTTTGGCTTCGGATTTTTGCGGACGGAAATTGCGGGAGATTAACTCAGGAATTTCGCCAGCACATCGCTGGATTCGAGCAGAAGATACTCGGTGCCGTCCAGCTTGAATTCGGTGCCGCTGTATTTGGCGAACAGCACCTTGTCGTTGACGTTCACTTTGATGTCTTCATCGTCGCCCACCGCCACGACGAGACCCGTCTGCGGTTTTTCCTTTGCGGTTTCGGGCAGGAGCAGTCCCGATGCGGTTTTGCTCTCCTGTTCGAGGGGTTGGACGAGCACACGCGTGCCCAAAGGTTGAAGATTGAGTTTTTTAGCCATTGTTGCCTCCAAAATTCAGATACCAAGATATTTGTTGATTTTCACGCGGTCGAAACCGACCACGATCTTTCCGCCGATGTCAATGACGGGCACACCCTGCTGACCCGAACGGCGCATCATGTCACGCGCCGCGGCGGGGTCGCGGCTGACATCCACGTCTTTGAACTTGATGCCCTTTTCACGGAAATATTTCTTTGCCATGTTGCAAAAGGAACAGGTTGGCGTGCTGAATACAATCACACGGGGTTGGGGTTTTGTTTCTGCCATTTGCACCTCTATAGATGATTTCCACCGTCCCGAAGGTTGAACGCTGCTGTGAAAATTGCCCAGGACACCTTCGGGGCATTTGTTACAAGTCATCTCAAACATGTCACCCTGAGCGTAGCGAAGGGTCTCGACTGCCCAAAACAAGGGACTCTTCGGTCGCAACAATCGCTCCCGCAGAGTGACCTGGTATTTTTGAGACAAGTTCTAGTTGCTTTCCTCGATCAACGGTGTGACATACTGCTCGAGCATTGACCTGCCGATTTCACCCGTCCATGCATAACGGACGGCGCCGGAGCGATCAATCACGTATGAATTGGGAAGACTGCCGTTCCCGAAGGCTTTCAGGGAGTCGCTGTTTGGGTCGAGCCATACGGGGAATTTCAGTCCATAGTCCTTCGCAAATTGCGCGACCGCCTCCGGCGGATCCCCCGCTTCGATGGCGATGAGGGTGAAACCGTCGGCGTGATGTTCACTGTAATACGCCGCCAGCGTCGGCATCTCCGCCTTGCAGGGCGGGCACCACGTCGCCCAGTTGTTGACGAGCACAACCTGCCCTCGATAATCCGCCAGCGACTCGGTCTCACCGGTGAGGTTTTGCAGGGACAGTTCCGGAGCGGCATAATGGACCGCCACCGGCACGACCGAGTTCCGCGTCTCTGTGTGGGCATCCGATTGGGGGGATGCCAGCGTAAACAAAGCAAAACCGATCAGGAGCACACCAACCGACACGGGAATGAAAGGGAAACTCTTCCTTTGCTTGCGGCGATATTTCTTCCTGGATGTTGCCATGTCAGCGAAGTTCTTTGTGGCGAAATCTCAAACCTAATTCTGCATGGCGCGCATGATCTCCGCCAGCAGGTTCTGCTCGGGAACCGCGCCGACGACCATTCCCGCGCCCGAATTGATCACGGTCTGCGGAACGCCGCGGACGTTGAACTTGTTTGCCAGTTCGGGGAATTCAGTTGCTTCGACTCCCTCGGCAACGATCATCTGCGGGTTTTCCATCGCCATCTGATGGGCAAGCAGCACGGCGCGCGGACAGTACGGACAGGTCGGCGTGACGAACACCTGCAGGCGCAGAGGCTGGTCGAGGCTTTTGAGAAATTCGCGGGTCTTGGGGTCCAGCCCGGAATCCCGTTTGGAGACCATCAAAATATCGTTGATGAAGGTGCTGAATTCGTGCCCGGAGGGAATCCCCGAAAACTGAATGCCAAGATTGGTCACTTCCGCGTTGTCTTTTGCGGCGACGACAATGCCCGGCGCATTCGTGACGTTGAACTGCTGCGCCACGTCGGCATTGTCCTGCACGTCATACACGCTCAACTCGATTTTGTCGCTGAGTGCGGTTACTTCTTCAAGGAGTTGCCGGGTCTCTTTGCAGTAGTCGCAATTCTCGCGTGCGCCGAAGAACAGCACCTGCACGGGTTCCCGCAAGTCTGCGAACACCTCATTGATCTGTCTGACAATCTGGTCGTTGAGAACTTTTTCCATTTCGATTGAGTCCTTATCTGCTTACAATGCGAGATTCATGCCGCATTACGCCATTTCGACTTTTGTGGTCGTAATCTCGAACGCGGGCGGAGTCTCGAGATGTTTCTTCACCGCGCATAAGTCCGCCGCGCGGATCAGCGAATCGCGGTACTTGTCTGGAAAACCGGCGGGCACCTGAATGTCCAGGTCAATTTTGCTGACCATGCCGGTAAAGGGGTTACTGTGAATGCGCTGAACGATGCGGATGCCGTCGGTGGGGATGCCGCGTTGACGGCAAAAACCGAGGACATAGATGCCCGCGCAGGTGCCGATGGAAGACAGGAACACCGCGAACGGCGTCGGAGCGCTGGCGGCGGGGGGTTGGTCGGTTGGGACGGTGAACCCGCCAAAATGGGCATCCACGCGGGAACCGCCGGGAAAGTCAATGATCATTTCCATACGAAATCTGATACTCCTTGTCGGAAAATGTTGTTTGCGTAATCATCCTTTGGATGCAAGAAAGACAAAAAAGTTGCAGGTTTCACAAAACGGGATGTATACTTTGCGAACCTGAAAACATCTGGTAGTTGAGCGCGCCGAAGGCGTGGATCGAGACCACCATGCAAGCAGAGCCATTCTGGTTGGTGTTGGTCTCGATATGTGCCGCGAAAGGCATGCGGGACTACTCGACCAATGGAGTTCTTGCAACTTTTTCACAGGAACCGCATCTAAATGGATAAGACAATGCCGAACGACATGTCACTGGAGGCGCTCATTGCCGGAGACCGCGCCGAATTTGCCCGCCTCGTGGATGAGTATTCCAGCCCCATCTATCGCCTCGGCTTGCGCATGCTCGGCAACCCCCAGGACGCGGAAGATGTTTTACAAAACACATTCCTCAACGCCCTCACCCACATCCAAAATTTCGAAGGGCGCTCCAGCCTCGCAACCTGGCTTTACCGCATTGCCGTGAACGAAGCGCTCATGCTGATTCGCAAAAAGAAACCGGAAGTGAACCTGGAGGATGTCGAGGCGGAAGACGACACTGACGACTTGCGCCCAACTCAAATCGTAGATTGGAGCGCTCTGCCCGAAGAAGAACTGCTCTCGGAGGAAGGGAAAAAAGCCCTCGATGCCGCCGTCGCCCAATTGCCTGAGTCCCTCCGCATTGTCTTTTTGCTGCGCGATGTCGAAGGTTTATCCATCAAAGAAACTGCCGAAGCGCTGAACCTGACCGAGACCAACGTCAAAACCCGCCTGTTACGCGCCCGCATGGTGTTGCGCGAACAGCTTTCTGCTTACTACAGTGAACGCCTGCCCGCGAGGAGCGAGAAATGACCGACCATCCCCACACAACATGCGAAGAGTTACTTGGATCGCTTTCGGCATACATTGACGGCGATCTCGACCCCCAACTCTGCCAGGAACTCGAAAAACATCTTGCCGAGTGTGACAACTGCCGAATCGTTTTGAACACCACCAAACGGACGATTGACCTCGTGCAGACTCCCCTCGAAAAACCCGACCTTCCCGAAGACGTGCGCGAACGCCTCTTCAAACGCCTCAACCTCGACCACTACCTGACTCCTAAGCCCAAATAGCTCCCTGCGCCTGGGCATTCTCATACAAGGACAATTCTGCACCATGGCAACCAAAACTGTACGCCTCAACTGGAACCCTGAAAGCCAATTCATCCTCAGCGACAGGGACGATTATCAAATCGTCATGAAGAAACCAAACGGAGTCAGCGCCTCAGACCTGCTCCCCATGGCGCTCATCGGGTGTTCCTCGCACGATGTGGTGGAGATTTTGAAAAAACAGCGCGCCGATCTTCGTCAACTCAACGTGACCGCCGAAAGCGTTCAAGATGACGCCCCGCCCTGGCGCTTCCGCAAAATTCATATTCACTATCAAGCCGTTGGCAAAGGCATTGACCCGGAAAAACTCGCCAAAGCCATTCAACTCAGCGAAGAGAAGTATTGCTCGGTCTATGCCACCCTCAAGGACGCTGTAGAAATTACGCACGACTACGAGGTAGTGGAAGCGTAACCCGTCCTGTTGCGCATCGAGCAAACCACGAAAACCCTTCGCTCCCGCCTAAAACCCCAACTCTTTCAGGTTTTGTTCTTTACTCCGCTTTTCCCTGCCTCCCAGCAACTCCTTCCAAAACTCCTCGTCATACCTGCGTGACCGCACAGGCAGCGGCATCGGGACTCCCCATCCCAACAGCAGAACTTCCTCCTTCGGCTGGAGCCGCGCCAGCATGCCGCGTAAAGCCTCCCGTCCCGCGAGACCCGAAAGCACGGCGTGGATATCGTCCTCGTCGCCGAGCCAGCCCGAGATGCGCGTCCCCAACTGCGACATGACCTCGTCATAGATTTGCGACGGGCGCTGGTCCACGATCAACAGCGTCACGTAATACTTGCGCAGTTCGCGCGCAATCGTGGCGAAGGTCGTCTGCGCCGCCATCTCGCGGTTCAACAACTTGTGCGCCTCCTCCACCACAATGATCAATTGACGCGGCTCTTCCCTGCCGTGCGTTCTAAACTCGTTCGTCTTGCGTTCCCACGCGTTGCGGATCTTGCGCGTCAGCAGGTTCGACACGAGCAGATAATCCAAATCATTTTCGTGTTCGCCGAACGACAGGATCACGTGCTGTCCGTTTTCGAGCGAGGCGATGATCTCCTTCACGCTGTCGGCCGCGGGGTTTTCGACGATATACGGCTTGCCGAACAGCCGCCGCAGTTTATCGTGCAGAGCCTCCGCCGCCATCACGTTGACGCCGTTCTCGTTCGCCCACGCCGCCACACTATCGGGATGCGGCACGCGCTTTGTCCTTCCTTTTTCATCTTCGATCTCCACCTCCTCACGGTTCATCGCTTTGAAACGCGCAAACCACTCGCCTCTGAACGAAGAATACAATGCCTCGAGCGTGGTGGGCGTGGTTTCTTTCAGGTTCAATTCGCGCGTCAACGTTTCGATGTCGGATGTGGAAATGTCGCCCGTCGAGATTTCCAAATTAAAATCGGGGACCTGCTCCCGAATGGTTGATCCTGCTCCCAAACCGACGATTCGCACCTTCGACTTGAATTTGGTCTTCAGTCCCGTCACGGGCTTTTTCGTGTCTGACGCCACATCGTCGAAGCCGTACTCGTTGTGCATGTCCAGCACGAACACGGAGGCTTTGTTGTAGTGCATCAACCCCGCCAGCACGAGCCGCGTGAGGAACGACTTGCCCGTCCCCGTCGCCCCGAACACTCCCGACGACCTCTGCACGAACTTCTCCAGGTCAATGCACACAGGATGATTCTGTTCGCGCGTATAGCCGATGATGAAATTGCCCTTTTCATTGGGGTCGCCGAAGATCTCGGCAATGTCGCCTTCGTTTGCCAGGAACACCTGCGCATGATGCGGCGGCACGTTCTTGACCGGCAGAATGCGCGGCTCATCTTTCAATCCAGCGTCTATTTTGCCCCGCCATTGTTTATATTCGGGCGTCCCCAACTCAGGGCCGACCTCCAGCATCAAGTTCGGCAGAACTTCGAGGTTGGCATACAGGGTTTGTCCATGCAGCGCCTTCGAAATATGCGCGGGGAAGCGTCCCTCCATCTGCTCATCCGCAAAGCGCGGATCCGTCGCGCCGAGTTGAATATCGGTGACGATGCCGTAATAATTCCACTCGCCGCTCTGGATGACAACGAACGCGCCTTCCTGAATCTCCTGAGGAGACACCATCAGCCTGACGCGGAAGTTTTCCTTCAACCCGCCGCCGACCAGATAACCGATTTTGACACGTTGATTTTGCATAATTACTCCATTTCTGGATGAAACATTTTTGATTTTCAGTATTTCACGAAAACGCATATTAGGCGGTCTCTACTACCGCCGCATTTGCGTGTTGCGCAAAGAGCGCACGCTACGCGCGGTTTTGGTGATCTAGTGATTTTAGATTTCCTGATGGTCGTGCTCACCTAAAACCCTACATCACAAATCAAAAATCTACACTCACATCGCTTAACGCCCCAAGAACCGCCATCAACGTCGGATAATCATCTCGCAGCAATGTAATCACCTCATGCGTGGCACGCTCCTGCCAGCTCTTATCCTTGTGCGCAGACTGCGCCTGGAAAATATGCGCCGCCACCACCTCTCCCACAGGGATTTCCTTGTTGTTCACCATGTGCCTGAAATACCCGAGCTTCTCTGTGAACCGTACAATATCCTTCTCGCCGCACAGATAGATGACATCCAAACTCAGCGGCGGGCGCGGCGGCAGGAGATGAAAGATCTTCCCCTCCTGCTCGTATCCCACCGCCAGCACGGACATCTCCACCGGCACAATGCGGTTGACGCGGTTATCGTGCATCACCGCCTCGCTGACGTTATCCGCCGTGACCAGTTGACGCACCAGCCCGTCGTCGTCAATGTGAATGTCGTGGATGATACCGAAGATTTGGTAATCATCCCTCAGCGGCGCGCGTACCAGCGCCCCAAACGAGGGAGCGTTCAATTGATTGACGCGGCACCCGGCAACAAAGCCCGTCGTCCCTGCGCGGAGTAATCGTCCGATTTCGATGGCTTGTGTCATGTTCCATACCTCTTTCTTCCGCTTGCAAGAGAATCTTTCCCTGTCTGTTTAGGCGAAGCGCTGTCAGTTTCTTCACCCTGTTTGCTGAGTTCCATGGCAAGCAACTGCTCGATCTGCTGTTTTTCCTCATTTTTCACGACTGCAATTTCATGAGCGCGGTTGAGCAGATACGGGTAGGGCTTACTGCCCATCATTCTGCATTGCTCGACCAAAACCGCCTGAAGCAAATTCAACTTCTCTCTATCGTCCGCCACCCATTTGGGAATCTCGACGCGCACGGGCCAGGGGTGTCCCTCCGTGCCGACATTGAGGTAGAAGAAATGCAGGGATAAGACGCCCGTATAGCGCTTCTCCGAACTGGATTGAATCTTGAATACCGCCGAACGATGACCGGGCTTCAACAGCGGATTCTCGCGCTCGCCGTACAGCCAGCGGTCGCTCACCCCGCGCAGTGGATGGAATTCGCGCAGTTTCTGGATTTGCTCGTTATCGGCAATGGCAATTTCGAGCAGGCGCACCACCAGGTCGGCGGAGGGTTTGTCCACATAGCCGGCGGTGATCACGCCGCGCGATTGCAGGCGGGAGAGTACACCTTTGTATTTTTCGATGAAATCTTCGTAGGAAGTGGGGTCGTCGCCTTTCATGCCCCACAACTCGATGGGACCATCGGTGAATGTGATGACCGGTCCGTGTATTTCTTTGGATAGATCGTCCAGTTTTTTTCGTTCGGCAAGGTCGCGTTTGAGGGCGACCATTCCGTCGGACATGGGGATGCCGTTCGGGAGCAGGTCGTCGCCGAAGAGCAGTTCGCTGTCGGTGACGATCTGAGGCGGCTCGGCGGATTTCATTTTCATGATGATCGCGCCCACGTTGACCAGCCCAAACTGGACCGCGGCGTGACGGTCTGGGTTGATCTGGGAGCCGTCGGCGGCGATGAGGGTGGGGGAAACAGAAGCAGGCCGAACGTCGAAGGAAGAGGCGAGCGGTTCGTCGAGGGGATAAGCACAGCGGAGGTTGGGGTCAATGGCTCTGGCAGAATCAACCTTGGAGCGCAGCAAATCCAGTTGTGAATCAAACGCGGCGAACCACTCGCGCGCGCGGGCTTGCGCTTCTTCCTTCCTCTTTTTTCTTTCTTTTGCGCCCGCGCCGATTGTCTGGATCTGTGTGTAGACTTCCTGGTAGTTGATGGGCATGTCGTCCCTTTGGGAGTAGAACAAATGTGTCAGGATTGTACCAAAGTTTGCGGAAATTGCAGGAACTTTTTGAAAGCGGCAGCGTCTTTTTCAAGAGATATCACTTACAAGGAGTAACCCATGAAGACCAAATTGTATCTTGTCGCCATTGTTGCGCTGCTGGCGCTGATGGTGAGCGCCTGCGGGGCGACCACCGTCAACCAGGCGGCGCAACCGCCTCTGCGCAGCATCAGCGTTTCGGGAGCGGGGACCGTCAATCTCGTGCCGGATATCGCCTATATTTACGTGGGCGTGCATACGGAAAAGCCTTCCGCTTCGGATGCCGTGGCGGAGAACAATGCCCAGACGCAGAAGATGATTCAGGCGCTTCGCGATTTCGGCATCGACGCCAAGGATATTCGCACGACGAACTTCAGCATCTACCCGTTCGATAAATACGACCCGATTACAGGCACATCCACAGGTGAAAAGTATTACTCGGTGGATAATACAGTCTATGTCACCGTGCGCGACCTGGCAAAACTCGGTGAGTTGCTCGATACCGTCATTGCAGCGGGCGCCAACACCGTCAACAGCGTTCAGTTCGATGTGGCGGATAAGGATGCCGCTCTCCAGCAAGCCCGCGCGGACGCGGTAAAAGATGCCCAATCCAAGGCGCAGGAACTGGCGGATGCCGCCGGCGTGCAACTCGGTGAGATCCAAACCATCGGCTTCTTCGACAGCGTCCCTTACCCCATCATGGACGGGAGGGGCGGCGGCGGAGCGGCGGCGGAGGCGGCGGCTGTGCCGATCCAACCTGGGCAGTTGACTTTCACGGTGACCGTTAACGTGACGTACGAAATCAAATAACCCGCCGCGCCGAGCTTACGGCACGCTTCGATCGGGAGAGGAATCTGCTTCTTACAGAAAGCGGATTCCTCTCTATATTTAACGTCAATTCGGGATGATCAGGAAAAGGCATTTTGACGAACGCGACGGAGTCGGTTGAGAATCGTTGGATGCGCAGGGGAGAACGTCCCCGTCGGCGTAAGAGAACGCCGACTGCGCCAATGGATTTCTAGAACTTGTCTCAAAAATACCCTGTCACACTGAGGGAGCGGTTGTTGCAACCGAAGAGTCTCTGGTTTTTGCCGTAGAGACCCTTCGCTGCGCTCAGGGTGACATTTTTGAGATGACTTTGCTCTGTTGCAAATACATGGCTTAACTGTTGCGAAGCCCTTTTGCGCCCTCACCCCAACCCCTCTCCCACTGGGGCAGGGGCAAGGGGGGTGAGGGACAAGGCAATGAAATGATCCATGCCTTTGGGTATCTTTGCAATAGAGCAAGATGACTTGTAAAAACATACGATTGAATACTTCGAGAACGTCTTTTACGCCAAGCGCAGGAAACATTCTATAACATCCGCCACTGATTCCGAGTTCACGTATCTCGGTTTGGCGGCAAAATGTTCGAATGGAATTATCATATTACATCTGGTCTATGAATTTACAGGCTGATACAATAGGGTAATTTTGCTATTCTGACGGGTCTGTTGCAATCATGTCTGCGAACGGACGATTCTCGTTGAGAGTCCTGATCGGGGGAAGTATCATCGCGCTGGTGGCAGTTACGTGGGGAATTGTGCAGTGGGACGTTCAGTACTGGTTCTTATATGTGGTTTCCGTTCCTTTTGTCTTTGTCTCCGCAATCGTTCATGACCGCCGAGTCTACCTGGCGATCGTTCTGCTCTACGCCATCGCCCACATGGGCGTGGATGTGTGGACCGCCAACAGGACTTTCATGTTGGAAACCGACATCGCGCAATGGCTGAGCATTCCCGTCTCGGGGGAGATCATTTATCAAATTTCAAGCCAGCGGCGCCGCGCCGATGCGCTCAGCCAGCGGCGAATCCGTGAACTGGAGGTGATGAACGAAACGTTGACGAGCATCTCGAGCGAATTGGATTTGAATACGCTCCTGCAAACGATCACGGCAAGGGCGGTCAAACTCCTGGGGGCTTCGCTGGGCGAACTGCTCTTATACGACAGGAATACAGGCATCATGGAAATCGTGGCGCAGTACCCGCCGGAATTGGGCCAGATCGGTTTCAAAATGAAGCCGGGCGAGGGCGCCATGGGACGCGTCGCCGTAACCAAACGTCCCTTGATCCTGAACGATTACAAGGCTTTCGTGAACGCCCTGCCAGACCACATCACCACAGGGGTCGAAGCCACGCTGGATGTGCCGTTGTTGAAGGGCGATGAACTGATCGGCGTGCTGGGATTGGCACATCACGACAAACACAAAAAATTCACCGCCGACGATCAGAGCCTGTTGATCGTGTTCGCCAGTCAGGCGACCGTGGCGATAGAAAACGCACGGCTGTACAGGGAGGTGCAGCATCTGGCGTTCACCGACGTGCTGACCGGCATCAACAACCGTCGTTGCCTGTTCGAACTGGCAGACAGGGAATACAAACGTTCGGTGCGCTACCGCCGCCCGCTTTCCCTGATGATCATCGATATCGATCATTTCAAGAGCATCAATGACCATTACGGGCACGCGGTAGGCGACGAGGTGCTGAAATGGTTCGCCGCGGAATGCAATGCCGTCATCCGCAAGAAGGTGGATATGATCGGGCGGTTCGGCGGGGAGGAATTTGCCCTGATCTATCCTGAAATCAGCCTGCCCTCCGCCCTGATCGCAGGGGAACGCCTGCGCAGGCACATCATCGGCGGTAAGATCATCTGCGCGGGAAACACGCTGCAGATCACCTTCAGCGCCGGGATCGTATCCCTCCCGTTCGATCAGGAGATCAGCCTTGACCAACTCTTCGAACGGGCGGATAAGGCGCTATATCACGCGAAACAAAAACGCAATTGCATCGCATACTGGGATGACGCCGCCAACGCGCCGGTTTTGGTCGCCGTGTAACGCCGCATTCATCCCCTGGCGCACTTCAGATATTTCCATTACGCTCAACACAAACCTTTGTGGTTAAATAAGACCATGCCCGCCACCATCCCCATCCTGCGCGCGAGACGCGAACGGCGCATCGCAAAGCGGCGCAGCGACGAAGCCCGCACCCGCAGCCTCCTCCTCAGCGCAGGGACCTTCCTCACCCTGCTGACCGCCGCCCTCATCCTGACCGCCGCCTTCGCCTACGTCAGCCTGACGCGCGGACTGCCCTCCCCCCAACTCCTCCCCACCCTGCTCAACCCACCCGACGGATTGCTTCTCCAGCCCACGCGCATCACCGACCGCACGGGCGAAAACGTCATCTATACCTTCGCCCCCTTCGATGCCCCCCGCCGCTACATTCCCCTCAGCGACACCAACCCCCAGCACCTCCCCCCCTCCCTCGCCGACGCACTCATCGCCCGTTCGGACCCCAATTTCTGGACTCACCCCGGTTTTACCCTCAACGCAATCACCAATGGCCAACTCCACGATACCCTCGCCCAGCGCCTTGTCTTCGACCTCCTGCTCTTCAACGAACCGCCCTCCCTGCGCCGCGCTCTGCGCGAACGCATCCTTGCCGCGCAAATCACCGCCGAATTCGGGCGCACCCAAATCCTCGAGTGGTACCTCAACTCGGCGAACTTCGGGCGTTACGCCTTCGGCGCCGAAGCCGCCGCCCAACTCTACTTTGGCAAGCCTGCCGCCCTGCTGACCACCGCCGAATCCGCCATTCTTGCCGCTGTCAGCGACTCGCCCAGCCTCAACCCGCACGACGCGCCGCAAATCGCCCTCGAACGCGGAAAAGAAACCCTTCGGAGGATGTCTGCACTGGGACTTTTATCCGAGGAAGCGACCGCCAACGCCCTCGAAGAATCGCCCCGCTTCCAGCCGCCGCCTCCAACTCCGCCCCAGCCTGCTCCTGCCTTCGTCAACCTGCTCCTCGCCCAATTGGATTCTCAATTCCCGCGCGAACGGATCGAACGCGGCGGCCTGACCATCGTCGCCACGCTCGATTACGACCTGCAAAAACAGGCCTCCTGCGTCACCGCCTTTTACGCCGCGCGGCTGGCGGGATTGCCCGACCCGCTCCTCGAATGCGACTCGCTGAGAACCCTCTCTGCCCTGCCGCCCGCCATCGCCGCCGCGGACTCGTCCGCCAGCGCCATCATCACCGATCCCAAAACGGGACAGGTGCTTGCGCTCGTCGGGGAAACATTTCAGGCGCAGGAAACGCCCCTTGTCGGCGCGCACAACCCGGGGTCCGGTTTGGACGCGTTCGTCTATTTGACGGGATTCACGCGGGGCTTGAGTCCAGCCTCTTTAATCTGGGACATCCCCGGCAAGACCTCCGTCCAAAACTTCGACGGCGAATATCACGGACCGATGCGTTTGCGGGTTGCCTTGGCAAACGATTATTCGGCGCCCGCCGCGCAGGTGCTGGCGCAAATGGGCGCCGAGAATGTGACGAAGATTGCAGGGTCGTTCGGCGTTGCGCGCGATAAGCCGTTGTCGCTGTTAGATATCGCGGGGGCGTATGGGGTTTTCGCGCAGAACGGTGTGTACTTTGGGCAGGAGGTGGGCGATGACTTCGCCCCGGTGACCGTTTTGCGGGTGGAGGGCGGCGACGGGAGTATTTGGCTCGACTGGTCCACGCCGCAGGCAAAACCGGTGGTGACGCCCGGGTTGGCATATTTGATCAATCATTCCCTGAGCGACGAGACGGCGCGTACGGGCTGGCTGCGCGACACCCGCCTGCTGGACGTGGGCAGGCCCGCTGCCGTGAAACTGGGGCAGACCGAAGACGGCCGCGATACCTGGGTCATCGGGTATTCGCCGCTGCGGGTGGCGGCGGTGTGGACGGGAAGCCGCGGCGATGCCCAACTGACCGCGCGCGCGCCTGCCGTGCTTTGGAACGCCCTGATGCAGAGTGCCTCGCAAAATGTCCCGCCGGAGGATTGGCCGCTGCCTGCGGGAGTTTCCGTCGTCAATGTGTGCGATCCCTCGGGCATGCTGCCTACGCCCGAATGTCCGAACGTTGTAAATGAGGTGTTCCTCAACGGTAACGAACCCATTCAGCCCGATACCATGTACCGCAGGTTTTCCATCAACCGCGAAACGGGATTGCTGGCAACCGTGTTTACCCTGCCGCAGTTGATCGAGGAGCGCGTGTATCTGGTTGTTCCTCCGGATGCGCGTTCATGGGCAGAGAGCGCCGGGCTGGCAATTCCCCCATCGGCATACGATGTGATCCAGGCGCCACCGTTCAACCCGGATGTGAACCTCTCTTCGCCCGAACTCTTTGCGGAGGTCAGCGGCAGGGTGCGAATCGAAGGCACTGCCGCGGGCGCGGAGTTTGTCTCTTACCGCGTGCTGGTGGGTCAGGGATTGAACCCGCAGGAATGGATTCAGGTGGCGGAAGGAACTGTGTCTGTGACCAATGGTCTACTCGCCACGTGGGACACCAGTGATATAAACGGTCTGTACGCCGTGCAGTTGCAGGTCATCAGAAGCGACCAGCGCGTGGATACGGCAATTATTCAGGTAACCGTCAGTGATTAGCCGAAGCGGTTGGCGGTCAGTCATCCACTTATCAGTCAAGGAACTCACGATGGATAACACAGCTCTGTTGATGGTCGGTATTCTTGGATGCGTCGTTCTCGCCCTCAATGTCATCTTTATCGGTATTATCTTTACCACACGGCGGAAGATGAACGCCGTACAGGGATGGTCCACCACCATGGGAACGGTGCTTGCGTCCTATCTGGAGAGAAGGCGTTCGAGCAGCAATCGCGGGTCGGTGAATTACCCCGTCGTGCAATATTCCTACCAGGTGGGCGGACAGGTATATCAGGGTCAAAAAATTGCGCCAGGCATGGAGGGGGGCGGAACCGGCGCGGGAAAAGTCATCGAACGTTACCCCGAAGGCGCACAAGTGATGGTGTTCTACAATCCGCAAAACCCGTCCGAAGCGGTGCTGGAAACCAGGGCGCCCGCTCAATGGATTCTGTGGCTGGTGTTGATTGTCTTGAATGCGATGCTATGCGGGGTGACGACGGTGTTTGCCTTTATACTTTAACTATTCGGACGCTCGTTCCCTTCGTCGTTCCAACAGCATCTGAATCCGCCCATGTTTTTCTCGTGAGAGCGGAAACAGCCAGGCAAGCAGGATCGTGCCGGAGAGCATTGCCGCTCCCAAAGGGGAGACCAGCAGACGGATCGTCTGCAGCGCGGATACGGACTGGGCAAATTGGACGGCGCCCTCGGGCGGAGAGACATAGCCCGACCAGCCGAGAAGCTGCAAAGTCACAAAAATCACCAGCGCCCCTGTCAGTTTGCGGATGAGCGTGCGAATGCCGTAAAAAATTCCCTCCTGACGGCGGCGGGTGCGCAGTTCATCCCACTCGATGACATCCGCAAAGATGGCATCCGGCAGCACATAGGCGGCGGAAACGCCGATCCCTGCCAGGGCGGCAATCAGGAGCAGATATGTCGTTTGCCCAGGCTGGACGGTAAAAATCAGTATCGTCACGCTTACCCAGAAGGTCATGCCGAGCATGTACGCTTCGCGCTTGTTGCGCACCTTCGAAACCCACAGCCAGAACGGCACGAACAGAATGCAAACCGACATGAGAATGCCAAAGAACGCCGACTCATACGCCAGATCGAAGCCAAACAGGCGGATGGAGGCAAGCATATCCCCCTGCGCCACCCAGTACAGGAGAAAGTAGGGGAAAGTCACCGCCACCATATCCACCGCCGACCAGTTCAGCATGTGAATCCCCACCGCATAGCGGAAGGGAATGTTCTTCCAGGCTTCGCGCAGGGTTTGCCGGAAAGGCAGGCTTTGCTGCTGCTCGGGTGTGGAGGTTTCGCGCACGAGCAGCCCCAGCAGCAACAGCGGAATTGCGCCAATCGAACCAAAGATCGCCCCGACCAGCATGAACCCCTGTTGTTGTGTACCGCCGGAGCGCAGCACCATATCCACGATGGCGGGCGCGGCGACCACCATCGAAAGCGCCCCCAGCAGTTGAAAGACCGAGCGGAAACTCGTCAGCGTGGTGCGTTCGTCGTAGTCGGGCGCCAGTTCCGGGGTCAGAGAAAGAAACGGCACGGAGATGAGCGTGGTCAGGGTATCCGAGAGCATGAAGGCGAGCGTCACATACATCAACAACGCCGTCTGGCTTTCCCAATCGGGCGCCGACCAGAGGATCACAAAACTCATCCCAAAGGGAATGGCAAACCACAGCAGGAAGGGGCGGCGGCGCCCCCAGCGGGTGTGCAGGCGGTCGCTGAGGATGCCAATGATGGGGTCGTTGACGGCGTCCCACACAATGCCCGCCAGCGCGCCAAAGGAGGCAAGGCGCGGCTCCAGCCCCACCACGTCGGTCAGGTAGATGGCGTAGAAGATCGAGCGCATCATGCCGATGCTGGAAATGCCCCAGTCGCCGGAGCCGTAGAGCAGTTTGAGCCACAGGGGAAGCCGTTTCGTTGCCGGTTGATTCATGAGAATTGCGCAAGTGTAGCATAATATAGAACGTCTCTGCGCCTGAAAAGTGACGTGACTGGTTATAATTAGTGTTTCGCGAAAGCGCGTAATTGGCGCTGCCGAAGGCGTCTAACGCCAGTTTTGCGCTAGAGAGCGCACACGACGTGAGGTTTTCGTGATCGACTGATACTCGTTTGGAAAATCGAATGGTATACAACCCCTCCCTGGCGGATAAACTCAAGACACTCGGCGTGAAGACGGCGCGTGCGCTTCCGACTCCGCCGAAATCTGATTCGTATTCCATCGACTCGGTCGTGGCGGGGACCTTTCTCCCCACCCCGCGCGGGGAGGTGTTCGTTGCCGAACAGCGTTTTTCCAACAGCCACCTCTACGGTTCGTCCCCACTACTTTCGTCCTTTCCTCTTTCCGTAATCGCGCAATGGGCAAACGACCCTGCCATAGCCAGCCGCCCGCTTTCGAAATTCGCCTTTCTCGATACCGAAACCTCGGGTCTCGCCGGCGGCACAGGGACGTATGCCTTTCTCGTCGGCGCGGCGCGTTTTGTGGAGGATGCCTTTGTGGTGCGGCAGTTCTTCATGCGCGACCCCGCCGAGGAGCCTGCCCTGCTCGAAGGGCTGGCGAATTTCCTCGCGCCGTGCGAGGGGCTGGTCACCTTCAACGGCAAGGCGTTCGACGCGCCGCTTCTCTCCACGCGGTACCGCCTGCACCAGATTCCCATCCCTTACCAGGGGTACTCTCACCTCGACCTGCTTCCGCTTGCCCGCCGCCTGTGGCGCGAGCGGCTCGAGTCGCGAGCGCTGAAGTTCCTCGAGGAGCATGTGCTGGGGTTCACGCGCTCGAGCGAGGAGGTGCCGGGCTATGAAATTCCCTGGTTGTATTTCGATTATCTGCGCACGGGCGATGCGCGTCCGCTGGGGGGTGTGTTCTATCACAACGCCATGGATGTGGCGGCGATGGCGGCTTTGCTGGCGCACATGAACGATATGCTCGAAACCCCTTATAATGGGAAGGTTCGGCACGGGCTCGATTTTGTGGCGCTCGGCAAGTTATTCGAAGACCTGGGTCGCTGGGAGGAGGCGGCGCGGCTGTTCGAGCGTGGACTCGAGTTTGGGTTGGATGAATCAGATTTCAGCGCGGCGGTGAAGCGTTTGTCCATTCTGCAAAAGCGGCGCGGCGATTTGGAGGAGGCTGTCCGCTTGTGGGAGGCGGCGGCGCGGCGCGGTCATCTGTATGCCTTCATCGAACTGGCGAAGTTTTATGAGCATACACAGCGGGACGTGAAGCAGGCGCTGAAGTGGACCCGAGCGGCGTTGAAGCAGGTGGAGAAGAGTGACTTGCCCGCCTATGTGCGCCGGCACTGGCAGGAGGATATTGCTCATCGGATGGAACGGTTAAATCACAAAGCGGGGATATAATTGCCCGCAATGCGGAAGGGTCACTGCGCGGCAGGACCCGCCGCCCAGCCAGAGGAGAGACAAATGAATATTTCCGTTTCGCAGGAGCAGGGGAAGGTGCCGGTGACCATCATCAAACTTAATGGGCAATTGGATGGGCAGAATTACCAGGAGTTGATTGACAAAGCCAAAGAGGTGTACAAGGGCGGAGCGCGTGATTTCCTGCTCGATCTGGGCGATTTGACGTACATCAGCAGCGCCGGGCTGGTGGCGCTGCATTCGGTGGCTCTGTTGGCGCACGGCGAAGCACTGCCTGATCCCGAGGCAGGCTGGACGGCGATCCGCTCGGTGGGGAGCGCGGGCAAGGGGGGCGTTCAACCACACGTCAAACTGCTCAATCCGCGCCCGGAAATCAAAAGCGTGCTGGACATGGTGGGGTTCGGCGCCGCCTTTGAAATCCATTCTGATTTAGAGTCGGCAGTTCGTTCGTTCTAGCGAGGAAGCGGTGTGGTGAGACTCCCGTCGTTTTTTGCTCTCCCGTTTCTGACGGGAAGGGAATTGATAAGCCAATTCTTTACCACGGATTTCACGAATTCGTACGGATTACGAAGGAAAAGTCAGCGAAAATCTGTGTAATCCGTGGCTGAGATTGTCGGCTTTCCCGTTAAAAACGGCAGAATTTTTGTTTTATTCGATGGAGCGTGTATGAAGCGGCATGTCGGAAACCTTTTGATTATCACTTGTGTAGTGCTGACCGTTGTCGTGTGGGTGGTCTTTCCGCCGGAGAACGACGGGCGCGAAAAATTCGCGCGTCAATATGCGGGAGAGGTCATCGGTTCGGTCAACATTGTGTTGATGGCGTGGTCGTTGTTCATTTCCACGCGTCCCAAATGGATGGAACCGTTCTTCGGCGGTCTGGACAAGATGTACATTGCCCACCGTCGCACGTCGGTCACCGCGTTGTTGCTGATTTTCGTCCATGTGTTGACCGTTCCCATTTCGTTGACGGGTTGGGGTCTCGGTAATTATCTGGCTGTGCTTGCGTTCACGGGGATCGTTTCGATTGCGCTGGTCAGTCTCTCGCCGCGCATCCCCTGGCTAAACCGCCTGACGGGCGGGACGTATGAGGGTTGGAAGAACCTCAAAAAGACCGTCGGCATTTTTTTTATCGTGGCATATATTCATGCGTTGACGGTCCCCCGTCCTCTCGACGCGCTCGAAGCCATCACCTGGGTGCAGGTCTTTTTCATCGCCGGGGTCGTCTCGTATCTCTATACCGAGGTCTTTGGGAAGTTTTTGAGGAAATACGTCCCATACAGAGTGGAAGCAGTGAAACGCCCAAATGGCACAACGACGGAGGTGATCCTGCGTCCCCAAAAGGATGCCATTCCCAAACATCGCGCCGGACAATTCATCTTTGTGCGCTTTCCAAAGAGCAAAACGTTGAATGAGTCGCATCCGTTCACCGTTTCAAGCGCGCCGCATGAGGACGTCTTGCGCATCACAGTCAAAGCCAGCGGAGATTTCACCCGCGCCCTGTACAGCGACATCCAACCCGGTTTGGAAGCGCTGGTCGAGGGAGCCTATGGAATGTTCGATTACAAGACCGGGGGGCAAAAGCAGATCTGGATCGCAGGGGGAATCGGTCTGACACCGTTTCTCTCCTTCATCCGCGAAATGACTGGGGATTTGGACCGCGACGTGGAGTTCTATTACACCGTCCGCCACAGGGATGAGGCGTTGTTCCTGGATGAAATCGAAGCCGCGGCAAGGCGAAACCCGAGGCTGAAGACGCACATTCGCTTTTCGGTGGCGGACGGTTCGCTGGGAATTGGGGAGATCGTCAGGAATGCAAGCGGACCCTTGACCGATTATCATGTTTACATTTGCGGACCCTATCCCATGATTCAGTCCTTCGAGAAGAAGTTTTTGGAATCGGGCGTCCCTGCAAAGAACATTCATTTCGAAGAATTCAACTTCCGTTAGGAGCCGCCATGGAAATCAGCGTTTCCATCGAACAGGGAAAGGAACCCATTGCGGTAATGAAATTGAAGGGCAGCGTCAACGCCTCGAACTTCATGGAAATTGTGGATAGGGCGCGGGAAATTTACGGTCATCCGGCGCGCAATCTCATCCTGGACCTGAGCGAGGTGTCTGACATCAGCAGTACGGGACAGGTCGCCATTCACAAGATTGCGCTTCTGTTTAGCGGGGTCCCGCATAGCATCGAAGCGGACGAAAACCCCGATTTCACGCATAGCGCCGAGGCGCGCAAGCACGTCCGTCTGCTCAACCCGCAACCGGCTGTGGATGAAGCGCTGAATAAAGCCGGCATGAAACTTTTCTTCAAGGTGTTCCCCGATCTCGAAAGCGCCCTCCGGTCGTTTTAGGCGCGCATCATTTCCGGCGATGTTCAAGGAGGCTTTATGCCCAGACGCTATGTTTATACCCGCCGCCGCAGACGAGACCCGGATCAGCGCCGCCGGACGGTGCGCATGCGCCCCGGTGTGCAAATGACCATTCTCCTGGTTGCCGCGTTGGTCGTATTCCTCCTTCTTCAAAGCGGGGGCAGGTAGGCAAAGAAACAACTCCCTCTTTTGCAGAGGGAGTTGCCGCTTAAGACTCCACCCGGTTGCGTCCGGCTTCCTTTGCTTTGTATAACATGCGGTCGGCGCGCCGAAGAAGGTCCTCGAGCGATTGGTCGGTGAGAGCGGCTTCGGCGACACCGATGCTAATGGTGGAATGAATCAACCTCCCGTCCAGGTTGACCGGCGAAACCTCCCAGGTATGGCGGATGCGCTCGGCAACCAGTGCCGCATTTTCGAGCGTTGTTTCGGGCATGAGCAGTCCAAACTCCTCGCCACCGAGTCTTCCGAACGTATCCTGGGCGCGCTTTTGTTCCATCGCCACGAGGGACAGGCTCCGTAAAACGACATCACCCACGTGATGACCGTACGTATCGTTGATTTGTTTGAAACCGTCGGCGTCGAGAATTAGAAGGGAGAGCGGTCTTCGATATCTTGTAAATCGGCGAAACTCGCTTTCGGCAATGTTCATGAACTGGCGCCGTGTGAGACTTTTGGTCAGCGGGTCTATGTTGGCAAGGTATGCCACCATTTCCTTGGCGTCCTTTTCATCTATAAACGCCTGATACGATTTGCGGCGATACGATTGCAATTGCAGTGAAAAACTGATTCCCAGCACATGCACGATCACCTGCGTAAACACAGCGGCATTCAGGATGATGGGATCGAACTCGAAGTTACGAAAGAAAGCGATATACAACATCCCCAGGGAATAACCCGCAGCAAGGGGGAAGGTCTGCCTGATCTTGAGAGGGGAAAGCAGGTATACGACAAAGGGAACGACAACATCGAACGAGGCAGACAGGTAGTTGGCAGGACGCGTGAAATTGATCAACAACACAAACAGGATGGTCAACAAAATCCAGCCAAACGCCAGGTGATCGTAGTCTCTCACCCTGGTGGTGCGTTTCAAGACCCGTCCTACCAGGATCGTCGCCAGCACGTAACCGACCCTGAACAACGCCACAAGCAGAAACCGGCCCGGGTCGCTCCTGAAGAACATCGCATCCATGCCCAGCATGAGCAATGTGCTGACACTGATAATGGACATGTACAGGATGCTCTGCGAAATATCGGCTTTGAGGTGGGCAACGCGATAGTCGCCCTCCAGAGGTCCCAAGTCCGTCAATGTATCAGCCAGAAAACGTTTGACCAGATTTTTCATCTCGCTTTTCGTTGTCCGAATCATAATTCATTCCCGTGCGGGATCACCCCACAAATTAGTAATGTATGCGGATGATGCGGGAGGCGGAAGGTTACAATATCGTTAAAATTCGTCCGTGCGGGGAAAACGTGTTCGTTCAGATAGAGAAACTTGTCCGCATGCGCCGCGAGGACCGGCGCGCTCATGGGGCTGGTTTTCCCGGTCTGTGAGTGTGGCGTGATCCCTCTGCCGCGCTGGTTGCCGTGAGAGAGCCGAGGTGGGCTCCTCTTGACATCATGTTTTTTTTTACTATACTTATTGAAAATGGTTTTCAATAATAAAAAGAGAGAACATGTCTGTGAGCGCCTGGCTGGAACAACTGCATGATCACGGCTACCGCCTGACCGGGGCGCGCCGCGCCGTGGTGGAGACGGTGGAGAAATCCACGCGCGCGCTCACCCCCATCGAGGTGTATGACATGGCGCGCAAGAAATACCGCGCCATCGGTCTGGTGACGGTCTACCGCACGCTCGAAAAACTGGAGGAACTGCATCTCATCCAGCGCGTCCACCAGCCGATGGGATGCCAGGCATTCATTGCGGCAGGCGTGGGTCATCAGCACCTTCTGCTCTGCCAGAACTGCGGTCAGGCGGCGTTCTTCGACGGCGACGACCTCGACGCGCTCACGAAAGCCATCGAAAAAAAGACCGGCTACCAGATCAACGAGCACTGGCTGCAATTGTTCGGTTTGTGCGCGGATTGCCGGGCATAACCTCATTTCATCCCTCACCGCAGTGGGGGATGAAATTTAGGAGTATCAAATGAAAAAGATTTTCAATACCATTATCGGACTGGGCGCGCTGGCGGCTCTTGTCCTGACTTCGTGCGGGTCCGCCCCATCCAGCGACTCCTCCATCCAGGTGCTCGCCTCCACCTCCTTCCTCGCGGATATCGCCCAAAACGTGGCGGGCAACCGCCTGAAGGTGGACTCCCTCCTCCCCATTGGCACTGATCCACATGCCTACCAGCCCACCCCAGCCGATGCGGCAAAGATTGCCGAAAGTAATGTGTTGATCCTCAATGGCGTGGAGTATGAACACTTCATCGAAGCGCTGTTGGAAAATGCAGGGGGCGAAAGATTGGTGATCGAAGCGACGACCGGTCTGACCCCGCATCAGGCGGAGAAGCATGGACATGAAGGGGAAGAAGAACATGAAGCAGGCGATCCGCACATGTGGCTCGACCCCACCCTCGTCATGACCTACGTCGAAAACATCGGCGCGGGTTTGATCGAAGCCGATCCCGCAGGCGCAGATACGTACAATACCAATGCCGACGCCTACCTCGCCCAACTCAAGGAACTGGACAAATGGATCGCCGAACAGGTGAATACCATCCCTGCCGAACGCCGCCTGCTGGTGACCAACCACGAAGCGCTGGGGTACTTTGCTGAGCGGTACGGCTTCGAGGTGGTGGATACCATCCTGGTGAGTTTCAGTAGCGGAGCGAGCGCCTCGGCGCAGGAGATCGCGGGGACCATCGAAGCCATCAAAGCCTCAGGCGCGCCTGCCATCTTCCTCGGTGAAGTGGAGAATGCCGCCCTGGCAAATCAAATTGCCGCCGAAACCGGCGTGAAGGTGGTGGACGGACTCTACCTCGAAACCCTGACCGATGGCGAACCCGCCGCGACATACATTGACATGATGAAGTACAATGTCACATTGATCGTGGAAGCGTTGCGTTGACCCTCACCCTTCCCCACCCGCCCTGCGGGCGCCCTCCCCTTCCCTCTCCGCGGGAGAAGGAAGGGGAGGGATGGGGAGGGGTAAGGTGAGGTAAAACATGTACCCACACTCCCATCACCAGGAAGACCAGCCGATTCTCGACGTGCGCCATCTGAATGTCCGTTACAACGGGTATACCGCGCTCGAAAATATCACCTTCCATCTGCACGCCGGCGAGCGCGTGGCGGTGGTGGGACCGAACGGCGCGGGGAAAAGCACGCTGTTAAAAGTGGTGGCGGGCGTCCTGCAACCGTCATCGGGCGATGTGACCATCTTCGGCTCACGACCGGGCAGGCACGTGTGTATCGCCTACATCCCCCAGCGCTCGCAAGTGGACTGGGGCTTCCCCGTCAGCGTGGCGGACGTGGTGATGATGGGACGCTCGGCGAAACTCGGTCCGCTCAACTGGCCCCGCAAGAGGGATTGGGAATTCGTCCAGCACGCGCTGGAAACGGTGCAGATCAGCGATCTCGCCTCGCGCCAGATCAGCCAACTGTCCGGCGGACAACAGCAGCGCATGTTCATCGCCCGCGCGCTCGCACAGGAAGCCGAACTAATGTTGATGGATGAACCGCTTACCGGTCTCGATACGCCGTCGCAGGAGGGGTTGCTCGATCTGCTGGATACCCTGCGCGAGCAAAACGTCACTGTAATGGTGGCGACTCACGACCTTGAACAAGCCGCATCGCATTTCGACCGCATCATGCTGCTCAATCACCGCATGGTTGCCTTTGGCGAGCCGCACATTGCATTACAAACAGGCAATCTGCTCAAGGCATACGGCGGACGGTTGCGCACCACCGAAGATGGCAACATCGTGGCTGTGGACGATTGCTGCGATGAAGGGGAATATGACCACGTTCATTGATCTTTTACTTCAGCCTCTCCAATACGAATTCATGCAGCGCGGCATGATCGCCGCGATCCTCGTCGGCATTGTCTGCGCGGTGGTCGGGACGTACATCGTCCTGCGCGGCATGGCATTCTTCGGCGACGCGCTCGCGCATACCATCCTGCCCGGCATCGCGCTGGGCTATCTCATCAGCGGCGGCGCGCGAGATGTACTGTTCTGGTGGGCGCTGGGGACCGCCATCCTCGCCGCGCTCGGCATTGGCGTGATCAGCAAGAACTCGCAGATCAAGGAGGACACCGCCATCGGCATCATCTTTGCCGGCATGTTCGCGCTCGGTATCGCCATGATCTCCACCGTCCGCAGTTATGCGGTGGACTTGAGTCACTTCCTTTTTGGGGATGTATTGAGCGTCTCGCCCCAAAACCTGTGGCTGATCCTGATCTTCGGGGGAATCATCCTGTTGACCGTTTTCGCCTTCTACAAGGAATTCATGACCCTGTCCTTCGACCCGGTCCTTGCCGCTACGCTGCGCCTCCCCGTGACCCTGCTGAACAACCTCCTGCTCGTCCTCATCGCGGTGACGGTTGCCGTCTCGCTTCAAACCGTCGGCGTGGCATTGATGGTTGCCATGCTCGTCACGCCCTCCGCAACCGCCTACCTGCTCACGCATCGTTTATCGAGCATGATGGTTCTCGCCGCGTTCTTCGCATCCTTGTCCGGGGTGATCGGGTTGTACCTTTCCTATTACCTGAGCATTGCCTCCGGCGCGGCGATTGTGCTGACGGCTACCGGGTTTTTCATGCTCGCGTTTGGGTGGAAGAAGACAAAAGGCGCATAAAAGCGTAGCAGTGGATGTTTGAATGTTCTCCCCTGGCACTCAGCGCAAGCGTAACGTCCGCCGCGCGTACCTGAACCAGGCAAGGGACTTTTTCGTCAGGACGGGGAACGTCCTCATTTCGGTCAAATTCCTCCCCTGCAAAAACCCATTGCGACCCCACTTCCGTCATTTGTATTTCGGCTTGGCTCAATTCGAGCCTTGCGCATGGTTCTCCTCATCAGCCGTTCTTTCCCCGCTTTTCATGTTACCCTTTTTATCCACCTCGCGCAAAATGGCTTTTGCAATTCTGTCTCTGGCGATCCGACAATATTCTGGCGAAACATCGAAGCCCACATAATGACGTCCATTTTCTTTGGCGGCAACACAGGTTGTACCCGATCCCATAAACGGATCAAGGACGACATCGTCAACATAGGAATACAGTTTAATGACCCGCTTCGCCAATTCCACAGGGAACGGGGCGGGATGTCCGACTTTCCTGGCGGACTCGGGCTGGACCTGCCAGACAGAAAGTGTGTACTCCATGAATTCTTCCGCAGAGATATCCGACTCGCCTTTATCCGGTCTCGAAAAGCCCTGTTTGGCGAAAACAAGCAGATATTCGTGCAAATCCCGCAGGCGCGGCGATTTTGCGCTCTTCCAACTGCCCCATGCACAACTTCCGCTGGCGCCTTTTCCCTTTTGCCAGATAATCTCGCCCATTGGCAGAAAGCCAAGTTGAGCGTGAATCTGATAGAAAAAAGAATGCAATGGAATGTAGGGTTTTCTTCCCAGGTTCGCGATGTTGATCACATACCGCCCGCCCGGTTTCAAGACGCGATAAACGTCCCTGCCGACTCGTTTGATCAGATCCAGATATTCGTCGAGGGTCATATTATCGTCATAGTCTTTCCCCACGTTATAAGGCGGCGATGTAAATGCCAGGGCTATGCTGTTATCCGGCACGGGCATGGATTCGGACGTCTGGTTATACACACGGTCCATCCAACCCTTCATCTGAATGGAAGGGGCGACGGCATCCATCGAACTTGTGATAGGGGCGGATTGAAAGAGGTTACGCGCGTAAAATTCCGACGAATCGTGAGCTTCGCGTTTTGAAACTCCAAATGAAGATGTCTGTGTTCTTTTAGCCATGCCGGTATCTCCGAATGACAATAAGCATACCATACTCCGTTGCCGAACCCGTTCCTCCCGGACCATCGCATTTCCACCGCCCAAGAAGAACTTTTCTTTTCTGGCCGCATGCTTGCAACGGCGCGGTTTATGCAATTTCCTTAATTTTGCTGTTGACAAAATAGAACTTATGTTCTAAAATAAGACTGTCGTTATCCAAATTGGGGACAAATGCATTTGCCAGAGGAGTATTCATGGCTAAAACAAATTTCCAGAGCATTGACGAATATATTGCGGCATGCCCACCAGAATCGCAAGCCTATTTGCAGGAGATCCGCCAACTGGTCAGTACGCTGGTGCCAAATGCGAAAGAGAAAATCAGTTATCAGATTGCGGCGTTTGAATTGAATCACCGGAACCTGATCTATTTTGCAGGGTGGAAAAAGCACATTTCGCTGTACCCGGTTCCGGTGGGGGATGAAGCGTTCAAACGTCAGATCGAGCCGTATGTAGCCGGCAAAGGCACGTTGAAATTTCCGCTCGACAAGCCGCTTCCTGTGAAATTGATCCAGAGAGTTGTGGAATTGCATGTGACGGCAAACAAGAAGAAAATCAAAGAGGAGTCAAAATGAAAAAAATCACACCGTTCTTATGGTTTGACACACAGGCTGAAGAGGCGATGAATTTCTACGTCTCGCTGTTCAAGAATTCGAAAATGCTTGGCGTCTCACGCGGACCCGACGGCAGGGCGTTCTCGGTCTCGTTCGAGTTGGATGGGCAGGAGTTCATTGGTCTGAATGCAGGTCGGCAGTTCAAGTTCAATGAGGCGATTTCGATGTTCGTTCATTGCGAAGATCAAGAGGAAGTGGATTACTTTTGGAACGCGCTCACTGCCGACGGCGGCGAGGAATCCATGTGCGGCTGGCTCAAGGACAAGTACGGCTTATCGTGGCAGATCATTCCGAAGCAGTTGGGCGAGTTGATGAGCGACCCGAACCCGGTCAAATCGCAGCGCGTGATGGGCGCGATGCTTCAAATGAAAAAAATCATTGTGGCAGATTTGCAGAAGGCATATGATGGAGTTTCTTCATGAGAAAAGTCGTTGTGCTTGAACATATCTCGCTGGATGGCGTGATACAAGCCCCCGGCGGGTCAGAAGAAGATACCAGCGGCGGTTTCACACACGGCGGGTGGATAGCGCCCTACGCCGACGATATTCTTGGAACGGCTCTGAGGAAGCAGATGAATTCACCGTTCGACCTGTTGTTGGGGCGAAAAACCTTTGATATTTGGGAACCGTACTGGCCCCAACATGCGGACGCATGGTCCCGCGTCATGGCGGCGACCAAATACGTCGCGTCGAATACCCGAATGTCCAGTGAATGGCAGCCGTCCGTGTTTTTAAGCCGAGACATCCCGGCACAAGTCACTACACTCAAGCGACAGTCTGGTCCTGATTTGCATGTTTGGGGAAGCGGCAATCTCCTTCAGACGCTTCTCAGGCACGATCTGGTGGATGTGTTCTGGCTGATGATATACCCCATAACGCTGGGCGGTGGAAAACGCTTGTTTGCCGATGGCACGATCCCGGCGGCGTTCAAGGTGACGGAAAGTATGGTCACCTCGAAGGGTGTCATTGTCGTGAATTACGAACGCACAGGCACAATCGCAACTGGAAGTTAATGGAGAGACCCGCCCCGGCGAAAATGGGCGTGTGATGCAGACAATGTTGAAGAAAAAGAAGGTCATTGCCGCTGATCTACAAAAAGCGTATGATGGGAAGTAATCCACACAATGTCAGAAAGAGGTTGCTATGAGCCCAAAGAAAGACACACAAAAATCTGCCCACCAGGGACTCTCGGCGGAAGAGCGAGCCGCTATGAAAGAGACTCTCAAAGAGAGGAAAATAGCTGCAAACAAGGAAGAGATGGAAAAAGCCGCGCTGGAGGCGATTGCTAAGATGAAGGAACCGGACCGTTCGATGGCAAAACGAATCCATGAAATCGTCAAAGTCGCTGCGCCGCAACTCACGCCCAAAACCTGGTATGGAATGCCCGCCTATGCCAATCAGGAAGGCAAGGTCATCTGTTTCTTTCAGGCAGCGAGTAAATTCAACGTAAGATATGCAACCTTCGGCTTCCAGCCCGAGGCGAAACTGGACGATGGCAATATGTGGGCTGCCTCGTTTGCATTGATCCAATTGACCCCTGCCGAAGAGTCAAAGATCGTTGCGCTCGTAAAAAAAGCAGTAAGTTGAGGGTCATCGCACCATGAATGCAAACGCCTTTCGTCATTTATACGGCTATCATTTCGCCGAAAATCGCAAGCTCTGGAATTACGTCACTCCACTCTCCTTCGAACAGTTCATACAGCCCGCCCATTACTCACGCGGCTCTATCCGAGACCAGATCGTTCACCTCATGGAGGTGGATGAGGTTTGGTTCAGCGAACTGCGCGGCGTCGAAACCTCGGAGCCGCTTCCCCCACCCGGCGGCGACGACCGGGAGACCATCCGCGTACATTGGGACAAGGTCGAGCAAATGATGCGCGGCTATCTGGCGGAATTACACGATGACCTGTTGTTCACCAAGCCGATCAAAGAACCTGAAGAGGACAAGGACCTCATCCTGTGGCAGGTTCTTCTCCATGTGGTCAATCACGGAACGGATCACCGCGCTCAAATTCTGAGATTGCTCAATGATCGGGGAGTGCAGACAACCTCGCAGGATTATATTTTCTACGCGTACGAACATGCGCATATGGAATAGGACATGAACCAGACACAAAGCGCCCGCCCAACGCGCGCTTGCGAAGGCGGGCATCGCCCGCCTCGAACCGTTGACACCACTCAACGAAGCCGATCTTCTGCCCTTGCATGGCACGGGAGAAAACGCAATCAACACTTTGCGCGAGGCACTTTTTCAGCCTGGACGATCGTTTCGCAAAAGAAAGGACGCCGGCATGGACAAGACCATTCGCAAACATCCGGATAACATCCGCTATGATATTCTTGCGGGGCTGCGCAATCTCTACGAAGCCTTCGCCTCCGGCGGGATCAGGGAGAAGGCGCTGAAATTGATCGAACGGGAGACAGATGCGAAATACAAAAAGAAGTATGCGGGAGTGTGGCGCTCATGAAAATCCACCTCGTGGACGGAACCTACGAACTCTTCCGCGCCCATTTCGGCGCCCCGCCCAAGAAGGCTCCCGATGGACGCGAAGTCGGCGCGACCCTGGGGCTTTTGCGAAGCATGCTCCTGCTTCTCTCCGACCCCGAAGTGACGCATGTGGCGGTCGCCTTTGACCATGTAATCGAATCCTTCCGCAACGAACTTTATTCCGGATACAAAACCGCTTCCGGTGTGGACCCGAACCTGCTCGCCCAATTTGGGCCGGCGGAGGAGGCTGTTGCCGCCCTCGGGTTGACGGTCTGGTCCATGGTCGAATTCGAAGCGGATGACGCGCTTGCCACAGCGGTTGTAAAGTTCAAAAAGGTCAAATCCGTCGAACAAATCGTCATTTGTTCCGTGGACAAGGATTTGATGCAGATGGTGGACGGAACGCGCGTGGTTAGTTGGGACCGCCGCCGTGAGATCGTCATGGACGAGAAGGGCGTCATCGAAAAGTTCGGCGTCCCCCCCGAATCCATGCCCGATTATCTGGCGCTGGTGGGCGATTCAGCGGATGGGTATCCTGGTATTCAGGGTTGGGGAGCAAAGTCCACGGCGGCGGTGCTGGCGAAATTCGGGCACATCGAGGCGATACCCACAGACCCAAAGAAACTCCCGCTGGGGCTGGGACGCGCGACAACGTTGATCGAAAATTTGCAGGCGAATTATGAAGATGCCCTGCTGTTTCGACAACTCTCCACGCTGCGCCGCGATGTTCCGCTGCAAGAGACGCTTGGCGATTTGGAATGGCGGGGAGCCCATCCACGTTTGAAGAAATTGTGCAAGGAATTGGGGGATGAGCGGATTTCGGAACGTATCGCAAACTGGCAATGACCGCCCGGCGTCTTCACGCAGGATGATAGGGCGGTAGCAAAGGTACTTGAAAAAGGACAAACAATGAGTGTGGAGGGGGATCTGACAAGGACGCAAACGGTGGACGCCCAAGGGAAAATCCCCTATACTCACGGCGTTAGAAGTCTTTCACTTTCAGAGGTAACCGCAATATGCCACAACCCCCAAGAACCCTCCTGCAAAAAATCTGGGACGCGCATGTTGTTGCCGAAGAACCCGATTCCCCCGCAATTCTCTACATTGACCTGCACCTCGTCCACGAGGTCACCTCGCCTCAGGCGTTTGCCGGTCTTCGCCAGCGCGGACTCAAGGTTCGGCGTCCCGACAAGACGCTCGCCACGCTGGATCACTCCGTTCCAACGACCCCGCCGGACCTTCCGATGGCGGATGCGATGGCGGCGGCGCAAATCCGTCTTATGGAGCAGAACGCCGCCGAATTCGGGATTCCCCTGCACGGCATGACCAGCCCGCAGCGCGGCATCGTCCATGTCATCGGACCCGAATTGGGACGCACCCAGCCCGGCATGACCATCGTGTGCGGCGATAGTCACACCGCCACGCACGGAGCCTTTGGCGCGCTGGCGTTCGGCATCGGCACGTCCGAAGTGGAACACGTGCTCGCCACACAATGCCTGCTCCAAAAGAAACCGCGCACATACGAAGTGCGCATCGAAGGCGCGCCGACAAAAGGCGTCACGGCAAAGGATATCATCCTGGCATTCATCGCACGGGTCGGGGTCGGCGGCGGAACGGGACACGTCTTCGAATATACCGGTTCGGCGGTTCGCTCCTTCGACATGGAACAACGCATGACCCTTTGCAACATGTCCATCGAAGGCGGCGCGCGCGCAGGCATGATTGCGCCCGACGACACAACCTTCGAATATCTGCACGGGCGCGCATTCGCCCCCCAAGGCGAAGCGTGGGACAAAGCCGTTGCAAAATGGAAAACTCTTCCCACCGATGAAGGCGCCGCCTACGACAAATCCATCACGCTCGACGCCTCCGCCATCGAACCGATGATCACCTACGGCACCCATCCCGGCATGGGCATGCACATCACAGACCGCCTGCCCACCGCCGATTCCCTGGGCGACTCCTCCCAAAAAGCCGCCTTTGAAAAGGCAATCGCCTACATGGGACTCCACCCCGGTCAATCGCTGCTCGGACAAAAGGTGGATGTCGTCTTCATCGGTTCCTGCACCAACTCACGCATCTCCGACTTGCGCCTCGCGGCGTCCCTGCTGCGGGGACGCCGGATCGCCGATGGACTTCGCCTGATGGTCGTCCCCGGTTCCCAGCAGGTCAAAAGACAAGCCGAACTGGAGGGACTCGACAAAATCTTCAAGGAGGCGGGCGGCGAATGGCGCGAGGCGGGGTGCAGTCTGTGCGTCGCCATGAACGGAGATATCGTCGAACCCGGCAAGTACGCCGTTTCCACCAGCAACCGCAATTTCGAAGGGCGGCAGGGCAAGGGCGCGCGCACCTTCCTGGCAAGTCCCCTCACCGCCGCGGCTTCGGCAATCATGGGTGCAGTCGCCGACCCGCGACCCCTCATGCTGTGACCCGGAGTTCAACATGGTTCAATTCGCCTCCTTTACCTCCTGCGTCGTCCCGCTTCCCGTCAACGACGTGGACACGGATCAAATCCTCCCCGCTCAATTCCTGAAAATCACCGACAAAAACGGACTCGCCGAAGCGCTCTTCTTCAACTGGCGCTACGCTCCCGATGGATCGCCCAACCCCGGCTTCATTCTCAACAAGCCCGAATCGGCTGGCTGCCAAATTCTTTTGACGGGAGACAACTTCGGGTGCGGTTCGAGCCGTGAACACGCCCCCTGGGCGCTCGTCGCCTTCGGATTCCGCGCCGTCATCTCCACATCCTTTGCCGACATCTTCCGCAGCAACGCCCTGAAAAACGGACTCCTTCCCATCGTCGCGGACGGCGCCACGCACCGCATGCTCTTCGACCTGGTGAAGGAAACGCCTCACGCGAAACTGACGGTTGACCTCGCCTCCCAAACCGTCTTCCACCCTTCCGGCTCTTTCGCCTTCCCTATTGACCCCTTCAACAAGGCTTGTCTCTTAAACGGCGTGGACGAACTGGGGTACATTCTGGGTTTCGAGGAACGAATCAAGGCATACGAAGATGCGCGGGGTTGAAATCGCCCGAAATCGGGAACGGACGTTGTTGCGACAGCCCCTTCCGCGCTGAATGGCTGTATAATCCTCGTCATGAAAAGGAACAGCAGGAGGAAATCCCATGACGCATCCCCTGGAACCCTACATCACCAGAAACGAACCGTTCGGTCCCATCGATTCGACAGACATTGACCCCGGCGAAACCGTTGCGCTGGAGAAATTATTCGAACAACACAACCGCATCTACAGAAACCTGCACCGTCGTCCCTCCATCATCATGGGACGCAAAGGCTCGGGAAAAACCTCGTACCTGCGAACCGTATATTTCGAAAGCAAGTACGATTTTCATGTCGAAATACGAACCGATCATGCTCTGGCCCACATCTCGAAAGCCATACAGGATACCATCAAGGACGCCGTGTTCCCGGAGATGCTCGCCGAAGTATGGGAGATCATCCTGTGGCTTTGCGTCCTATACGAATTGCGCTGGCGGGATTTCCTGCCCCCCGACACGGCGAAACAGGCGGATGCCTATTTCGAAAAGATCGGCGTCCAGCATGCCGCCAATATGGAGGATATTTTCTGGAAATTGGCAGACGTGTTCGACCAGATGTCGAAAGCCGGTCAACGAGTGGGGCTTTCCGAGGTCCTGCGGCGGCTCGACCACGCCGCTTTCAAGTCCGTCGCCGCGGCGGCGGAAGAAAGCCTCCGCCGTACAAATAAAAAATTCGTCATCCTGATGGATTCGCTGGACGATTTTCAATTGGATTTCGACTCGGTCGCTTACGCCATCCAGGGATTGCTCAAATGCGTCGGCTCGATGAACAAACCGCGCGACGTGGTGGACATTCGCTTCTGTCTGCCGGCCGAACTCTACCGCCGCATCGTCAAGATCTCGTCCAATCCGAACAAAGATTTCCGCCGCTCCTTGAAACTGCAATGGACAGCCAGTGAATTGCTTCTGATCGGCGCCCAACGTTTGAAGATCTTCCTCGAACTGTACTACCCCGATTATCTCAACCAACTGCTCCCTCTCGACCTGACCAGCAAAACCGACGCGCTCAAACTGTTCGGAGCGGTGTTGCCCAAACACGTCATCAATCAGGCAGGGCATCGGGAGGAAACGATTGCCTATATTCTGCGCCATACGCAGTTATTGCCGAGACATCTGTTGATCCTGCTGAACTCCATTTTCAAGAACCTGAACCATGAGCAAAGGTCGAGCCCCTTCCCCATCAGCGAGGCGCGCATTCTCAACGGCATCCGTCAGGAGGAGGCGCGCATCGTCCAGGAAATCTTCGTGGCGTTCAAATTGATCCATCCCGCGGCGGAAAAAGTTTGCGAAAGGTGCATTCCCGAACTGAAACATCAATTCTCGGTGGGCGACCTTCACCGGGTCTATACGCGCAAGGGAAAAATCGTCTTCGACGGGGATACTCAATTCGAATTCCGGCGCATGCTGCTGGAAATCGGCGCGCTGGGCAAGGTTAAACTGGGCAAGGCGAGCGACATGTACATTCGGGGAAATTTCGAATACACAGTGGAACACGAACTCGGCATCAGCGACGACGACGAATTGTGCGTCCATCCGCTCTTTTCGGGCAAGTATGGGAACGACACAAAAGATCGTCCAGTATACCCGTATGGCTGCGAACTTAACGACGAAGATTACCGGGATAATTTCGAATAGGAAGTCCGTTTTCGACGCATCGTCACGCCCGGGACAGATGGGTCATCTATGCTAAAATAAAAGCGATGAACGCCAAACTTCCCCAGCCGGTTCACGAATCGTATAAAAACCACCGCAGGCAATTGGCGTGGCAAATCATTCTGCCCATAGCGTTGAGTGTGATCCTCTGCCTTGCCTTGATCGCGCTGATCCACATCGCCGCTTTCCGCGATGGCGGCGATGTGGCGCGCTGGGCGGCGGTTTCCACCATGTGGATCGTCATCCCCATCATGATCGGGCTGTTGTTGGTTTTGGTCTTGCTGGCGGGGCTGGTGTACCTCATGGCAAGACTGCTGCATGTCACTCCGACCTATACCGGTCTGGCGCAGGATTACGTCCATAAAGCCGCCATCTACATCAAGCGCGGCGCAGATGCGGTCGTCAAGCCGATTTTCCTGATGGATGGAATTGGCGCAAGCATTCGGGCATTGTTTGGAAGGAAGTAAACCATGAACAGAAACAAAACGCTTCTATTTGGCGCCGTCATCGGCGCGGTGACCGGTCTGATTGCGGCATCTCTGCTCCACCGCCGCGCCGAGAAAAATGAACGGGAGACTGCTCTCACCGCCGGCGAAGGTATCAAACTCGGTGTGCTGGTACTGGGGCTGCTGCGGGCGATTGCCAGCCTAGGGGACGATTGAAGTCTCTCATTCCTATACAAGAATAGGACGCGGCTCACCGCGTCCTATTTTTTTATACACACCAGCCCTTTGAGATAGGCGCTTTCGGGAAAATGCAGCGAAACGGGATGATCTGCCCCCTGTGACAACCACTCGACAATCTGCGCTTCGACCTCCGCATCCAGGGCGGAGCCTGCCACAATTTTCTGGAACAACGCTGAATCCACCCCGCCCGAACACGAGAACGTGACCAGCACCCCGCCGGGGCGCAGGAGTTTGAACGCCAGCAGGTTAATGTCCTTGTAGGCGCGGGCGGCTTTTTCGGCGTGGGCGGCGGTGGGCGCGAACTTGGGCGGGTCCAGGATGATGAGGTCGAAGGAGCGGTTTTCGTCGCGGAATTTGCGCAGGAGTTGGAAGACATCGCCTTCCAGCGCGGTGTGGCGGCCCGCGGGCAGGCTGTTGAGGGTGATGTTCTCTTTGCACAATGCCAGCGCCTCGGCGGAGGAATCCACCGAGAGCACCGATTGGGCGCCGCCCGCCAGTGCGTTGACGGTGAACCCGCCCGTGTAGCAGAAGCAATCCAGCACATCTCTGTCTTTTGCCAGTTCGCGCACGCGCAGGCGGTTGCGACGCTGGTCGAGGTAGAAGCCGGTTTTGTGTCCGCTTTGCAGGTTGACCAGGAATTTCAGGTCATGTTCGTGAATGGTCATCGGGAATGGGGGGGTTTCGCCGCGCAGTAAACCGACTTTTGGGGAAAGCCCTTCGAGTTCGCGCACGTCGGCGTCGGAGCGTTCGTAGATGACAGCAAGCCCGGTCTCTTCGAGGAGCAGGTCGGCAAGGGTTTGCTTCCAGTATTCGCTCCCGGCGGTTAAGGATTGGAGGACGAGGACATCGTCATAACGGTCAACGATGAGACCGGGGAGGGAATCCGCCTCCGCATAAATCAAGCGATAGGCGTTCGATTGACCTTCGACGTTCGATCTTCGACGCATGTCAATTGCGGAACGGATTCTCTTGCGAAAAAATTCGCTGTCAACGGATTCTTCGTCGAACGTCCACACGCGCGCGCGGATTTGGGAGGCGGGGGAGTAGGAGGCGCGGGCGAGGAAATGCCCACCGGCGGAGACCAGGTCCACGGTCGAGCCGGAGGCGATGTTTCCGTCTGCCCTATGGATCGCGCCGGAGAAGATCCACAGATGACGGCGGAGTAGACTCTTTTCACGTCCGGGTTTGAGGCGGATTTGTGGCATGATGGGAGTGTATCATGATATGATGGTGGCTTGTTTGAAACGAGGAGCCATGTTGAAACCCATCCGCTGGAACAGGTTTGCAAGGGATTTGATTGTTATTCAGTTCGGCTTTTTGCTATACGGGCTTGCGCTGGCGTTGTTGATTCGCGCCAGTTTGGGAACGAGCACCTGGCTGGTGCTGGAGATTGCGCTGGCGGATATTTTGGGCATCCGCATCGGCACGATGACGGTGTGGATGGGGTTTGCCGTTTTGGGGCTTGCGCTGGTGTTCCGCGAACGGGTGGGCTGGGGGACGCTGGCAAATATTCTGTGCATCGGTCCGTGGTTGAATTTGTTTTTGGAATGGATTCCGATGCCTGCAGAGAACCTTGCCTTGCAAATCGGGATGTTCCTGCTGGGGGTGTTGATTCAGGGCATTGCCACGGCGGTCTATATCGGGGTGGACGCGGGGGCGGGTCCGCGCGATAGTTTGATGCTGGCGATTCACCGCGTGACGGGCGTCAGCGTGCGGGTGGCGAGAGGCTCCATCGAGGTGATCGTCGTGACGCTCGGCTGGCTGTTAGGCGGACCTGCCGGCTGGGGGACGCTGGCGTTTGCGCTGTTGATCGGTCCGTCGGTGCAGTGGGCGTTCAAGTTGTTCGATGTGCGTCCGCATAAAACCGACGACGCGAGGATCCCTGCGAAAGGAGTGGCGGATTAAGATTATGAAACGATCATCCAAAATCATTCCGGGCGTTGTAGCCGGCGTGTTGGTGATTGCCTTGGCTGGAGTTTTGAACCTCACCAGGAACGAAGCGCACAGATTGATCACCGCACCGGTGGAGACGCGCAAACTCCCCGAAGAGACACCCGCCGATTACAACCTGCCGTTCGAGGAAGTGACTGTGACCTCACCCGATGGGATCGAACTGGCTGGCTGGTTCGTCCCTTCGCGGAACGGCGCGGTCATCATGATGCAGCACGGCTACAAGTCCACGCGCAAGGAGTTGTTGAACGAAGCGGCGATGATGTACCGGCACGGATATGGGTCTTTGCTCACGAGCGTCCGCGCGCACGACCAGAGCGGCGGGGAGATGATCACGTTCGGGATGCACGAGGTGGACGATATGGCGGCGTGGTATCAATACCTGCTTACGCGTGGGGATGTGAACCCGCAGAGGATCGGCATCCTGGGCAACTCCTACGGCGGGATGCTTGCCATCCAATATGCCGCGCAGAACGAAAACATCAAGGCGGTGGTGGCGAACAGCGCGTTTTCGTCATTGAACGATACGGTTTCGACGAGCGTCGAGTATTTCACCGACCTGCCCGCCTTTCCCTTCGCGCCGTTGATCGTCTTCTGGGCGGAACGGGAGACCGGCTTCAAAACTGAGGATATTGATACAACGAAGTGGATCGCGCAGATCAGCCCGCGCCCGGTCTTTCTGATGCAGGGCGGCGCCGACGTGGTCATTTCGGCGGACAGCGGTCAGCGCCTGTACGACGCGGCGGGCGAGCCGAAGGAGTTGTGGTTCGACCCGGAACTGGGTCATGTACAATTCGATACCGAAAGGGCGGAGGAGTATGAGAGGCGCGTGGCGGAGTTTTTCGACAGGTATTTGTTGGATCAATAACGGAGAGATGCAATGGCAGAAACTCAACAGGATTCGAATCAACCCGTTCAGCCGCAGGCAGAACCGAAGAAGCGTTCGACAGGCGCGCTGGTGTTGTTTTTGGTGGTGGCGCTGCCCATGCCGATTTGTATGCTCATCTACCACTTTGTGCTGTGGTCTACGGAGCAGACGGCAATTGCATCGGGCAGCCTTGCCGACCTCAAATGGGCGGGCGTGCTTGGGCTGGCGGCGCAGGCGTTCGTGATGACGGGCGTCGTGGCGGCGTTGTGGTATTTCACGAAGGATGAGCGTTTCAAGCCGGTCTATGCCGGGTGGCTGGGGGCGGCGGCGATGGCGTTCCCCGCGCTCGGATTGCGCTTTCTCGGTCCGAACAACGACCAGTTGGGGGCAATCGCGCAAATCGTGATTTGTCTGGCGGCGTTTGTCATCGTATCGAACATTCGCAAGGTGAAGTTGGACTGGAAAGCGGGAGGCGTTCCGACTGCGCTTCTGCTGGCGGCGTTCGGCGTCGCGCCGTTTGCGGTGTTGGGCGCGTTTGGCTCCCCCGCCGATGCCCTGCTGAGCCTGCTGGCGGGGCTTTCGCTGGGGGCGCTGGCGGCGGTGTTGATGGAAGCGACGACAGGGAACAGGCTCCTCGATGCGTTCGGCATCGGCGCCACGCTTGCTTTGCTCGGCTCCGCCATCGGGTACGACGGGGCGCAATTGATTCTGCTTGCCTTGCTCCCGTCGTTTGCGTTTGCGGCAGCGACAGTCATGCCTTCACGGACGGCAGGGATGACACTCACAGGTCTGCTGGCGGCGGCGGGCTTCGTTTTCTTCGACCCGACGGAACTGACGATCTTGCTGGGCGACATCGGCGGGCTGGCGCTCAAGGCGGGTGCGTTCGCCATCGGCTTGGGGTTGGTGGTCGGTCTCGCGGGGGTGGCAATCCGCCTGTTTGCCGAATCAGGCTCAGGGCGTCGTCCTGAGCGTACCGAAGGGTCAGGAGCGAAGGGGGCGCTCGGTTGGGTCGGTGCAGGGGCGGCGTGGCTGGTCGTCATCATCCTGTTCATCACGAACGGCAATCACGGCTTTTACGGCGACCGTCTCTTTGTCATCATGAAAGACCAGGCAGATTTATCGAATGTGCGGCAAATTCAAAATATTGATGAGCGGCGGACGGCGGCGTATCGGGAGTTGACCCGCTTTGCGGACGAGTCGCAGGCGGGGCTGCGCGAGACGTTCGATACGTTCGGGGTGAAGTACACGCCGTATTATCTGGTCAACGCGATGGAAGTACGCGGCGGGACTCTCATCCGCCTGTACCTGCTGACCCGCCCCGAAGTAGACCGCGTCCTTCCCAGCCCGAGGCTGAGACCTGCCCCCCAGGCTGAAACCGCCGCCTTGAGCGGACTCTTCTCCTCGCCTCCGCCAGATGGTGTGCAGTGGAACGTGAGCATGATCGGCGCAGACAGGGTGTGGAAGGAGTTCGGCGTGCGCGGCGAGGGGATTGTGATTGGGCAGTCGGACAGCGGTGTGGATGCGGCTCATCCCGCTTTGAGGAACAGTTACCGCGGCGGGGAATCGGGCGACGATTACAACTGGTTCGATCCGTGGTATGGCGGCAAATCGCCATACGATGTGAACGGTCATGGCACGCACACGCTTGGCACAGCGCTGGGGGAGAACGGCATCGGCATTGCCCCGGGCGCCACGTGGTTTGCGTGCATGAATTTGAACCGCAACCTCGGCAACCCGGCGTTGTATCTCGACTGCATGCAGTTCATGCTGGCGCCGTTTCCGCAGGGAGGCAACCCGTTCACAGACGGCGACCCCACCCGCGCGGCAGATGTGTTGAACAACTCGTGGGGCTGTCCTGAGATTGAGGGGTGCGACCCGCAGGCATTGCTCTATGCGGCGAACCATCTGCGCAACGCGGGGATTTTCGTTGTGGTTTCAACAGGCAACGACGGTCCGAATTGCAGTACGGTGAACGCGCCGCTGTCGTTGTACGACTCGGTCTTTTCGGTGGGCGCCATTGACCAGTATGGCAACGTGACCGAGTTCTCCAGCCGCGGACCGGTGACAGCGGACGGCTCGAACCGCATCAAGCCCGATATTGTCGCGCCGGGCAGGGACATTTTGTCTGCACTGCCGGGCGGCGGCTATGGCGCGCTGGAAGGCACGTCCATGGCGGGACCGCACGTCGCCGGTGCGGTAGCGCTGCTATGGTCGGCAGATCCGAGCCTGATCGGCGATATTGACCGCACGGAGCAGATTCTCATCGAGACGGCGGCGCCCTACACGGGCAGCACGTCTCTGGGGTGCTTTGAGGGCGGCGTTCCGAATGCGGGATATGGCTATGGCGTGGTGGATGTATACGCGGCGGTGAAAGAAGCGCTGAAGAAATAATTTCCAAGAGCCTTAAGTACCATCTCTCCGGGATGGTCTTATAATCATCACAGAAAGAAAGGATTTGCTATGACAAAGAATCTAGCGCTCGTCATTGAAGACGATGAAGACCTCTCGGACATCTTCACAAAAGCCCTGGAACAGGCGGGGTTTGAAGTCGAAAAAATCACGGATGGGAAAACCGCCCAGCAGCGATTGCAACGGGAGAATGTCCCGAATGTCATTGCCCTGGACCTGCACCTGCCTTTTGTAGACGGCGCGACCTTGCTCAAATTCGTGCATGCGGACGAGCGATTTCTCAATACCAAGGTAATCCTGACCACCGCCGACGCCGTACAGGCGGAATTCCTGCGCGAACAGGCGACCATCGTGCTGATTAAACCCATCGCGTTCACTCAATTAAGGGATATCAGCGCGCGGTTGAAAGCGGGCTGATGCCCGATGGCAAACCCAGGCATGGCAAATTGCCATTTGTTATAATCCTCCCCTGTGCAGGTCTTTGCAGTCATCCCAATCTAAATGGAAAACGCAGGACGCGTCCTCCTCCGGCGCTCCCGTGCGGCAGGCATAACGCGTCCATCGGCGCCGGAACACGCCGACTACAAATGATGTCCCGCCACCCAAAAACCAAGGAGAGAGACACATGCCCCAAAAGAAGGGTACGGTTTCGCTTCCCCTCGAAAAAGAAGAAATCATCAAGGATTACCGCCTTGCCTATCGGAGCAGGCAGGCTTCGCTCATCGGTCGCCGCGAGGTGTTGAGCGGCAAGGCGAAGTTCGGCATCTTTGGCGACGGCAAGGAACTTGCCAACCTCGCCATTGCCCGCGCCTTCCACAAAGGCGACTGGCGCTCAGGCTATTATCGTGACCAGACCTGGATGTTCATGTTGGGGGTGATGAGCATCCAGGAATTTTTTGCCCAACTCTACGCCCATGCCGACGTGAATCACGACTCCAATTCGGGCGGGCGCATGATGAACGCGCATTTTGCCAGCCGCTACATCAACCCCGACGGCGCCTGGCGCGCCCAAACCGAAATGTACAACTCCGCCGCCGACGTCTCCCCGACGGGAACGCAAATGCCGCGCGCGGTGGGGCTAGCGTATGCCTCGGTGGTCTATCGCCGCCTCGAGGAACTCAAAGGCTTCACGCAATTTTCGCGAAACGGAAATGAAGTCACCTTTGCGAGCATCGGCAACGCTTCCACCGCCGAGGGCATGTTCTGGGAAAGCGTCAACGCCATCGGTGTGCTCAAAGCGCCTGCCGTCGTCACGGTTTATGACGACGGCTACGGCATCTCGGTCCCCAACCAGTTTCAGATGGTCAAGGAAAACATCTCCGCCATCCTGAGCGGCTTCCAGCGCGAACCCTGCCCCGAACCCGAATGCCTGCACGGCTACGATCTCTATCAGGTGCGCGGTTGGGATTACCCCGCCCTGCTCGAAACCTACGCCGCCGCCGCCGAGACCGCCCGCGAATATCACATCCCCGCGCTGGTGCATGTGATCGAGGTCACACAGCCGCAGGGACACAGCACGAGCGGCTCGCACGAACGCTACAAGACTCCCGAACGGCTCAAGTTCGAGGAGGAATACGACTGCATCCGCAAGATGCGCGAGTGGATGATCGAAAACCGCGTCATCTCGGACCCCGAACTTGCCGCGCTCGAAAAAGCCGACTACGAGGCTGTGGAGGGAATCCGCAAACTGGCGTGGGAGGCGTATTTCAACCCGATTCTCGAAGAGCGCGCCCAGGTGATGGATATGCTGGATGAGATCGCCACGACTTCGAGTCATGCGTCAGAGTTGGCGAATGTTCGGGAACGGCTGGCAAACCTCCCGTCGGTGACGAGGCGGGATATTCATGCCGCGGCGCATGAGGCTTTGCGAATCCTGCGCGATGAGGCGAATCCATCCAAGCAGGTTTTGGTCCAATGGAAGAATGAACAGGATGCGGTCAATCTCGAGCGATACGGTTCGCATTTGTACAGCGGTACGGCGCTGAAGGTGAAGGAGGTCAAGCCTGTGTATTCGGCGTCTTCGCCGACGGTGTTCGGCTTCGAGGTGATGAACGCCGCGTTCGACGCCATGCTGAGGCGCGACCCGCGCGTGATTGCCTTTGGCGAGGATGTGGGCAGGCTGGGCGATGTCAATCAGGGTTTCAAGGGCTTGCAGGAAAAATACGGCGAGTACCGCGTGACGGATACGGGCATCCGCGAGGCGACGATTTTGGGGCAGGCGATTGGGATGGCGATGCGCGGGCTGCGTCCGATTGCGGAAATTCAGTATCTCGATTATCTGCTGTATGCTTTGCAACTCATGAGCGACGATCTGGCGACGCTGCACTGGCGCACGGCGGGGGGGCAGGCGGCGCCTGTGATTGTCCGCACGCGCGGGCATCGGCTGGAGGGCGTCTGGCATTCAGGTTCGCTGATGGCGGGCATTATCCATCTCGTGCGCGGGATGAACGTGCTGGTGCCGCGCGATATGACGCGCGCGGCGGGCTTCTACAACACGCTGTTGAAATGCGACGAGCCTGCGGTGGTGGTGGAGGTGTTGAACGGTTACCGCGTGAAGGAACGACTGCCCGATAACATCGGCGAGTTTACGGTTCCGCTTGGCGTGCCTGAGGTCATCCGCGAGGGCAGCGATGTGACGCTGGTCACGTATGGCGCGTGCTGCCGCATTGCGCTGGATGCGGCGCAGAAGTTGTCGAAGGCGGGCATCGAGGCGGAGGTGATTGACGTGCAGTCGCTTCTGCCGTTCGATGTAGAGGGGCGGATTGTCGAGTCGCTGAAGAAGACCAACCGCATTGTGTTTCTCGATGAAGACGTGCCAGGCGGGACGACGGCGTATATGATGCAGGAGGTCATCGAAAAACAAGGCGGCTATTTCCACCTCGATTCCCCCGCGCGGACTCTCTCAGGCAAGGCGCATCGTCCCGCGTATGGGAGCGACGGCGATTACTGGTCCAAGCCGAATGCCGAAACAATATTTGATACGGTTTATGAAATGATGCACGAGGTTGATCCTGATCGTTATCCAGCGATTCATTAACCGCGGAGACGCAGAGTACGCAAAGGATTTACCCTCACCCGCCCTGCGGGCACCCTCTCCCTTTCAGGGAGAGGGGTGGGGTGAGGGGCGTAAAGGAGAATTTATGGCGACAAAAGTTCTGGTTCCATTGCTCGGCGAAGGTGTGGAGGAAGTTACGGTCACTAAATGGCTCAAGCAGGAAGGCGACTCGGTCAAGGAGTTGGAACCCCTGCTTGAAGTGAACACTGATAAAGTCGACACGGAAATCCCTGCGCCCGCTTCGGGGACGGTGTTGAAGATTCTGGCGGAGGAAGGGTCCCCTGCAAAGGTGGGGACGGTACTGGCGGTGATCGGGAAACCTGGGGAAGCGATTGACGGTGG
>JACAET010000046.1 GCA_013388685.1 Chloroflexota bacterium | reverse complement strand
GGTCTTTTCTCTTTTTTCTCTTCCCCGCCTTCGTGACCGTTCCCTTTCTCCTGAGGAGCGAGCGAGCCTGCGCCCATCGCTTTCATGGCGGTGTGCATGAACTCGATGTAATCCCAGGGGATTTCGTGCTCATGCTCGTCGAAGTAACGCGACTTCGAGCGCATCATTTCTTCTGCAACCGTTTTCAACACAAACTGCGTTTGTGCAATCGGTTTGGGGGTTTCAAATTCGATTGGCATGGTAACTCCTTTTCAATTACCAGTTACTATTTTCCATTGGTAATTGGTAATTGGTTATCAAACGATCATCATTCCCGTAAACGCGGCAAAGCCTCTGCCGTTTCGCATCCACATCTCGACGGGGTGCTCGCGGATGTAACCGTGACCACCCAAAATCTGCACGGCGCGGTCGGTGACCATCATCACCATATCCACGGCGCCCATGTAGGCAAGGTAGGCCTCCGTGAAGGCATCCTCTTTGCCTGTATCGAGTTTCCAGGCGGCTTCCCAGGTGAGCAGGCGGCTGGCTTCAATTTCGGTGCGCATTTCGGCGAGCATGAAGGCGATGGCTTGTTTTTGGGCAATCTTCACGCCGAAGGCTTCGCGTTCTTTGGCGTAGTTCTTGCTGTATTCGAAGGCGGCATTCGCCACGCCGACTGCGGCTGAGGCGGCGGCAATTCTCATCGAAGCGAGGACAGGCTCAAAGTCCATGCCAGAAGCGCCGCCCAGGCGGTTCGCTATGGGGACTTTGAAGTTGTCCAATTTGACGCGGTACATCGGCAGGGCGTTGAGGCTCATCAGTTTCTCGCGCTCGTCGCTGATGGTCAGTCCCGCCGCATCTTTCGGGACGATAAATCCCTGCGTGACGCCATCCAGCGCGGCGTACACGAGCATGGCTTCGGCGTCTTTGGCAAACGGCACAAAGGCTTTTTCGCCGTTGAGAACGTAAGAGTCGCCCTCGAGGGCGGCGGTGGTTTTGAGGGCAAGCGGATCGAAGTCGAAGGCATATTCGATGAGGGCGGCAGTGTACGGCGCCCAATCGCCCTCGATGACTTTCGGCAGGTATGCCTGCTTCTGCTCTTCCGTTCCCGCCAGCAGGATGGGAATGGCGAAGAGGCTGGGGGTCATCACTGCCAGCGTACCAGCCAGGTCGCCGAACGCCATTTCTTCGATGGCAAGCACTCCTGTCACAGCGCTGCGCTCACCGAAGCCGCCGTAGGCTTCGGGAATGGAGGCTTGCAGCAAGCCAAGTTCCCATCCCTTGCTGACAAGTTTTTTCGGAAGTTCGCGGCTCTCTTCCGCATCATGCGCGGCGGGACGCAGGTCGTTGGCGGCGTATTTTTTCACCGCCTCGACCAGCATTTGTTGTTCTTCAGTTGGGTCAAATGAATACATATCGTTTCTCCTTTGGAAGGATCTCGGTTTCCGAGACTTCCCGAACTCTTCGATAGCGGGCAGGCTGCCCCTGCTCCACTTCTTCGAAGTTTGTGACTTCAATCATGCCGTGCTCGTAGAGATATTCGATGTAGGCGCCCGTCTTTTCGATGACCAACAGTTGGTTGTATCCGCTCATTTCGCCGTACACGGCGCGGCACACTTCGGCAATCGTCAGCGGTTCGGCAAGGGCTTGCAAGGCGCGGCTCATTCGGCGGGTCAGGTTTTGGCGTGTGGCATCCACCCTGGCGGGCAAATCGGCAATCACGTCGTTGTGACCGTTCAGGATCAGGCGGGCGCCGTCTGCCCACTGTTGAAGGCGCGCCAGCGATGCAAGATAGTGATCCACACCGCCAAAGGGATTGATGGACTCAGGCGCGAGGTGCGGCGTGACACCCTCCACGACCATGTCGCCGCAGAAGACGACATCGTCAATCCGCATCGCCACATGACCCGGACAATGCCCCGGCAAATGAATCATTTCCAACGCTGGAACATGGTCGGCGGCGTTGCTGTAAAAAAAGTCCACAGGGACGGGGCGGTAGAGGGCTTTGGTGAAGCGGTAAATGCCGAGGAGGGTGTCAATTTCTTCTTTGGCGAGTCCGCTTTCGGCAAGGAAGGAGGCGAGGCGGCGGGAGATGAGGGCAAGCCTGGCGTCGTGATGCGCCACGACCTGCACGTCCAGTTCGTGGCATCCGATTTTTGCGTTGGTCAGTGGTTTGAGTTTGGGAAGTCCGCCGTAATGATCAATGTGCGCGTGAGTCAGAAGGATGTGGGTGAGTTCAGAGGGCAGCACTCCCGCCTGGTGCAAACCGTTCAGCAAATCTTCGTGCGAGGGTTCGGTGCCGGAGCCGCTGTCAATGAGAATGTTCTGCCCCCCGGCAGAGACAAGGTACACACACGCCCAAAACTTCGGAAACGCCTGAACCGGGAGACGGTGAATTTTTACCCCGTTGGACGTTTCGAACACGGCGTAGTTTATCCGAGTCATTTCAGCAGTCCATTCAAGAGCAGGTTGGAATAGTCATCGGCAATTTGCTGGATGGTTTTTTCGCCGTCGCTGCGATACCAGGTGATCGTCCAGTTCATCAAACCAAGCAGGGCGCGCGCCGTTATGGGAATATCCTCGCATTGAAAGACTCCTGCTGCAACCCCTTCGGCAAGGACGTCGCGCCACAACTGCTCGAATTTGTCGCGGTTGGGAACATGGCGGGCATGCTGACGCCGCTCCAGGGCGCGATGCTCGAAGAGGAGGACGGCAGCGAGGTCGAGATTCTCGTCGAGGATGCGGAGGTATTCGGAGATCATTTGCCTCAGTTTTTGGTCGGCGGAAAGGTCTTGAGCAACGATGGCGGAAATCCGCTCAAGGAGCAGTTTGAGCGCCTGATCGAGGAGTTCGAGCAGAATTTCCTGCTTGGATGAAACGTGGTGATACAGGCTCGCCTTTTGCAGGTGTACGGCTTGAGCAATGTCGCTCATGGATGCGCCATGAAAGCCCTTCTGACGAAACACCTGCGCGGCGGCTTCAAGGATATCTTCGCGGGTCATAGTTTCCCTACCGAACGGTCGGTTTGTGTTATAATAACGGATGTCGGGCAGAATGTCAAGGAAACTGTTCGAAGAACCGCAATCGCCTATGCTATAATAAATTCATGACAACGCCGCAATTGGAAAACGAAACACCCCAACCCCCTTCAGCCGAGGACACCTCCACGAAAGACGAACAGGAAAAGCAGATGAAGCGCGTCATGGCGGGCGTCATCGCAGGCGTCATCATTCTGCTGGCATTGCTCGGCTTGGCAATCTACTTCCTGCTCCAACCTGCCACTCCCACCGACAAGATCCGTGATATTTTCATCATTGTGGTGGCGCTCGAGTCGCTGGTCATCGGCGTGGCGCTGATTGTGCTTATCGTCCAAATGGCAAGTTTGATCAATTTGCTCCAGAACGAAGTGCGCCCCATCCTCAAAGCCACCAACGATACGGTCAACAACTTGCGCGGCACGGCTGAATTTTTGGGTGAAAATGTTGTCGAACCCGTCATCAAACTGAACGGCTACCTGGCAGGTTTGTACCGTATGTTAGAATTGATGGGTATCAAAAAGAAATAAGAACCTATCCGAAAATTCCGCCCTGCCGGCTTCGCCCGGAGATCAATCTCCGGGCGATTGGATACGAAGTCCGCTCAAGCGGACTGAATAGCCAGGCGTTAGCCGTCTTCAGACGGCTTTGGATGAGATAGCCCGGACATGAATGTCCGGGCGGGATGGCACAAGAATATTTTTCAGATAGATTCTATCGAATGAAACTCGTGCAGAAGTGCGACAGAGAGCGCACAATGCGTTTGCGGAAGAGAACATCCGTTACGCTCTTTTGTAAAAATCAACCAAACCCCAAGGAGGTTACCATGTCTGATCGTGATGAATTCGGAGCCTTTCTCGTAGGCTTCATTGTTGGCGGACTGACCGGAGCGGTCGTTGCGCTCCTGTTTGCCCCCCAATCGGGCGAAGAAACCCGCGCGTTGATCAAGGATAAATCCATTGAACTGCGCGACAAGGCTTCCCACACCGCTGAAGAGGCGCTTGCCCGCGCCGAAGCCGCCGCCCAGGAAGCGCGCGCCCGCGCCGACGAACTGGCAAAGCAGTTGCGTGAAAAAGGCACCGAAGCCTACACCACCGCCCGCGAACGCGGCAAGGCTGTCGTGGAGGATGTGCGTGAACGCGGCAAATCTGCCGTTGAGTCGCTGCGCAAGGGCAAAAAGTCCGACGAAACGTCTGCCGCCTGAAACAACCGCTTCTGTGCGAGGGTTTGACCCGGCGGTCAAACCCTCGTTTTATTTATGAGCACGCTCCTGCGGGTCTTCTTTGACCTGCTCTATCATCCGTTTGCCTTCGCCTACGACCTGGTTGCGGCGACTGTCTCGCTGGGGCATTGGCAGGAATGGATTTTGGAGGTCGTTCCCTTCATTGCAGGAACTCGGACGCTGGAAATCGGTCACGGACCCGGTCACCTGCACCGCTTCCTCCTGCGCCGGGGCTTGACCGCTGTTGCGATGGACGAATCCGCCCCGATGACCCGTCTCGCCCGCCACACCGTGCTTCAAGCAGATGCGAAGACATCCATCCGCCACACCCTCAACATCACACGCGGATTGGCGCAGGCGCTTCCCTTTCGAAATGGGTCATTCGAAACCATCCTTGCCACCTTCCCTGCGGAATACATTACCGACCCGCGCACACTGTCAGAGGTGAGGAGATGCTTGTCGGACGGAGGCAGGTTCGTCGTCCTGCCTGCCGCGCTGCCCAGGAACAAATTCCTGGCTTGGCTGTTTCGAGTCACCGGGCAGGCGCTAACCGATGCCGTGCAGATCATCCGCGAAAGATTGCAAGAGCCTCTGTTACAATCTGAATTCGATGTGACGATGCATGTGCTGGAAAAAAACTCCGGCACGTTGCTTATCATCGTCGCTGAAAAGAAATAAAAAGGAAAACTCATGTTCAAAAAACTTCGCGAACCTGTCAACAGCCTCACCCATTGGGCGGGCGCCGCGCTGGCGTTGATCGGCTTGATTGCCCTCCTCATCGTCGGCTGGGACACGCCCGCCAAGGTTATTTCGCTTGCCGTTTACGGCATCAGCCTGATTGCCATGTTCTCCGCCAGCGCCACTTATCATATGGTGCGCGTGAGGGATAGGGCGCTGGAAATCTTCCGCAAGATTGACCATTCCGCCATCTACCTGCTCATTGCAGGGACTTACACGCCATTTTGCGTGAATGCGTTCGAGGGATTTTGGAAGTGGGGGATGTTGATCGTCGTCTGGTCGCTGGCGCTGACAGGGATCATCGTCAAGGTGTTCTATATCCGTGCGCCGCGCTGGCTGAATGCGGGCATCTACCTACTGATGGGCTGGCTGGCTGTCGGCGCAGCCGGACAAATGCTGGCGGCATTGCCCGCCTGGGTGCTGGGCTGGTTGATCGCCGGGGGGGTCATTTACACCCTGGGCGCAATTGTGTACATCACAAAAATCTTCAACTTCAAGCCGGGGACGTTCGGCTTCCATGAGATGTGGCATATTTTTGTCTTGCTGGCTGCGGCGGCGCATTATGTGGCAGTGATGGGAGTGGCGATCTGATCACTTGAGTATCTGAAACAGATTGCTGTAATCGTCGGTCCACAGTTTGATGGATGTGGAGTAACCGCTCAAATCCACCGTCCGTTGCTGAATGGCGGGGGTACGCAGGAGTGCGGTGTCGCGCGTCAGCAGGACCCAGTGCGAGGCGTAGCCACCGTCATTGTCGCCGCCGTATTCGATGCGAGCCATGTGCAAACCATAGTGACGCGCCAATTGCCAGAAGACGGGCTGCAGATCGAGATGCAGGTTGGTGATATGCGCGGCGATCACCCCGCCGGGGGCAAGGTGATCGAGATACAAGGCAAACGCCTCTTTCGTCACCAAATGCACGGGGATGGAATCGCTGCTGAAGGTGTCCAGTACAAGGACATCGAAGTGTTGCGAACCGGTTTCGGCAAGTTCGCGCTCGAGCGAGAGGCGCGCGTCGCCGAGAACCATCGTCACATCAGCCCGGCTATCTTGAATGAAAGAAAAATATCCGCCGCGTCCTTCCGCCAGGTCAACGACAACGGGATTGATTTCGTACATGCGGTACACATCCCCGGGTTGACCGTAAACAGCCAGCGTCCCCGTTCCAACTCCCAACATGCCAACCTTGAGTCCGTGCCCGTAACGAGGATGATTCAAGATCGCCAGCCCCGCCCCCGCATCCCTGCCGTAGTAGGTTGTCGGCAGAGCGCGGTTCGCTCCGATGAATTGCAAACCGTGGACGGTGATTCCGTGCGCCATCAGGTAGGCGGGACGCGGCGGCTTGCCCGTCAGATCTTCACGTATGCGAATCACCCCATAGAAGTTTCGTTTGGCGTAGAGCGAGCCGGAGAAGTACGCGCCGACCAAGACGAGCATGAGAGTGACCAAACCGAAAACGAAGAAAATGAACCGAGCGCGATGGGATACGTTGTTGCGGAGGAGCGGAGCGACCGAGGCGCCCCCTTCCATGCCCCGAGATTGCTTCGACGCGGCAATCTCTCCGCGCAACGACAGGACGATTGCAATCGTCATTGCCAGCCCCACGAAGAACTCCCAATAGCCATTGAAAATGACCGGCGCAATCAGACTGACGAACATTCCGCCCAGCGCGCCGCCGATGGAGATCATCAGGTAGAAGGCGGTCAGGTGGTTCGCGACGGGGCGAAGGAGGTATAACTCGCCATGACTCAACATGCAGGCAGAGAATAACAACAGGCAGTACGACAGAATCTGCCAGTACACGTGCAGCCTTGTCGAGTTGAGCAGGACGAACAACGTCAGGAACACGGCGACAACGAACAAAAGTGAACAGGTTTTTCGGTTGTAACCGCCCTCGCCCGAAAAGGTCAGGATGAAGGAAAGAAGATACAAAGCGAGCGGCAGAATCCAGAGGAACGGAATGACGGCAACTTCCTGCGAAATTTGATTTGTCACAGACAGGAGAAACAACGATGCGGTCGCGCCAAGCGCAACCCATAAGGACATCAATGCCAGGGAGGGACGAGGGCTTGGGGAAACCGTATCAGGTTCAGGCGTAGAGAGAAGCGGGGAACGTCCATTTCGGACCGCAATCCAGCATGCAAGGAAAGCGAAGAAGGCAAATCCGGTTGACCACATCCATCCCTGACTTTGAAGCGGTAAATTCGGCTCGATCAAAACGGGATAGGCAAGCAAACCGAGCAGCGAACCGGCGTTCGAGAGCGAATACAGTTTTGCGTAGGAGCGTTCGGGGAAGGCACGGCTGAACCATGCCTGCATTAGCGGGCTGTTCGAAGCCAGCAGGAAATAGGGCAAGCCAACCGAGACGGCAAGCAGTTTGAAAATGTCGAGGAGGGGCAAAGCGATGTTCGAAGGTTTCCAACTCGCATCGGGCGTGATCGGCGATTTCCAAACGAGGGAAAGCGCGGCAAGAACGATCAACGCCAGCGCCAGCAGAAAGACGTGAACGACGGCTTGTCTTTTGCGCCTCATCAGCCAATAGGCGTATGCGTAACCGCCCGTGAGCAGAACTTGAAAGAACAGCATTGCCGCCGACCAGACCGCCGGGGCGCCGCCGAACCACGGCAGGATGACTTTGCCGATCATCGGTTGAATCTGAAAAAGCAGGAAAGCGGAAAGAAAGGCGCTGACGCCAAAAACGAACATGGGGTAATTTTACAGTAGAGACCCTTTCCAAGTACAATCGAAATATGCGGCCACTCGAAATTCTTACTCCGCTTGTTCTCGCAATCTATTTACTCCATCCTCTGACAGGCAAAAAACGACCGCCTGCCGTCGGCATTCTGCCGGCTTTTGCGCTCGTCATCATCGCCACCCATGCCAGAGTTGAGGGAATGCGCTGGCAGATGACCCCGCTGTACGCGTTCAGCATCGCGACACTGCTCCTCAGCATCCCTGCATTTTTCAGGACCGCCCACAACGGAACGCCGACAGGACAACCTCTCCGCGTCATCCTCAACCTGAGCCTGCTCGCCGTTTCGACGGCTTTACCCATCCTCCTGCCCGTTCCCGCCATCCCCGTCCCAGACGGACCCTACGCGGTCGGCACGACAATCTACGAACTGACCGATACCTCCCGCAGGGAACTCTATTCAGGCAGAGACGAAGCGCGTCGCTTCCAGATTCAGATCTGGTATCCAGCCGAAGCGGGGACATCCGCCGAACGCGCTCCCTGGATGGCGAATGCCGATATCTTCGCGCCCGCGATCTCTTCCTATCTCGACCTGCCCGGCTTTTTCCTCGATCATCTGGCATTGGTGAAAGTGCCTGCATACAAAGACGCTCCCGTCGCCCCAACGGACGAAGGCTTCCCTGTCATCCTTTTCTCTCACGGCTGGAACGGATTCAACGCGCAAAACACAGGACAGGCATTGCAATTGGCAAGTCACGGATATGTGGTGGTTGGCATACAACACACCTACGGCGCTGTCGTGACCGTCTTCGAAGACGGGACAATTGCCAGGAACAACCCCTCCGCCCTGCCCAGCGGTGCACCCGACGATGAATACGAAGCCGCCGCGCAAAAACTCGCCGACCAGTGGGCTGGCGATATGGCGCAAGCCCTTGATTCACTGACACCGAGAAATAGCGACATACGAAGTCCATTCTATGAAAAGTTGGATCTTGACCGCATCGGCGTCTACGGTCATTCCACGGGCGGCGGCGCGGCGATCCAATTCTGCGGTACCGACGCGCGGTGCATGGCATTACTCGGTCAGGACCCCTTCATGCGCCCCGTCTCCGCCGAAGTGCAAAAAAACGGAGTTAGGCAACCTTCCTTTTTCATGTTCAGCCAGGAATGGGCAGATCTTGTAGACAGCCGCAACAATAAACTGTTCGACCCCTTCTACGCCAGATGTGCCAGGACTTACGGCGCGCTCTTTATCGAAGGAACTGCACATTACGATTTCTCCGACCTGCCTTTACTCTCCCCTCTCGCGCCTCAACTTGGACTCAAGGGTCCCATCAACGGCAAGCGCGTCACAGCGATTGTGAACGACTACCTGCTCTCCTTCTTCGACATGACCTTGAAAGGCATCCCGACCGACCTGTTCGATCCCCCAAGTCCCTATCCGGAAGTCAAGCCCAAATAGCACACTCAGGTCATTCAGGATGATCCGACCACAACATTCGGGCTGATCTGAACTACGCGACGACTCTCGCGGTACTGCGTAACATGAGACGGCAATATACCCTGCTTGGCAAGCCTCCCTCGGAAAGATGAAAGGACAAAATCATGAAACAAAACAAACGAAAAACTTCCGGGGCATTCCTCATACTCGGAATAGCATTCTTCGTCATCGGTCTTTCCACAGACAACACGGCATTTACCTGGATAGCGCTGGCGTTTATTGTCCTCTCCCTTATTCTGGGCGGGCGATGGCTGAGACCGAGAAATCAATGATCGCCCCCTCGGCGGCTTCTTTTATTATTTTCCAAGGATATTCGAACGTCACGCTTTCGCACGCATCCTGTGCCGTATCAACGCAGAGCGGAAGATGCGGTCGAAAAACAGCTTATAGCCATCCTTGTCGTACAAAATCATATAATCGGCCGGACCATATTCCTCCGGCTTGAGCATGATGGCAGGATTCGGATTGATTTCCAAAATGCACAATTCGCCGGCATCGGTCATGCGTACGTCGCAGCGACCGTAACCCACAATGCCCATCGCTTTGTACATGCGTACGGCGATATCCTGCAATCGAGGTATCAACTCCTCGTCTGTGACTTGTTTGAAATTGAACGGCAGGGAGGCATCCCACTTGACAACCGTATGCCAGAACTCCTCCCCCGGCGGAAAGATCAACTCGGCAGGCGGGTAGGCAATCGGCTGAGAAAAATCATCGGGATTATCCACCACCAACACGTTGTATTCCTTGCCTACAATGAACTCCTCCATCCGGGCGGCGCCATAGGTTCCGCAAACCCGTTCCACCTGGGTTAAGACCTCGGTCAGCGAATCGCAGCGGGATTCTTTGATCATGCCCGTACTGCCGTAGCTTTTCGGATGCTTGACCATGATGGGGTAACGCAGCGTTTGCACCAGCCGTTCCGCTTCTTGCGTGGAGTGAACCCGATATCCCCTGGCGAACCCTATGCCGTTCGCCTCCGCGGCGGCTTGCATTTCTTCACGCGTCGGGTCGAAAAGATGCGAAGGCGCGCCGGTAAAAGGAAGATTCAACTCCTCCAGAGCCTTCACCACCTCGATGCCCTCGTATGCGTTTTCATTCTTTGCATCCTCCCCGTCCATTTCATACCCTTCGCAGACGTTGAGATACAGATCAAATTCGTTGCGTTCCTTCAATCCTTTCAGCATGTCCAACACCGGTTGTTTCACCGTAACGAATTCATAATCGTATCCCTTCAAGTAAGGCGAAACGTCGAAATCCTGGATTTCCTCGTCGGACAATACGCAGATACGCATCTTCTACCTCCATCAGTTTGTTTTCAAATCTTCAGGACAACGGTTATTATGACATAAACCCCCGGCATGACAATGTTTTCAAATATTAAAAGTTGGAAACGCATTTCTGCGGCGCCGCTCGGCGCGAATGGAGTCCCCGATCGTCGAGCATGATAAGACGGCACCTGCGGGATTAATCAACAAGCGTCATGACATCATCCACTTTCTCTTTCGGGTAGGGCCAAACCTCCCCTTTGACGCCTTTGGCAAGGAAGAAATCCCCAGCCCGCACGGTTTCGGGTCCTTCAAGCGAAACCACCGTGACCAGTTGATCGGGTTCACCCTTCGTCAAATCTGTGAGCGGTACAAGCAGAGTGATGGCGCTCTTTGCACAATAACCGGGACGTGTAATGACATAACTATCCTCGAAGATCACCGGATCAATGGGCCAATAATCGTTCGGAGCATCCACTTCGCTCACCAAAAAGTCCCCCTTCTTGGCGGTTAATACCGCGCCCCACGGCGTTTTCACATCGAACGTTTGAGGGTCGTCGGGGTCGGGCAAAAACGGAATGACCCGTCTCTCCACTTTGCTCCGATAAGGTTTGAAATTCAACGACTCCAAGATGGGATCGTCGGATGTAATCACAATCGGCGTGCTCATAAGCAACCCTGCTGATTTTACCATAGGCAATCCGTCTACTCTCATCGCGGCGCCTGATATGACAACTTGCCGCCAAGTATGAAAAAGTTCGATTTTCTGATATAACACCCGGACATGACTCATGAAATAAAACTGATTGCCGTTGTAGGTCCAAGCGGCATAGGAAAAACCACCCTCGTTCGAGCGCTTGCAAAGACAGGCGGGTTTCAAACAGCCTACGAAGAACACGGCGAACGTCCCTTTCAGCGGCTGGCAAAACAGGATCGCCGATATACCTTTGCCAACCAAATGGATTACCTGCTCCTGCGCGCCGAACAGGAAGTCAATCTGCGCGCCTCGCCATTGACCGGGCTGATGGACGGCGGGCTGGATCTGGATTTTCACGGCTTTACCCGCCTCTTCTTCCACCGAAACCTGCTCAGCAAAGACGAATTCGATCTATGCCGACGTTTCCATACCTTCGTCCGCCGGTTGACGCCGCCGCCCGAACTGATTGTGCGCTTGAAAGCCGGTTCAGAACAGGTGACGGAGAGATTGTCCAAAAGGAACCGAATCAACATCGCCACGGCGGAAGATACGGCGCTGTTCAATTCCCTTTTGGACGAGTGGCTTGCTGAAGTCCCCCCGGAAAATTTACTTGAACTGGATGTCGCCCGCGAAGATGTGCACTATGAACGCAGTGTGAGACGCATTCTGGCAAGGATCGAAGAAAGCTCCAAATCGGTTTAAGCTTTCACCCCCCAATGAATGGCAATCGTACCCAGCATCAATCGTTGAAAACCGACTTTCAGGAAGCCCGCCTTCTCCATGCGTGACGCCATCTCCTCGACAGTGACAAAACCCTCCGTGGTTTCGGGCAGGTAGCGATAGGCATCGCGTGAGCCTGTAAGCAGCCCTCCGAGGGTTGGAATGACGAAGTGCATGTGGAGCCAGATAAACGGCGACAGGATATTTTTCTTCGGGCGGGTGGTATCTAGAATGACAATGCGCCCACCGTGTTTGAGGATGCGATACTGCTCCTCCAGCGCCTTTTGCAAATCAACGACATTGCGCATGAGAAAACCGGAAACCACCGCGTCGAAGGAAGCGTCGGGGAACGGCAATCGGAGAGCGTCCGCAGCGGAAAAATCGAGGAGACCTGCCCTCCGCCCCACACGCATCATCTCCAACGTGAAGTCTGCTCCTACCACCCTGGCTTGGGGAAACTCCGCAAGCGCCTCGCGCGCCAGGTCGCCGGTGCCAGTTCCAAGGTCCAGCAAAGAGGCGTTTTCATCGAGCCGCGCCAATTCGATGACGCGTTTCCGCCAGCGGACATCCTGTCCGCCCGTCATGAGACGGTTCATCAAATCGTATCGCCTGGCAATGCGCGTGAACATCTCCTGGACGTATTTTGCGCGTTCATTACCGGTCAACTGGGCCATATCGTCTCCTGAACAGAATTCTGGCAATTATACTCATAGCGGGCATGACATACGTTATACTGCCCGAATTGAATTCACCGATGGAGCAAAACGCCGTGAAACGAAACACCCTTGACTGGAACGCATGGATGCTGGCAAGCCGCCCGCGCACATTGCCTGCCGCCGCGGCGGGAGTGGTGATGGGCGCCGCGCTGGCATGGCACGACGGGGCTTTTCGCCTCGATGCCGTTCTGGTTTGCTTATTGACTGCCTTGCTTTTGCAAATCGGGAGTAACCTCGCCAATGATGTCTTCGATTTCGAACGCGGCACGGATACGGCGGAACGGCTCGGTCCTACGCGCGTGACGCAGGCGGGCATCCTTTTACCCGGACAAGTCAAAATGGGCATGGCGGTTGTTTTTGGGCTGGCGGCATTACTCGGACTGTATCTCGCGTGGCTCGGCGGGTGGGTTATCATCATCCTGGGCATTGCGGCGATTCTCTCTGCCATTGCCTACACAGGCGGACCCTTCCCCCTTGGCTATTACGGATTGGGCGATATTTTTGTGTTCATCTTCTTCGGTCTCGCCGCCGTAGCAGGGACGTACTATATCCAGGCGGGTTTTGTCACTCCTGCCGTGTGGTGGATGACCCTCCCGCCTGGGTTGATCGTCACGGCAATTCTGGTCGTGAACAATCTGCGCGATCTTGACAACGACCGCAAGGCAGGCAAACACACCCTGGCGGTGAGATTGGGCGAGCGAGGCACAAAGATCCAGTATATGATTTGCATGGTCATCGCCTATCTGGTTTTGATTCCCACCGCATGGGCTGGGTTAATTCCCTGGACGACCCTTCTGGCTTGGTTATCGCTCCCTCTTGCATATCAGGCAACAAAGGTGGTATTCACGCAAAACGGTCGCCCGCTCAACATGGCGCTCGCAAAGACGGGGCAAACCGCGCTGGCATTCAGTTTATTGTTTGCAATCGGTCTCATAATCAACGGTCTGATAGTTTGATGGTAGAGCGGCGCAGAATAAAGGGAGCGGTCGTTGCGACCGAAGAGTCTCTTGTTTTTGGCAGTCGAGACCCTTCGCTACGCTCAGGGTGACATTTTTGAGATGGCTTATAGCCTCACAACCCTTACACGACCATGAGACCATCCGACTATTTGACGATCAGACGATCCGACTAACCACCTAACTCACAAACTTCCACTTGCACCATTTCCGTTCGAGCCAGTCCACACTGAAGTACATACCCAGCCCGAGCAGGCTCATGGCGATCACACCCGCGTACATGGCGGGGTAATCCAACAGCGAGCTCCCCTTGTAGTAGATGTAATAACCCAGCCCATACTTCGTGGCGGAGAGTTCGGTGATATACAGCACCGCCACCGCCGTGCCGATGGATTGCCGCAGTGCCGTCAGTATCGCAGGCAGGCTGGCAGGCAAATACACAAATCGAAACAACGCCCGCCTCCCCGCGCCAAGACTGCGCAGACTCTGGATCAATTGCGGAGGCAGTCCCGATGCCTGATCGCGCACAAGCACCAAAATTTGAAAGAAAAGAATCAGGAACAGGATGGCGATTTTCGCCACGTCGCCGATTCCCAAAAACAGGATGACGACAGGCACCAGAACGACTTTGGGGATGGGGTACAGCAAATAAACGAGCGGGGAAAAGAAACGGTTCAACCGCCTGGACCCGCCGATTGCCAGCCCCGCAGGAGCCGCCGCCAACACCGACAGCGCCATCCCCGCCGTGACCCGCCACAGGCTGACCGCAAAATGAACGAGCAGGTCTTGCCGCAATTCACGGAAGAAGACCCGTAGCACCTCCAGCGGCGGAGGCAGGATGGGCAGGCTGACGATCATCGCGGCGATCTGCCACACGACCAACAGCGCCAACGCCGCCAGCAGGACATCACGCCGTTTCACGCTGCATCTCCCTGCGTAATTGAATGCATAATTCTCGGTAGGCTTTGCCTTCCTTGTGACCCTCCGTCCCCGCGGAGGGATTCTCGAAGACGCGCGCTGTCTGCGTGGGAGCGGCACCTAGCAGAAGGATTTTCTTCCCCAGGACAACCGCCTCTTCGATGGCGTGAGTGACGACAACCAGCGTCAGTCTTTGCTCCGCGCACAGGGACAAGGTCAGGTTTTGCAGGTCTTCGCGCGTAACGGCGTCCAGCGAGGAAAAGGGCTCATCCATGAGCAGGAGATCGGGTTCAAGAACAAGGGTGCGGGCAATGGCGGCGCGCTGGCGCTGTCCGCCGGAGAGTTGGGAGGGGTATTTGTCGGCAACAGTATCAATACCCAAACGTTCCAGCCAGTCTTCCACGCTCTTCTTCGGTTGAAAGTTGTGAGAGGCATGTTTACCGTCTGCACCGTAGAATTTTCGCAGGCGCAGACCCAACTCCACATTTTCGCGGACGGTTGACCACGGGAGCAGACCGTAATCCTGCAGGATCAGTCCGCTATGCGGGCGCGGACGAGTGAGGCGTTCGCCGTCAATTTCGATGCTCCCATTGGCTGGGAAGCGCAAGCCCGCAAGGAGATACAGCAGTGTCGTTTTACCGCAACCCGATGGACCGAGAATCGCCCACGTCTCGCCGCGGGAGATTTCGAGGGAGAAGTTCTCGAACAGCGGCGGGAGATTGGAGTAGGCGAAACCGATCGAGCGAATTGAAATCATTATTTTCAAAACCCTAACTCGGGCAAGCCGAAATCAAAAACGCTTGAACCACGGAGACACGGAGAGTTAGGAAAAGTTTTCGCGGTGTCTCCGTGTCTCAGTGGTCCAAAGATGCAAAATCGTCGATCAAAACAGAATCAGGCGTCGGCTAGGGAAGAAGCGAGGCGTTGACAGAGGCCGCGTACGAGACGTCCACATCCAGCATCCCTTTTTCCTTCAGCCAGTTCAGGGCATCCTGCCATTCGGCTTCGGTGGGCACGCCAGCCGCAGGGAACATGGGCGCCTGATAGGTATCCAGCAGGGGCGCAGGGACAAGGTTCTGCTCGCTGAGAAGGTTCTTGTATTTGGCAGGGTCGGTGTTGACGAGCGCGGTCGCTTCTTCGATGGCGGCGAGGAAGCCTTCCACGGCTTTGGAATTTTCGTCAATGGCCGCCTTGCGAAAGGAGATGACGCTGAAACCGTATTCGGGATAGGTCGAATCGTCCGCGACGACGACACCCCCCTGCGCCACAACCAGCGACGCGAGCGGGTCGGGCATGACGCCAGCCTTCAATTCGCCCGACGCAAGCAGCGACATGCGGTCGGGGATTTTGGGGACGGCGACGGTCTTGATTTCATCGGGCGCAAAGCCCTGGGCTTGCAAAATGCGCTCGGTGACATACTCGATCACCGTTCCCTGTGAGACGCCGATCTCGACACTCTTGAGACCGTTTACGTCTGTGATGCCGCTCTGTCCCGATGCAAGGATGAAGAAATGACCATGCCCCTCGGTGGGACGGAGCGCGTAGCGCACCACCTGCATTTGGACGACCTCTTTGTTAAACGCCATGACTGCCAGCGTTTCGTTGATCGTGCCGTCCGCCTGACCCGCGGCAAGGATCTGGTCACGTTCGGGCGCGGAGGCGACGGGGACAAACTCCACACTGACGCCGTGCTTGGCGAACAGACCTTCCTGCTGTGCCACATACATTGGGAGGGCGTCAATGATCGGCAGGACAGCGATCTTGAGCGTAGCAGGTTCGGCAGGAGAGCCGCACGCAGAGAGGAGGACAGTAAAGATGAGAAAGAAAAATGTGGTTTTGAGTTTCATTAGGGTTGGCTCCTTTGGATAAAAGTAGGCGGAATTATGATGAGGGCGCGCCCAAACAAGAAGTGAAGACCATCCGCAGTTTTCGCGCCAAATCTCATATTTTTGCTCTGAATTTGCCGGGGTCAACGCCTTCATTGGAGGATGACTTTTTTACACTCCGCACTGTAGGGTAAACACGGTTATCTCTGGCGGGCAATTGAACCTGACAGGCGGGTCAATCATTCCCAGTCCGCGATTGGTATATTGCAGCATTTTCCCAACCCGATACAAGCCGCTGTGATATTTTCGTCCCCAATATGGTAGAACAGGCGGACCGTAGAACGGAATGACCACTTGTCCGCCATGGGAATGACCCGAAACCTGCAAGTCGAACCTGCCCGTTGCGGCGCTTTCATCGGCAAAATCCGGTTCGTGCGCCAATAAGATGGCGGAATCCTCGCTGGTCAGGCGAGAGACAAGTTCATCCAATCGGACATCCCCCTCCCAAATATCATCCACACCGCACAGGTGCAAGCGCTGACTGCCATTCAAGATCGTAAACACAGAATTTGTGAGGTCTGTAATGCCGCTTTGTTTCAGCATCTCTCGAACCGCATCGGCGTTCGTCCAGTAATCGTGGTTGCCGAGCACGGCAAAAGACGGGATGGACTTTGCGAGCGGCGTAAGGCTTTCGAGCAGGTTTTGAAGACGCTGTTCGGAATTCGAGTCGAAACCGTGACCGATCAAAAAGTCTCCTGTGAGCAAGAGCAGGTCGGGGTTTTGTGCAAGGACCATGTCTGCGGCATGCTGGAGGCGCTCCGAATTCATCCACCCGCCCATGTGAATATCGCTGACTTGCGCGATTCGCAAGCCATGAAAATTCGGGGAAAGCCTCGGCAGGGTCACATTTACTTTTTCGACCCGCACCCAGCCTGGCTCAATAAGATAACTCCACCCCGCCCCGCCAGCAGCAAGCAATGCCAGATCAATGGCTCCAACTTTCAATAATTTCAGAAAATCCCGCCGCGATAATTTTCCCCTGCTAGAGAAGATGTCTTCCGTCTGCTTCATCGCTTCGAACGCTGTAATTCATACTATCAATTGATAATGAGAACTGGCGTGGAGGTTATGCCCAACCGCCAGTTCGCGTTACTCCAATGCCTTCACCAGTTCGGAGAGTGCGCTCACTGAAGGCAGGTGAATCCGAATCGCCTTTCTCTTCGCCTCGATCAGCGCTTCGTAATCGCCCAACGCCTGCGCACGGATGAGCGTGCCAAAGGTTAAGCTTTGCGCGGGAATGGCAATGTCCTTTTCGGGTTCGGCGGTGACGACGAGGAACCGCGCGTTCTTCGGTCCGCCTTTGTGAAATTGACCCGTCGAATGCTGGAAGCGGGGTCCAAAACCAACGGCCACGGCGTTACCAGTCTTTGCACGGATGGCGACGCGCATTTTTTGCAACGCGTCAATATTTCCGGCGTTGCGCGGCAGGTAGGCATTGACGGCAACGTAGCCGCCCTTCTTTGCCTTCTTCAAGAAGCCATTCAACACCGATTTCAACGAGGCGCCCGTCATCGCCGTGGACGAAAACACCGACACACCGTCCTTCTTCCAGGCGGGCTTGCCCTCTCGCAGCCTGCCCTTCTTCTGGTATTCGGCAATCTTCGCCTTCGTGATTTTCTTGCTGCTCTCAACATTGGGCTGATCAAACGCATTCACGCCAAGAATCGAACACGCGATGGCGGTAGCGATTTCCCAACGGAATATCTCTGCGCCGATGTCGTAGAAATTGGTAACTGGAAATTGGATAACGGGGTGACTGGCGGTTTTGAGCTTCGACACCGCTTCATCGAGTTCGCCTGTTTGACGGAGATAAACGAAGATGCGATCATCGCCATAAACTTCGGGATTCCCGATCGGCTCCAGCGGGACGGGCAGGATGCCCTTGCCGTCCTTGCCGCTGGATTCGGCGATGATTTGCTCGACCCAGCCTGCAAACGCCGCCAACGGCGCATCAGCCAGGACCGTCAGCTTGTCGCGTCCGCCCAGAGCCGCTTCGCCAAGGACGGCTCCCAGCGCCAGGCCCGGGTCGCGCGCGGCGGGACAATTTTCCGAGCACTGGTTTCGCATCCAGTCGGCGCGGTCGAGCAGGCGGGGCAGGTCAATGCCCAGCAGCGCGGCAGGGACGAGACCGAAGTCGGTCAGCGCGGAGTAGCGTCCGCCAACCATTGGGTCGGCGGAGAAAATTTTGTGGAAGCCGCGCTTTCTCGCCAGGGCTTCGAGCGATGTGCCAGGGTCGGTGATGGCGACGAAGCGTGAGCCGTCTCGCTTGCTGAGTTTCCAGAAGTAGTCGAACGCCGCCATGACCTCGGCTGTGCCGCCGGATTTGCTGGCGACGAGGTAGAGGCTTTTCTCGGGCGGGAATTGTTCTGCGGCTGATGCAACCTGCGCGGGGTCGGTTGAATCCAGAATTGCTAGAGACAACGGCGCTTTGATCCCTGCCGCCGCCTGCATCGAACTGAACACTTCAGCGGTCAACGACGAGCCGCCCATGCCCAGCACGAGGGCGCGGTCTATTTTGGCTTTGCGAATTTCCTTTGCAAAGGCTTCGTATTCCTTCAATTTCTTGCGCGCCTTGTCGGTGGAATCCAGCCAGCCCATGCGGATGGTCACTTCGTGTTGACCGGCGGGGTCTTTTGCCCAGGGAGAGGGGTCGCGCTGCCAGAGGCGGGCGGGGACGGAATCCGCTTCGAGTTGGGCAATCCGTTTGGAAACGGAATCAGCCAGAGGTCCAAGAGAAGAAGCGGCGGCTTTGCGGCGTTGGTCAATGGTGGCAAGCAGTTGTGTAAAGGCATCCGCAAAGGCTTTGACTCCTTCGTCTTCCAATTCTTGTGTGACGACATCCATCGAGATGCCCAATGCTTCGAGTTGTGCGATGGCATCACGCGCTTCGTTGAGACCGCGCACGAGGGTCACTTCGGCAACGCCGTGATCTTTGAAGGCTTCGAGGGTTTGGGGCGGGACGGTGTTGACGGTTTCGGGACCGATGAGGTTGTCCACGTAGATGGTGTCGGGGTAGGCGGGGTTTTTGGTGCTGGTGCTTGCCCAAAGCGGACGTTGAACGCGCGCGCCTTTGACTTTGAGTTTTTCCCAGCGGGCGCCCGCAAAGGTTTGCTGGTAGAGGTCGTAGGCGAGTTTGGCGTTGGCGATGGCGGCTTTGCCTCGCAGGGGTGAATCTGCGGGGAGTTTGGGGTCAATTTTGGAATCCACGCGCGAGACGAAGAATGAGGCGACGGAGGCGATGTGGTCAATGGGGCGCCCGGCCGCGGCGCGCTCTTCGAGACCACTGAGGTAGGCGTCCATGACTTCGGCGTAGCGCGTGAGGGAAAAGATGAGTGTGACGTTGATATTCACGCCGGCGGCAATCGCCCTGCGAATGGCGGGGATACCCTCTCTGGTGGCGGGGATTTTGACCATGAGGTTGGGGCGTTTGACGCGCGCCCAGAGTTGTTCGGCTTGGGCAACGGTGGCTTCGGTGTCATGTGCGATGTAGGGGCTAACTTCGAGGCTGACGTAGCCGTCACCGCCGTTCGTCTCTTCGTAGAGGGGAGCGAAGGCGTCGCAGGCGGCACGGATGTCTTCGATGGCAAGTTGCCAGAAGATTTTTTCCGCATCCCAGCCCGCCCAGGCGAGAGGGGTGAGGGCGGAATCGTAATCGCTGGTCTTGGCGATGGCGTTGTTGAAGATGGTGGGGTTGGAGGTGACGCCGCGAATCTCGCCGCGTTCGATCATGGCTTGGAGTTCGCCGTTTTCCAGCAGTCTGCGCTGGATGTTGTCGTACCAGAGGGATTGTCCGAGTTGGGTTAATTTTGTTATAGGGTTCATAGGGATATCCGTTTACAGGTTTACAGGTTTGAAGGTCTGAAGGTTTGAAGGTTTGAAGGTTTGAAAGTTGGCAGGTTTACAAGTTGGCAGGTTTGAAAGTAACTTGCAAACCTGCTAACCTTCCAACTTTCCAACATCCTCCAATTTATGTATCTTCCCTACCCTCCTCGCCAGCCTCTCGCCGCCTGCTTTGTTCCCCTGATATTCCGCATTCAAAAAGGCAAGAACAAGCACTCTGGCGAGTTCAGGTCCGATGACGCGACCGCCGAGACAAAGTACGTTCATATTGTCGTGCATCACGCCCTGTGCGGCGGAGTAGGTGTCGTGACAGACGCAGGCATACACGCCTTTCATCTTGTTGGCAGCAATGCACGCGCCGATGCCCGAGCCGCAGCACAGGATACCGCGCTCTGCTTCTCTGCTCTGGATGGCGCGCCCCACTTTCTCGGCAAAATCGGGGAAGTCCACACTTTCGGCGGAGTGTGTGCCCAGGTCAATGGGTTCGTGCCCCGCCTCACGGACGGCATTCAGCACCGTTTGTTTCAGCGGGAAACCCGCATGGTCAAAGCCTACTGCGATTTTCATTTCGATTCCTTTTTTCACCACGAAGTACACAAAGGTCACCAAGGATTCCTGCAATTCAACTTCGTGCTCCTGTATCCTTCGCGGTTAAAGACTTTTTGCTTTTGTCACCACGTTCTCCACTGTAAAGCCGAATTTCTCGAAGATGACTTTATACGGAGCGGACGCGCCGTAATGGTCAATGCCGATCATGGACTTTGCATATCGTTCCCAGCCGAGGCTTGCTCCCGCTTCGACGGCGAGCCGCGCCTGAATCCTTTTCGGCAACACGGACTCCTTGTACGCCTCCTCCTGCATCTCGAACAATTCCCAACTCGGGAAGGACACCACACGCACACCGCGACCCTCCTCGTGCATTTTCTGCGCCGCTTCCAAAATCAGACTCACTTCCGAGCCTGACGCCATGAGAATGAGCTCGGGTTCGCCGAAATCCTTCAGCACGTAAGCGCCTTTATCAACCATCGTTCCGACGTTCGAATGTTCGAGTGTTGGAACGTTCTGGCGTGTGAGAACCAGCGCGGTGGGTCCGTTGCGGCGGGAGATGGCGACCTTCCACGCCTCACTGACTTCGTTCGCGTCCGCAGGACGGATAACGACAAGGTTCGGAGTTGCGCGCAAGGCGGCAAGGTGTTCGATGGGCTGATGGGTGGGACCGTCCTCCCCAAGCCCGACGGAATCGTGCGTGAAGACAAAGATCGAGGGAATGTGCGAAAGCGCGGCGATGCGGATGGCGGGTTTCATGTAATCGGAAAACACCAGGAATGTGCCGCCGTAGGCGATGACGCCGCCGAACAGGTTCATGCCATTCAACGCGGCGCCCATGGCGTGTTCGCGCACGCCAAAGTGGAAGTTTCTTCCCTCGCGTGAATCCTTTTGGAAAGCGGGACTGCCGTCAATTTTGGTATTGTTCGAGGGAGCCAGGTCCGCGGAACCGCCGATGAGTTCAGGCAGAACCGGCGCCAGCGCGTTGATCGTTTTGCCCGAGGCGGCGCGTGTTGCCAGCCCCTTTGGGTCGGCGGGAAAGACGGGGAGTTCGGCGTCCCAGCCGTCGGGAAGTCTGCCCGCAAGGCGGCGGTTCAACTCTGCGCCCAATTGCGGGTGAAGGCGGTTGTACGCTTCCAGTCGCATCTTCCAATCGGCTTCGAGTTCGCGCCCGCGATCCACGGCTTGGCGATAGAACGCCAGCACGTCGTCGGGGATGAAAAAGCGCGGTTCGAGGGTCCAGCCGAGGTTTTGTTTGGCGGCATCGAGTTCTTCGTCACCCAGCGGTTCGCCATGCGCTTTTGCCGTGCCCTGCCGCTTTGGCGCGCCATACCCGATGATGGTACGGCACAGAATGATGGACGGGCGCGGGTCGCGTTTGGCTTCTTGAATTGCCTTGTCAATGGCTTCCACGTCGTTGCCGTCGTCTACGGTTTGGACGTGCCAGCCGTACGCGTCGAAGCGTTTGGCGCGGTCTTCGGTGAAGGCGAGGTCGGTGGAACCGTCAATCGAGATGTGGTTGTCGTCGTAGAGGTAGACGAGGCGTCCAAGCCCCAAGTGCCCCGCCAGCGATGCGGCTTCGGAGGCGACGCCTTCCATCAGGTCGCCGTCGGTGACGATGGCGTAGATGTACGATTGGATGATTTCATGTCCCGGTTTGTTGAAGAGCGCGGCGAGATGCGCCTGCGCAATCGCCATCCCCACGCCGGCGGCAAACCCCTGTCCGAGCGGACCGGTGGTCATCTCCACGCCGGGGGTGAGACCGTATTCCGGGTGTCCGGGCGTAATGCTCCCCCACTGGCGGAAGTTCTTCAGGTCGTCGAGGCTGACGTCGTAACCCGTCAGATGGAGCAGGGAGTAAAGGAGCATGGAACCATGCCCGCCCGAAAGGATGAAGCGGTCGCGTCCGTGCCACTTGGGGTTGCGGGGGTTGTGGCGCAGGTGATGCGTCCACAAGGTAAAAGCCATTGCGGCGGCGCCCATTGGAAGTCCCGGGTGACCCGAATTGGCTTTTTGAACGGCGTCCGCCGAGAGAAATCGAAGGGTGTTGATGGCGCGGGTTTGAAGGTCGAAGGTGTCGTCGGTCATATGGTGTAACCTGTTATCGTGGCGAGATGCTCCATTTTACCATCCGATGAAGGCGGTATAATTCCCGCATATGGAAAAACCCACCCACATCGCGGAACAGTTCAGTGCGGGGAATCGAGTCGTTCAGGTCAGGGAATTCGGTAACGGCAATATCAACGACACGTATCTGGTCATACTCGAGGCGCAAACGGAAAACAAGTTTGTCCTGCAACGCATCAATACGCACGTGTTCCAACATCCGCAGCGCATCATGCAAAACATGCGGGTCTTTACCGAACACGTTCATCGCCGCGTACGGGAAGAGGGGCTTTCATGGAAAACGCCGCGCGTCATGGCAGCCCGCGATGGAAGCGACTTTCTGATTGACGAGGAAAACGGATTCTGGCGCGCCATAAGTTTCATCCAAGACTCCCAATCGTACGACACCCTCAAGGACCTGAACCACGCCCGCGAGGTCGGTTATGCGCTCGGCATGTTTCAAAAACTCATCAGCGACCTACCCATCGAGTCGCTGGCAGACACGCTCGAAGGCTTTCACATTACGCCGCGCTATCTGCAGCAGTACGATAACGCCCGTTTGCGGAACGGTGCGCACGATTCCGCCGAGGTGCGCTATGGGATGAAATTCGTGGAAGAACGGCGCGCCTTCGCACACACCCTTGAAAAAGCCGGTCTGCCCCTGCGCCCCATCCACGGCGATCCCAAGGTCAACAATGTGATGATCCATAATGAAACGGGAAGGGCCATCAGTCTGGTGGACCTCGACACCGTCAAGCCGGGGCTCGTCCATTACGACATCGGAGACTGCCTGCGCTCGGGATGCAACCCGCTCGGAGAGGACGCGCCGGACTGGGAGGCGGTTCGCTTCGACCCGGAACTGGGTTCAGCGATTCTGGAAGGTTATCTCACCGAAGCCGCCGCCTTTCTCACAGAAAAAGACTTCGCCCATATCTTCGATGCCATTCGTCTGATTGCTTTCGAACTCGGATTGCGATTCTTCACCGATCATCTCGCCGGTGACATCTACTTCAAGGTGAAATATCCCGGGCACAACCTGCACCGCGCGCTGGTGCAGTTCAAACTGACCGAGTCCATCGAGGCACACGAAGCGGAGTTGCAAAATATCATCGGCAGGCTGGTGGCGCTGGAGAAGTAAACAACGTTCGTATCCTGTTTCCATCCTGCCGCCACGACTGGCGGATTAGCGTGTCGTATGCAGACCTTCAACCTGATCCCATTCCCAACAAACGACCTGCCGCAGATTCGGGTCACCGGCGAAATCGAACGAAGGGAGGGCGCGCTCTTCATCCGCTATGCCGCAACGGGCGAAATCGATTCTGTTCGTGTTCCCGCCCCAACCCATTCGCCGTCCCGCCGCAACGAGTTATGGAAGACGACCTGTTTCGAGTTCTTCCTTGCCGTTCCCGGCAAGCCGGAGTATTGGGAATTCAACCTCTCTCCCTCCGGGGATTGGAATGCCTACCGCATGGACGAATATCGCAGGATCGGCTTTCGGGAGGACACGCTGGTTCGGCAGATTCAAATCGCGGTCCGGGAGGAGGCGGGCGAATTAAGGTTGAGCGCGCAGGTGGGGTTGGATCCGCTTTTCGAGGCGGATCAGATTCTGGAGGCAGGCATCTCCGCCGTGATCCGGACAAAAAACGGAACGGAAACCTATTGGGCGTTGCGGCACCCGAATGCACACGCGGATTTCCACCACCGGGAAGGTTTCGAGATTCGAATATGAGGCAAATCCGATGATAGACGCCGCAAACAAACGGCTCGAAAAACTCGCCGATTTTGGAATGATCTGCGCGTGGCTGCTCGCCTGCACGGGGATGACCATTGTCGCTTACGTTCAATTCGGGCAGGATTTTCGAGGCTATTACGCGGCGGCGCGCGTTCTGCTGGAAGGCGGGAACCCTTACGACTATTATCAGGTCGCGCAGGTGCTGCTGGAAACCACCGGGCGAATCGGAAATAATCCCTTCTATTATCCGTTATGGTTCGGCTGGTTCGTCGCGCCGCTGGCGACGCTTCCGTATCCGATTGCCCGCGCGGTTTGGATGCTCTTCAATCTCGTCCTCTGGATCCTCGGCTTAATGCGCTTGAGAGAGTTGATGAAATTTCCGCCCAAAGGCTGGCGGACGTGGTCCATGAACCTGCTGGCAACCTTTGTTTTTGCCTGGATGACCTGGAAGTTCGAGCAAACCGGCATTCTGCTATTTCTGCTGGTTGTCGAGACGATGCATGCCTACCAACGCGAACGCTGGACGCTCATGGGGTTCCTTCTCGCCGCCGCGTCCATCAAACCGAACATCATGCTCATCCCGGTGGGCATACTGTCGCTTTGGTTGTTGCGAAACAAAATATACCGCCCCGTGATCGTTATGTCGGCTGTATTGACGGGCTTGGTGGTTGTGACAACGATGTTGACGCCCGGTTGGTACGAGCCGATCCTGCAGCCCAACTTCGGGCGGGGATTGACCGAAGTGCTGGACGGTCCCGAAAAAACAACCGGCATCCGCCTGAACACCACCCTGCGCGATTGGCTGGGAATGTTCGGCATACCGGAGACAATTCGAAACGTAAGCCTTGCCGTTCTTGCGCTTGCCTGCCTGCCGGTGGTGGTCCGGGCGCTCTGGAGTTCGAAATCCTTTTTCCTCGTCACGGTCGTTTCTCTGCTTGTCAATTTTGCTGTGACCCCCTACGCTCTGCAATACGATTTTCCGCCTCTCACCCTTGCCTTGTTTTGGGGAACGGCGCTGGCTGTTCATGCAGGCTCGCTGCGAATCACCGTCCCGCTCATCGCGTTGATTGCCAGTGTGCTGATCTGGGAACACCCCATCTCCGACGGCTATTGGATCGTGATCGGGTTGATTGCCCTGGTCGCATGGAATCTGAGAGCCTGCAACCGTGCGGAATTACCCGAATCGCTTCTACTGCCGGGTAAGATTCGACGGGATCGAACAAACGAAATCACATGACAATCCTTCACCGCCGCCTCGCCTCCCTGCTTGTTCTCCTTTTCGGTCTCGTCTGGATCGTTGTCAGCGCAGACAGAACCGGTTCATCCACCGCCGGGATGATCCCCGCTCCGCAAGCGGGATTTCCTGCTCCGGATTTCGAGTTGCAAACCACAGCAGGCGAAACGATAAAACTTTCCAACCTGCGCGGGCAGGCTGTACTGGTCAACCTGTGGACGACGTGGTGCCCGCCCTGCCGCGCCGAAATGCCCGCCATCGAAAAAATCTACAACGAATATAAAGACAAGGGGCTGATCGTGCTTGCCGTCAACATGACCTATCAGGACACCCCCGCCCACATCGCGCCGTTCATCGCCGAATACGGGCTGACGTTTCGCATCCTGCTGGACGACACGAACAGTGTCGGCTCCGCCTATCAATTGCGTTCCCTGCCGTCGTCGTTCTTTATTGACCGCCGGGGTATCATCCGTGAAGTAGTCATCGGCGGACCGATGGCGGAAGCGTTGTTGCGAACACGGGTGGAGGAGATTCTGAAGTGATCGAAGCCTTCCGTTCTCTCTTCGCGCCGCCGCGGCATTTCATCCTTCCCATCGCCGCCTTGTGGATCGGTTTGGCGCTCGCCGAAAAGCGGAGCGAGAGTCATGGCGTCTCCAGGGAACAACTCAACAACCTGACCTTCAACAGTCTCATTGCCTACGTTCTCGGCGGGCGATTATTCTTCACGCTTTCAAACCTCTCTGCATTCTCGCAAAGCCCGTTCAGTGTCTTTTCGCCCAATCCCGACCTCTTCGACCCAACCGGCGGGCTGGCGGCGGCGCTCCTCGTCGGACTGATCTACAACCAGCGGCAGAAACTTCCACTTTGGGGAACGCTCGACGCGTCGACCCCGATCTTTGCCGTGCTCGCCATCGGAGTGCATCTTGCCCACTTTGCCGCAGGGACAGCCTTTGGAAGCCCGACCACAATGCCCTGGAGCATTGACCTGTGGAATGCCAACCGTCATCCCGTTCAAATCTACGAACTATTCGCTTCTCTCGTAATCTTTGGCTGGCTCTGGATTAAAAAACCGAATCCACACCGGGGCATTTACTTCCTCACCTTTACTGCGCTCACATCCGCCGCGCGCCTCTTCCTAGAAGCCTTTCGCGGCGACAGCGTTCTGCTCTTTGGAGGGATACGCCTCGCGCAGATCGTCGCATGGGCGATTTTGGCTGTTACGCTCTTTGCGCTCGATGGGCTTCGGAGAGAATCTCCCGCAAATGCCGAACGATACGAAGTATAGAGTTCAGCCGTCCCCTATTCCTTCAGTCTTTCATACATCCCCACCCATGGTCTGCCCAGGCGGTGATTTTCCGCAATCTGAACTTTGCCCAGTTTCTGCGCGATGTGGGGCAGGACTAGAGCAATCGTCCCCCAATCGTCGTTCAGCACAGCCTTCTTCAACCTCGCGGCAGCTTGACCCGTCCACAGCCACTCCATGCGAAAACGGTCCGCTTTGACCCAGTAACCGCGCTTCTCCCAAGCCGCCACCGATTCGTCAATACCGTCGGCAATGGCTTGCAACGCCAGCGCGATGAACGCGGCAAGATCGCGGGCTTCGGACGTCACATCCTTTTGTTTGGCGAGTTCGCGTACCGCCAGCACAACAGATTTGCTCAGGCGTGTCCGGTCGTTTCCGGTGGTTTCGGTTTTAATCAATCTGCTCAATGCGGGCTCCGGTTGAGTGTGTTGTTTTCCAGGTTTTTCCTCCGCCTGCCCAAAAGGGAGGCGGTCTTGCGGGAAAGGAACGAATACAAGCGCAGGATTATACCCACCAATGGCGAATCGTCAATCGCAAATGACGAAAATCAAGTTATAATTTCGCCGCCTTTGGGCAACGAACACATCAAAGTCACTCGGGGACGTGTCGGAACTGGCAGACGAGCATGACTTAGGATCATGTGCCGCAAGGCGTGTGGGTTCGACCCCCACCGTCCCCATTGACACCACCTTGCCCTCTCCCCAAGAGATGGGACGATACGGAGAAACCAACTTGAACATTCAAAAGACATTCGAAGAAAACCATGAAGCCAAATTATCGGTCGAAGTGGATGCGGAAAAGATCGAGCAATACAAACGCCGCGCAGCGCGCAAAATTTCGGAGCGCGGCAAGATCCCCGGCTTCCGCCCGGGCAAGGCGCCCTATCACATGATCGTCCTCAATTATGGGGAACAGGCGGTCATGGAACAGGCAATAGATATGTTCGTGGACGACGAATATTCGAACATTCTCAAGGAAGCGGGAGTGGAACCGGGCGCGGCGGGAACGCTCGAATCAATCGACTCCCTCGATCCCGTCAAACTCACCTTCCGCGTCCCCCTCGCCCCCGAAGTGGACCTGGGCGACTATCTCTCCACCCGCCTGCCCTACGAGTGGACTGCACCCTCCCAGGAAGAGGTGGATAAAGCCCTGGCGGACCTCCGCCAAATGTACGCCATCACTGAAAACGTCGAGCGCGAAGCGCAGGAGGGCGACTACATCCTCGTGGACGTCAAATCCGAAACCTCCGAATTGAACCGCGAGGGGTTCGCCACCCTGATCCGCGCCGAAGAGCGTGACACCGAATGGCCCTATAGCGGCTTTGCCAAAGAACTGACAGGCATGAAACCCGGCGACGTCAAGACCATCAAACACGCCTTCCCCGAAGAGTGGGATGTGGAAGAATTGCGGGGCAGGGAGGTCGAGATGGACGTGACGGTCAAGACCGTGCGCGCGGTAACCCTGCCCGAGCTCGACGACGAATTTGCCAAAACAGTCGGCGCCGGCGAAACACTCGCAGACCTGGTGGAAGCGGTCAAAAAGGATGTGGAAGCCCGTTCCAAAGCCGAATACGACGACAAATACTTCGTGGAGTTGATCGAAAAGATCAAAGAAGGCGCCACCTTCAAGTATCACCAGCATTCGCTCGACCACGAAAGCGAACACGTACTGGAAGATTTGAGCAACCGCCTCGCCCAGCAGGGTATGGATTTGGATACATATTTCAAAATCCGCAATACCACGCGCGAACAGTTCATCGAGGAGGAGGTCAAGCCGGTGGCGAAGAAACGCCTCGAACGTTCGCTCATCCTCGATGAAATCGTCCGCCGCGAAAAACTGGAAGTGAGCAACGAATCGCTGGACGCCGAGTTCAACCATACCCTGAATTCGCTGATCATGCAGGGTTTGGACATGCAGAAAATCCGCGGCGGCAAAAAGGGACAGCAGCAATTCGCCCAGGCAGTGGCAATGGAATCCGCCAACCGCGTGCTGACCCGCCAGGCGCTCGACCTGCTCAAATCCATCGCCACCGGCGAATACAAGTCTCCGGAAGAACGCCAGGCGGAAAAAGCCGCGCTGGCAGCGGAAGAAGCGTCGGCGGAGGAAAAGGCTGGGGAAGCCGAAACAGCCGTCCCGGCGAATGAAGCGTCCTCTGTCAGCGAAGGTTCCTCCGAAGCGGAAACAAAGAATTAACAATTTTCCAACAGAGCGCAGGTATCATCGCCAGCACTCAAGGAGACCATCATGATTCCAAATTTCAAGAGTGTGACCCCTTACGTCATCGAAACGACCAATTACGGCGAGCGTTCCATTGATGTATTTACGCGGTTGATCAAGGAGCGCATCATTTTCCTTGGCACCGGCATTGACGACCAGGTGGCAAATGTGATTGTGGCGCAATTGCTGTACCTCAATCACGAAGATCCCGAAAAAGAAATTTACATGTACATCAACTCGCCCGGCGGGCAGATTTATGCCGGGCTGGCGATTTACGACACGATGCAGATGATCTCGAACCCCATCAGCACGGTGGCGGTCGGCGTGACCGCTTCTTTCGGGACCGTTTTGCTTGCCGCCGGCACAAAAGGCAGACGCTACGCCCTGCCCAACGCCACCATTCACATGCACCAACCGTTGGGCGGCGCGCAGGGGCAGGCGACCGACATCGAAATTCAGGCGAAACAAATCCTGCGCCTGAAAGCGTTGCTGCTCGGCATTCTGTCCAAGCACACCGGTCAACCGCTCGAGGTGATCGAGCGCGACAGCGACCGCGACTATTACCTCGAAGCCAAACAGGCGGTCGAGTACGGTCTCGTTGACCAGGTGCTGGAAGTCTCGGATAAGATCAACAAATAAGCGGCGCGGCAGTCCAAAGACTTTGAAACCGTCCCGAAGGCGCTACCCTTCGGGGCGGTTTGTTATGCGTACGATATAATCCCTCTCCACGAAAGGAGTTCCCCTTGCTCCCCTCACACATCAAAGCCCTCATCCTCGATATGGACGGCGTGCTCTGGAAATCGGACGCGCCCATTGGCGACCTGCCAGCCATTTTTCAGCGCATCCGCGCTCGCGGGCTGAAATTCGCCTTTGCCACCAATAACGGGACGAAAACGCCCGAAGAATATCGGCAAAAACTCGCCAGCCTCGGCGTGGAGGTGGACGCGTCTCAAATCGTCACCTCTGCGCTGGGACTTGCCTTCCTGCTGGGGCGGACCTACCCGCCTGGGACAAAGGTCTTCGTGATCGGCGGGAACGGCGTCCGCGCGGCGTTGAGCGGCCAGGGATTCGAAATCCTGCCCCTGGAGCGCGCGCCCGAAGCGCAGGCGTTCGTCATGGGCATTGACCGCGAGATCACCTTCCAGAAGGTTGCCGAAGCGACTTTGCTCGTGCGGAACGGCGTCCCGTTTTATGCCACCAACGATGACAAGACCTTCCCCACCCCGCGCGGCGAAATCCCCGGGGCGGGAGCGTGGCTTTCGGTCATCACCACTGCCACAGGCGTGAAGCCGGCGGTGGCGGGCAAGCCCTCCCCCTCCTTGATGGAACTCGCGCTGGAACGGCTCGGCGCGCGAAAAGAAGAGACCCTCGTGGTGGGCGACCGGCTCGAAACCGACATCGCCGCAGGGCAGGCGGCGGGATGCCCGACCGCGCTCGTGCTGAGCGGAGTCTCCACGCGCGAACAGGCGGAAGCGTGGACGCCGAAAATTGACCTGATCGCCAGCGATTTGAGCGAGCTGGTCTCGTGAAACGTCCCGAAGGCTTTACAGAGCGCGATTTTGGCGGCAAAACCAGCCTTCGGGACGTTTTTTCGTGAGCGGCGGCTCTTTGCGGTACAATCCCGTCATCGTCGTCCGGTAAACGGAAACAGGGAGAGCGCATGAAATTCGATGTCTTCCTCAGCCACAATGGAAAAGACAAACCCGCCGTCGAAACTCTGGCACACAAGTTGGAGGAGCGGGGTTTCGAAGTCTGGCTCGATACGTGGAATTTGATTCCCGGCGAACCGTGGCAGGAAGCAATCGAAGAGGCGCTCGACGAATGCCAGACTTACGCCGTCTTTGTGGGACCTTCGGGCATCGGTCCGTGGGAAAACGAAGAGATGCGCGCCGCCATCGAGGAGCGCGTGAAAGATAAAAACCGCCGCGTGATTCCTGTGCTGCTGCCCGGCGCGCCCGATAACACAACCCTGAAACTTCCCCGTTTTCTACAAAGAACCACCTGGGTGGATTTTCGCGCCGGTCTGGACGATGAAGACGCCCTCTATCGCCTGGCGTGCGGAATCAAAGGCGTCGCGCCGCGACCGCGTCAGAAAACAGAAGCAGGCCTCCCGTCGGAGGAAGAAGCGCTCCCTCCCCCCGGCGACTTGCCGCTCGGCTCGTCCCTGCCCTTCCCGCCCAATCCGCTCTTTACCGGGCGCGAGGCGCAATTGCGCGCCCTGGCGGAGGCCCTCACCCTCACCCCCGCCCTCACCCCCGGCCCCTCTCCCAAAGGGAGAGGGGGGATAAGGGAGAGGGGAGAGACGTCTGTAGTCATCAACCAGGCGATTGCCGGCATGGGCGGGGTGGGAAAGACGCAACTGGCGGTGGAGTTCGCCTACCGCTTCGGGCGCTACTTCCGCGGCGTACACTGGCTGAACCTGGCTGACCCCTCCCAACTCGAAGCCGAGATCGCCCGCTGTGGGCGCGCCATGAACCTGCCCAATTTCCCCGATGACCAGCCCTCGCAGGTGACGTTCACCCTGCACGCCTGGAAGAGCGACGGTCCGCGGCTGGTGATTCTCGATAACTTTGAAGAGCCGCACGCGCTTCACGCCGCGCTCAGCCTGCTGGGGCATTCCAGCCTGCGCCTGCTCATCACCTCCCGCCGCACGGACTGGCCCCCCGCCAGCGGACTGCGCCCCCTGCCGCTGGAGGTCTTCAACCCGGCGGAAAGTCTGGATTTCCTGCGCCGCGCCCTGACCCAACGCAGCGACCGCGGCGAAGACCTGGCGCGCCTGGCGGAACAACTGGGTCACCTGCCGCTGGCGCTGGAACTGGCGGCGCGCTACCTGAACGGCCACCCGCGCCTGACTCTGGAGGCTTACCTGGAACAGGGCCGCGCTGCGCTGGAGCATCCCTCGATGCGCGCCTGGCGCACCGACCTGCCCGCCCCAACCGGTCACGACCTCGATCTGCAAGCCACCTTTGCCCTCTCGTGGCAGCAGGTGCAGGACGAAACAGCGCGGAACATTTTCCGCATGGCGGGCTATCTTGCCCCGAACGCGCCCATCCCGCTGGAAATTTTCGAGCGGGCGCTCAGCCTCTCCAGCGAAGCCTGCGACGAAGCGCTGGGGTTGCTCTACGGCCTGGGACTGCTGAAGGAAGGCGAAGACCACCTCCCCGCCATCCACCCCCTGCTGGCGGAGTACGCCCGCCTGCTGGCGCGGGAAACGGGCGACCTGCTGGAAAGACTGGCAAACGCGCTGGGAGATTTGTCGTATGAGTCGCTGGAAACGGGCCTGCCCGCCCGCTTCCAGCCGCTGCGCCCGCACCTGCCGCTCCTCGCCGCCCGCGCCGAAGAAGCGAATCTGGGAGGGATAGGCAGGCTGTGGAACAATTTTGGCCTTCACTTGCACGCTGTTGCCGATTACCCCGCCGCCCGCGCTGCCTGCGAGCGCGCCCTGAAGATAGATGAAGCCGCCTTCGGTCCCGACCATCCCGAAGTCGCCACGGACGTCAACAACCTGGGCAGTGTGCTGCAGGACCTGGGCGACCTGGCGGGGGCTCGGCAGGCGTTCGAGCGAGTGTTGAAGATACTCGAGAAAACATTGCCCGAAAATCATCCTTATGTTGCCGCGACAACCAACAACCTGGGCGAAGTACTCAGGCAACAAGGCGACCTGGCGGGGGCGCGGCAGGCGTTCGAGCGAGTGTTGAAGATACTCGAGAAAACATTGCCCGAAAATCATCCTTATGTTGCCGCGACAACCAACAACCTGGGCATGGTGCTGCAGGACCTGGGCGACCTGGCGGGGGCGCGGCAGGCGTTCGAGCGCGCCCTGAAGATAGACGAAGCCGCCTTCGGTCCCGACCATCCCAACGTCGCCATTCGCGTCAACAACCTGGGCAATGTGCTGCGTGCCCTGGGCGACCTGGCGGGGGCGCGGCAGGCCTTCGAGCGCGCTCTGAAGATGGACGAAGCCACCTTCGGTCCCGACCATCCCAACATCGCCCGTGACGTCAACAACCTGGGCATGGTGCTGCACGACCTGGGCGACCTGGCGGGGGCGCGGCAGGCGTTCGAGCGCGCCCTGCGAATTTTGCAAAAGTTCCTGCCGCCAGAGCATCCCCATATCAAGATCGTGCGGAAGAATCTGGAGTCGCTGGAGGGGTGAGCGTCAACGAATGGGGGAACGAATAAAGAGTCCACTACAAAAAGGTAAAAATCGAACCACTGAGACACGGAGACGCCGGGTTTGTAATGAAAGAAATCTCCGTGACTCTGTGTCTTTGTGGTGAAACTTCAAGGTTTTTGCAGTGGACTCAATAAACGAATGGGGCGTGGCATCGTTCATATGCGTCATGTTTCGTGATATATTCCTGAAAAACCCCTCTACCAATCTACCAATTACCAATCACCAATTACCACCCTCCCCCATGCTCCTCTACGACCTCGACCTCCCCGCCCTCACCAGCCTCCTCACTCAATGGGGCGAACCCGCCTACCGCGCCAGGCAAATCTGGCAGGGGCTGTACGTGCATCTCTACGACTCCCCTTCCCAATTTACCAACCTGCCAAACTCCCTGCGCGCCAGACTGGCAGAGCAATTCACCTTCACCCCCTTCACCGTAAAAACCTGGCTCGATTCCGCCGACCAATCCACGCGCAAAACGCTCTTCCAACTCCCCGACGGGAACTTAATCGAAGCCGTGCTCATGCGCTACGGCGACCCGGCGGATATGCCGCCCCCCTCGTCCCTGCGGGACACTCCCCCCAACATTGGGGGGAGCCGGAGGGGGGTCAGACGCACCCTGTGCATCTCCACCCAGGCGGGCTGCGCCATGGGCTGCGTCTTCTGCGCCACCGGGCAAATGGGCTTCAGGCGTCACCTCACCAGCGGCGAAATCGTGGCGCAGGTCATGTACTACGCCCGCATGCTGCGGGAGGTCAACGAAAACGTCACCAACATCGTCCTGATGGGCATGGGCGAACCGTTCCACAACTACGACAACGTCATGGCGGCGATAGACCGCCTGAACGACCCGCAGGGATTCAACTTCGGCGCGCGCCGCATCACCCTCTCGACCGTGGGCCTGGTCCCGCAAATCCGCCGCTTCGCCGACGAAAAGCGGCAGGTCAACCTTGCCGTCTCGCTCCACGCCGCCGACGACGACGAACGCCTCGCCATCATGCCGGTCAACAAACGCTACAAAATTGACGAAGTGCTGGAAGCCTGCCGCTACTACATCGAAAAAACGCACCGCCGCGTGACCTTCGAGTGGGCGCTCATCAGCGGCGTCAACGACACACCCGAAGCGGCGCACAAACTCGCGGCGCGGCTCAAGGGGCTGTTGTGCCACGTCAACGCCATCCCCCTCAACCCCACCGCCGGCTACGCCGGCCAGGCGGCGAGCCGTCAGCGGGCAGAACTCTTCAAGCAAACGCTGGAGCAGGCCGGGGTCCCGTGCACGATCCGCATGCGGCGCGGGATTGATATCAACGCGGGCTGTGGTCAGTTGGCGGGGTCCCTCAAACCTGGCGATTGAGTGTCGCGCTCTCTTGCAACATGGTTCCCCGGTTTGTTTATGGAATAACCTTGCTCTGTTGCAAACACCCTCAAAGTCTGTCACTGTGAGCGAAGCGACTGCAAAGCGTACCTAAAGGGTAAGCAGTCTCCCATGGAATCAAGGGGATTGCTTCGTCGCTTGCGGCAGCTCGCAACGACATCAGGCTTTACAGAGCGTGATTTTGGCGGCAGCCCCTCCTCTTTGGGACGTTTTGTTTCGCTTATTTCGAAGATGAGATTGTTGTATATTGGCTACACGAAAATTAGAATGGCAAGACTGCTTCAAAACCACAGCCCGTTTTCCACACATGTTAATCGCGTATGAGTACTTCTTGCACGATGATGGGGAATACAGTATAGTCAGGCAACTCAACTTCACGATTCAGAGATGACGAATGAATAGCAAATCGAATCACTGGCTTCAACGACCCATCCACCCTGCCCTGCCGGCGGTCACCAACGAAATTGCGCTGTTCGCAGGGATCATGCTCCTGGCGCTCGTCACCCGTTTTTACGACCTCGGCACGCGCGTCATGAGCCACGACGAAAGCCTGCACACTTACTTCTCCTGGCTTCTCTATCGGGGTCAGGGCTACCAGCACACCCCCATGATGCACGGACCGTTCCAGTTCCACATCATTGCATTGACCTATTTCCTGTTCGGCGTTTCGGATTTCACCGCCCGCATCCCCGCCGTGCTGTTCAGCATCGCCACCGTCTGGATGGTCTGGTATTGGCGCGCCTACCTCGGTAAATGGGGCGCGATCGTTGCCGCGTTCCTGATGGTCATATCGCCCTACATGCTCTACTACGGGCGCTACGTGCGCAATGAAGCCTTTGTGGGGCTTTCGGGCATCCTGCTGTTGTATGCCATCCTGCGCTACATCGAAAGCGGAGAAAAACGATACCTGTACTTTGTCACCGCGGCAACCGTCCTGCACTTCACGGCAAAGGAGACCGCCTTCATCTACACTGCGCAGGCGCTGATTTTTCTGGGCGTCTACCTGATTGTCCGCATAACAGGACAGAAATGGCAGGGGCGCGGCAATCTCTACAACCTCTTTATCATCCTGCTGGCGGCGGCAGTTTTGCTGGCGGGCATCGGCGCGGGAATTGGATATGTCAACCGTCACGGCGAGCTGATCAGCAGTACCGAGACCGCCGCCCCGGCAAACCCCATCACGGGACCAGCGCTTCCCGCTGCGCCGGTTTCCGTCTCTGTTTCAACCATCTTTTTCATCGCCGCGGCTTTGGTGCTTCTCGGCGCCGCAATCGTCCTGCTCGCCGGGTATGGCTGGAACAACCTGCTCAAGGAACGCTCCTTCGATTTGATCGTCCTGCTGATGAGTTTCGTCCTGCCGATGCTGGTTGCCTTTCCGCTCGAATGGCTGAAAACGCGGCTCAATGTGGTCATCCCGACCAGCGCGGCTTCTGTGACGGCGCTCGATACGCATTCGGTGACGGTGATCGGGCTGTTTACTGCGGCGTTTTTTGCCCTTGCCGTTGCTGTCGGTCTGTTTTGGAACCGCGAGTGGTGGAAGTATGCGCTGACGTTCTGGCTTCCCTTCACCATTCTGTACACCACCGTCTTTACGAACGCGCCCGGTTTCTTTACCGGTCTGCTTGGCTCGCTGGCGTATTGGATCGAACAGCAGGGTGTGGAGCGCGGCAGTCAGCCGGAGTATTACTACATTCTCGTGCAAATTCCCATGTACGAGTTCCTGACCGCCATCGGGGTTTTGGCGGCAATCGGCTTGGGGGTGAAAAGACTCTCCAGACGAGGAGCAGCCGTCCCGAGGGAGGAGGCGGGGGAACCGTCCGCAACTGCAAGTCTCGACGAATCCCGTTTCAGAATGTTCTTCAGTCTGATGGTCTATTGGGTGGCGACGAGCGTTGTGGCATTTACCATTGCGGGCGAGCGCATGCCCTGGCTGACTTATCACATGGCATGGCCCATGGTGCTGTTGACCGGCTGGGGGCTCGGACAGATCATCGAGGAGGTTGCAGAGCGGTTGTCTGACGGGATGTCGTGGCAAAAGACGGCGCTGTCCTTTTCTCTGCTGGCTGTATTTCTGGTCGGTGCGTTTCACGTTGTCCGATCCCTGTTTGGCGCAAACCCGCCGTTTCAAGGGGCGACGCTTGACCAACTGCATGCGACTTCGGAGTTTCTGTTTCCGCTCGTCATCATGATTCTCACGGGGGCGTTGCTGGTTCATTTGATGAAAGAAGAGTTTGCCGGGTTGGGCGTCGTCCTGCTGTTCATCCTGACTGTTGTTGCCGCATTTGCCATGCTCATTCAGGGCGCAACGCTCATGACGTACGCTTCGATGCCGGAGGCACAGACCAACCTAGCACCGTACGCCATCCGTTTTGCGGCGGCGTTGAGCGCCATGACCGCCTGCATCGCCGGAATGATATATCTTTCCCGGCGGTCGCGGGATGGTGTCTTTGTCGGTTTTGCGACATTGACCGCCTTCGCCCTGCTCGCCGTTCAGACGGGAAGGACAGCCTTTCGCGCCAGTTATATTTTTTACGACGACGCGACGGAATATCTTGTCTACGCCCACGGCGCGACCGGTATCAAGGATGTGATGAAACAGGTGGAGGAAATTTCCAAACGCACAACCGGAGGGTTAAACGCCATTATTGCCTATGACGCCAGCCAGCCGGATACCGGCGTCTCCTGGCCCTTCGTCTGGTATTTGCGCGATTACACCGCCCTGCGCTCCTTCGATCAACCCACGCGTTCCCTGCGGGAGGCGACGGCGGTCATCGTTGACCAGAAAAATTTCGACAAGATCTATCCCGCTTTGGGAAACGAGTTCTATGAATTCAACTATATTCGCATGTGGTGGCCCAACCAGGATTATTTCAACCTCAACCGGGAACGTGTGCTGACCGCCGTCACCAATCCCGCCATTCGCGAGGGCATCTTCGACATCTGGTTCGACCGCGATTACACCAAATACGCACAGGCGACCGGCAATTCGTCCATGACATTGACGACGTGGAGTCCCGCCGACCAGATGAAATTGTTTTTGCGAAAAGACATTGCCTCGCAAATATGGAATTACGGCGTGGGACCCACGGAAACAGCGGCGGTAGAAGACCCGCTCAAAGATAAGACGCTGGTCCTTCCTGCGGATAATATTTTCGGAAGCGAACGATACCCGTCCGGCTTGAACGCGCCGCGCGCCATCGCCGTCGGCCTTCAGGCGGATCTGTACATCGCCGACTCGCGCAATCATCGCATCCTGCACATTGCTTCGGATGGAAGCCTGCTTCAGCAAGTGGGCGGTTTTGCCGATGCCTTCACAAGCGACGCTCCCATCGGCAAATTCAACGAACCCTGGGGGGTGGCGGTTGGTCCCGACGGTTCGGTGTATGTCAGCGATACGTGGAATCACCGTATTCAGAAATTCACAAGGGATCTGACGCCGGTAAAGATGTGGGGACAATACGGTCAGCCGATTCCCGGAGACGCATCCTCCGCGACCTCTTTCTGGGGTCCACGCGGCATTGCGGTGGACGCAAAGGGCAATGTGCTGGTGGCAGACACGGGCAACAAACGAATTGTCGTGTTCGACAGCGAGGGGAATTACCTCACGGAATTTGGGTCAGCCGGATTCGACCCCGGTCAATTCGACGAACCGGTCGGCATTGCCATCGCCCCGAGCGGAACCGTCTATGTCACCGACACCTGGAACCAGCGCGTGCAGGCATTCACCCCGTCGGAGGACGGCAGATTCTACTTCCCGTCTCTGCAGTGGGATGTCAACGGCTGGTTCGGGCAATCACTGGACAACAAGCCCTTCATTGCCGTCGGATTGGACGAGCACGTCTTCATCACCGACCCGGAAGGGTATCGCATCATCGAATTCACTGCAGACGGTCAACCCGTCCGCACATGGGGAGATTTTGGAAGCGGCGCGGAAGAGATCGGCCTTGCGGCGGGCGTCGCGATTGACCGTTTGGGGTTTGTCTGGGTGACGGATGCGGGAAATAACCGCATCCTCAAATACAGACTTCCATAAGACTGCGCGGCGGACGAAGGGGCAGGTTGTTCCTCCGGGCGGGACGAGAATCGCGCCCCACAAGCAAAAGACCATTGCAAATACGCAAAGACAACGGACAACCGCCTCTATTCGAGACGGTTGTCCGTTTTTTGTAACTCAATCCAACTACACGTCCACTGCGATGCAGGTCAGCGTTTGTTCGACGCCGGGGATCGGCTGAATGGACGAGGCAATCAGCGACCCCAGCCCGCTGATATCGGAAGATGTGATGACCGCCACGGCGTCATACGGACCGAATGTCATATGCGCTTCGATGACATTTTCCAGTTTTCGCAATTGGCGTACTACATCCTTCACTTCGCCGGCGCGAATCTTGATCAAGACATATGCTTTCATTTCAGGCTCCTTAGACGACATTTCAACCGTCGGAGGGGCGGAGGAAGATCGCCCAATAAATGGCGGCAACGAGAACAGCGCCGCCAATGATGTTCCCTATGGTCACCGGAATGAGATTGTTGAAAACGAACGATTCCCAGGTCAATTTATCGAGATGGGCGACCTTGTCGCCTACCAGGGCGGTAAATTCACGATCGAAGTGTTTTATGAACAAGGCGTAAGGTATGAAATACATATTGGCAATACTGTGTTCAAAACCCGCCGCGACAAATGCGGTAATCGGAAAAATGATGGCGGCAATTTTATCCAACGTACTGCGCGCGCTGAAAGTCAACCAGACCGCCAGGCAAACCAGCGCATTGCATAAGATGCCCAGGGCAACCGCCTGCAAGAAGGTAAACTCCACCTTCGCCACCGCAATTCGCAATGCGGCGATGCCCACAGAATTGGACCCAAAGAGATATTGCTTCGAGAAGAACATCAAGACGACCGTACCCATGGCACCCAAAAAATTCCCGAGGTAGACCACAAGCCAGTTCAGCAGAAGGGCGCGCCCTTTCACTTTTCCACTTGCCCATGCCATCACGATCAAGTTGTTTCCGGTGAACAGTTCGGCGCCGCCCACCACCACCAGGATAAGTCCCAGGCAGAATACCAAGCCAATCAGAAGCCTGTTAAACCCATAGGGGAAGCCGGTTGTGAAAGCCGTTTCGCCGCCGGAGGCTGTAATGGAAATGCTTCCCGCGCCGACCGTGGTGGCAAAGATCGCGCCCAGGGAAATGAACGCGCCCGCCAGCACAGCCAGCATGAACATTTTCAGGAAGGGCATCTCCGCTTTGCGCACACCCAAATACTCAGCCCGGGTTGCCATTTCCTGAGGAAGAAGGGCATCAATTCGTATTTCGCTCATATTAAATCTTTCCAATTTGTGAAATTATTCACACTCGAGTATATCAACCGCTTCCAACAGACGACAGGGTGATTGTAACGAGTATGGAATGATGTTCTTCCAGATTTTCTTCACAACATCCTTCAGGCAAAAGGACAAAATCGAGATCGTCTGCATTTTTGCACACTTCAGCAGACGAGTCAACGCTGTTTATCGGGTGAGTGTCGCCGGCGATGGATGAAGCGCAATTCGTCCGGGGTCAAGACACGCCAGGCACCGGGCGGTAAATCTCCGAGGGTAATTTCTCCAATGGCAATCCGTATCAACCGCAAAGCGGGCAAACCCACTGCCGCTGTCATATGGCGTATCTGGCGTTTTTTGCCCTCCCGCAGTTTGATCTCAATCCATGCTGTCGGACCATGCGGAGTGACAGGCTTGGGACGCGGAGGCAGTTCCGGGGCGGGAATGAGGCGGGCTTTGGCGGGAAGAGTCCGATAGCCTTTGAGGTCAACTCCGCACTCGAGATGCAGAAGTCTTTCCGGTGTCGGATCGCCCTCTACCATGACCCAATAAGTTTTTTCGATACGATGACCGGGATCGGTCAGACGCCGGATCAGACCACCGTCGTCCGTCAGCAGTAACAACCCCTCGCTGTCTCGATCGAGACGTCCCGCCGCATAGACGCCCGGCACGTCAATGAAATTCTTCAACGTGGCATGCCCCGTGCCTTCATCCGTGAACTGAGACAGGACGCCATAGGGTTTGTTGAAAATAATATAGTTCATATCGGAGTTATAATCATTAACAATAAAGGAGCAGAGAAATGGCTTACAAGAAAATTATCGTGGGAAATGCTGGGAAAAAGGACAAAAAATACAAGGTCAAACAGAATAAGGAAGTTGACATTGAGATTGTAGACCCGGGAACGGATGAATTTATCGTAGAAATTCTCGATCTGGCGGGACTTCCGTCCACCGTCACAGATGATGAGGAGACTTCTCAAATCGTCTGGCACAACAACTTTGCCATCAGAAAGAAGGGCGGCGATTACATTAAGCAGCGCTATCGGGTGAAACTTCCGGGCGCAAACGCCCTGCGGAAGGCAGGCAAGAAAATTGTCATCTTCGACGGTGTCACGAATAAGGGAGAGCCCTATGTGTTCAAAGGCACGGTTGATGCCGACGACACCTTTGAGTTGATCAACGGAGATCCCGCCATCGGCTCCTCGCCTCCCTAGGATTCCCGAGATTCTCGCGCGGCGTCGAACAGAGCCTTTCGCCACGGAAAGTTTTCGATAAATAATCTGCGCGACTCTGCATCTCGAAATTTCGACGCCTGCGCGTCCAGTAATTGCATTGCCGATTGCAATACGCGCCCGGCGCGCGGATCGCGCTGTCTTGCAAGAAATGCATAACAGGCATAGTAGACCCTGAGAGGTTCGTCGGTGCCCTCCAGGGTGCCGCCTCCCTCCAAATACGCAAGGATGCGCTCAGCGTATTGCCACGCGGCGGAAAGGTCGCCGGCATGAGCAGACGCTTCGACCAACCCGGCAAGCGGTTCCATCGAGAGGGACGGCTGACCCAATTCCGCGCGGATATTCGCCGAGAGGTTGAATGCCTCACGCGCCTGGGGGTATTTTTTCATGGCTGTGAGCGCATGTCCAATATACAAATGCGCCCAAGCTTGGGCGGAAAGGTCGCCGACTCTGCGTGAAATTTCGAGGGCTTTTTCCGCCAATTCAACCGAACGTTCAGGTTCATGGGTGACACATGAAATGGCGCTCAGGTTGATGAGCGTATAGGTTTCCAGATTCAGGTTACCCACTTCGCGCGCCACCACCAGGGATTGCTCGTAATACTGGAACGCCGTTGAAAGGTCGCCCCGCATTCCTGCCACAAACCCAAGATTGGTCAACACAATTCCCTCCTGATAACGATCACCAATCTCTTGGGCGATCGTGTACGCCCGCAGATAGTACTCTCCAGCCAGAACGTAATTTCCCCTGACCGCCCCCTCTGAAAGGGCAAGGTTGTTGATCGTATAGGACTCGAGGCGGCGATCCTTGATTTCCCGCGCAAGTATCAGACTGGTCTCGAGGTATTGATGCGCCATGCCGGGATCCTTTTGCTCGAGGGCGATCAAGCCCATCACATTGAGCATGCGCGCTTCATCTGCCGTGCGTCTCAACGATCGGGCAAGGGCAAGCCCCGTCAAAGCCTGCCGCGTGGCTTCCTCGGTTCTGCCCAGGCGCAGAAGAGAGGAGGCGCTCAGGTTATAGATTTTTACAGCCTGTTCCGGGAACCTTTCCACAGACACGTATCCCTTCGCCTCCTGCGTGCATTCCACCGTTTCGAGGAATTGCCCTGTGGTGTGATAGTAAAGTGAACGCAGTACCAGAGCCTGACCAATCCAATCGCCATTGTTCGCTTCCCTGCCCCACCCTTCCAGAAGTTCGATATCGCGGAGTTGAAGGTCGCGTTTGCCGATGCGTGAATAGAGTTCTACACGTTCCAGCACCAGATCGAACCGCGCGGGAATATCCTCAAAGGAGGTGTAGGCAAGCGCCCGATTGATATAGTCCAGCGCCTCGCTGTTGCGATACAAACGCACAGAGCGCCTGCCCGCCAAGGTGTAGTATTCCTGAGCCTTTTCGCGCAAGTCGCCATGTTCGGCATGATAGGCGAGTTCCGCGTAGCGATTTTCCAAACCGTCTGCGTACACCTTTTCCAGCGCAGTAAAAGCCAGGGCATGAAGTTCCTGACGCCGGGCGCGCATCTGCATGGAGTACGCCGCGTCGCGCAAAAGCGCATGGTAGAAGATATAGCGCATTTCCCGCAGCGGCAGCCAGATGACGGCTTTTTCCGCCTCTGCGACACATTCTTCCGTGTCAACCTCCGAACCGAGCATGTATGCCAGCACCTGCACTTCAAATTCACGCCCAAGGACAGAGGCGGTCTGCACGGCAATCTTGACTTCCTGCTTTAGCTGGTCGAGGCGTGCAATCAACAGGGCACTAATGTCCTCCGGCAGAACGGAAAAACGCCCGCGCCGCGCCTGTTGCCAGCCGGCGTTGCTCATTTCCAGCAGTTGTTCCTGCTGTAAATAGCGGATGATCTGCTCGGCAAAATATGGATTCCCTTCGGAACGAGAGGCAACCAATTCGATCAAGACCGGAGAGGCGGGTCCGCCCAGGACAATCTCCACCAGGTGGGCAATATCGTCTTCCGAAATCCCCTGTAATTCGATCGTGAGGTCGGAAAGATCGTCGCCAGTTTTGAAATCCGTGCCGGTCTTTCGATAAGCAAGAACGATAGCCACGGGGTAATTTTCGGCGGTGGACAGGGATCGTTTCAATTGGGATAAAAACGTGATCGTATCGAGATCCACAAAATGAAGATCGTCCACGAATAACAGCACCGGCTGACGCAGGCTCTCCGCCTTGATCAGCGCGATCAGAGCGATAAAGGTGTTGTTGTATCTGCCTTCGGCGTCCAATTGCTCATAGAGCGAATTTGCCCAGTTCAGGTCCAGGAGAGCCCCCAAGATGGAGCGCATCCGATTGAGTTCGCGCGCAAGCTCGGGGTCCGGCAGGGAAGCGAGTAATTGGTCTATTTTTTGGTCGAAGATGGCTTTTCGTTCTTCCAAAGATTGATCCGCGAGAAAACCGAAATAACGATAAAGCCACCGGCGCAGCGGGTTGAAGGACTGACGCAGGATTTGATCGGCTTGGCAGACAGCCCATAGCGCCGCACGTTCCATAAAGAGGGGAGACGTTCGAAAGGCATGGATCAGGCGTCCCTTGCCAATGCCCGCATCGCCCGCCACGCCCACCACGCCGGAGAATTTGCCGCGCCAAAGCGGTTCAACGAACTCCACGAGCCGGCTGAGTTCAGCCTGCCGCCCCACCATTTCACCCTGATAAACCGCGTCCACGTTCTGTTTGCGGCGAAGCAGGCGATATACCTTTTGCGCGGCGGCAAAGCCCTTGAACGATTGCGAGCCAATATATTCGATATCGAACGATTGCGACACGCGGCGCGCCACGCGTTCATCCACCCAGATGTGCCCGGTTTGAGCGCTCATCATGAAGCGGGAAGCCAGGTTTACCCCCCACCCGTAACAGGTATAGTCCTCGCACATTTCGCTTCCAAGATAGCCGGCGTGAGCAATGTAATAGGTGACGCCGACCGTAATCGGAAAATCCACGCGCGCTTGAAGATCGAGCACAAAATTGAGGGCGCGCCCAATGTCGTTTTCATAGGCGACCGGCGCGCCCCACAGCATCAGAAGATTACAGCCCTTGTCGCCGAAATCAAGACGCGTGAGCAGTCCCCCATATTGCTTACGCAGGACAAACACCGAATTGATGAATTCCTCCAGTTTTTCATCGGGCAAGTCGGGGATGCGCATGAACAGGTTGACGATTTGACGGAACTCGCCGCGAATATCGTGAACGATCACGGTTTCCGGCATGAACACCTTCGAGGACGCCACATCCACAGACGGAAGGAAGCAGGCAGTTGTGCCGGGAATCTCGCCAAGAAACCGCACAAACCTCCAAAAGGAACCCTGCGGAAACGTTTGAACGGCGTCACCGATCACCGCATGCAAGTGAGCGGTTAACACGATCTCGCCTGCGCCGGCTTGATGCTCAGCCGCTGCGGCGTCGTCCACCGCCGAACCGCGAAAATAATAGGTCGCTTGATTGCCGCCGCTCGAACGCAAAATACGCCAGGAGACAAACCCGACGGTCAGACCGATCTTTACCGAAAAGGAGAACCTGCCGTACACCGTATCCCGGTGCGGATTTTCCGTCAGCCGCCGCTGTATCGTCCAGGCCGAAGCGAGCGCCCTCAAAGCCATGTCACGCTCGTCGCCGTCAATGGGAAACAACGCCATGATGCCATCCCCCGCAAAACTGACAATACGCCCGCCATACTCGAAAATGCTCCGGACAAGAGGGTCGAAAACCCCGTGCATCAAACCGGCAAGCACCTCCGCGCCATGCTGTCCATGCTGCATCAGGGCATCGGTCATCTTCGAAAAACCCGAAAGGTCGAGGAACATCCCCACCGCCGGGAACCCGCCCGAAAACCTGCCTGTACGATAATTTTCCAGAATCAACTCAGGAACCACGCGATGCATGCGTAAATTGTAGCATGTATAATCCCCCGTATGCCAATCGAACGCTATGAAATCAGAAAATGCCGCTCTTGCGGACTGCGCTACCCGCTTGCAGCCCGACATCCCCACGGCGCGCGCTGTCCCGCCTGCCTGGGAGAAACCCGCCTCCTTCTCAGCCGAAGCCTGAATCCCGAACCCCATACCGTTCCCGCCGCCGGAACACATCCCCGTGCCTCTCGCGCCCGGTTTCCGCAAAAACGACCAAGCCGAAGGCGCGCCGTTCTGCTTGATAACATCCGCTCGGCGTGGAATGTGGGATCCATCGTACGCACAGCCGACGGCTTCGGCTTCGAGCATGTCTTTTTATGCGGCATCAGCCCAACCCCCGAAAACGAAGCGGTTACCAAAACTTCCCTCGGCGCGGAGGGGTCGGTTCCGTGGTCCCATCATAGGGATGCAGTCACGCTTGCCAGGGGGCTGAAAAAAGCGGGCTGGCAACTCTACGCGCTGGAGGACGATGACAGGGCGGTTCCGCTTCCCAAGGGAAAAGGCTTGAAGGGCGATACGGTTCTGATCGTCGGCAACGAAGTAACCGGCGTGGACCCCGCTCTGCTGGATTTGTGCGATGGCATTTTCCACATCCCCATGTACGGACAGAAGACATCCTTCAACGCGGCAATCGCCTTCGGAATTGCCGCATACGCGTTGACGGAGGTCAACCGCCCCCAAAAGCGGCTTACTGTCGCGGCGGATTAATGTTTGCCGGTGAGGTTTTCGATCTTTTCGCGTATCTCATCCAGCAGGTTTTGAATCTCCTCCCGTTCACGGATCGCAACCTGCATGGACGTCTTGAACGCCTGTTTTTGCGGATCCTGGAGAGTCTCGAGCAAATGCTGATCGCGCGTGATCTGGGTGTTCTTGTGTTTGAGTTTTATTTCCAGGCGTTTCTTGTATCCCTCGTAGAAATCCAGTTCGTTCAGCGGTTGAGCGGAGGGAGCCTTGCCTTCGACCAGCTCGTCAATCAGCGGAAAGAATTCGTCCCAATCCACCGGTTTTTCGAGGAAACGGGTGACACCAATGGTCAGCGCAAATTCCTTGTCTTCGGGCGCAATGTAAGTGGCGGAAAGAAACACCACCGGAATGTCACGCGTGGCGGGATTCAGCCGCAGGCGATGCACCAGACTAAATCCGTCCATTTTCGGCATGAGGATGTCGGTAATGATGAGAGCCGGGCGCTCTCGGGCAATCATTGCAAGCGCCTCCTCCCCGTTGGTGGCTGTTATCACCTCATAGCCCTTGAATCTCAACGTTTCGGTCAGGAGGATCAGGATGTCCTGAACATCCTCCACGATCAACAGACGGCCTTTGTGTGTGTTCATACGCCTATTCTACCGCAACCCAGGCAGGGGATCGGAACAAAACAAATGCCACGCAAGCGCAATCCCGCCCCTCTTGCGCATACATCCCCTTTATGCTATCGTTACTTTTGCATGAACCAAAAGACCGTATTGATCGTCGAAGACGAAGAAGACGCCGCCGAATTGTTCGCCGAAATGATGCGGATCAGCGGCTTTCGGGTGATCAAGACATCCAAAAGCGCTCCGGCCATTTCCATGATGACTGCCGACAAGCCGGATCTCGTCCTTCTGGATATCATGATGCCGGAAGTGTCGGGGCTCGAAATTCTGCGCCAGATGCGGCGCGACCCCGATCTGGCACAGATTCCGGTCATCATCGTTACCGCCAAGAGTATGCCAGCCGATATCAAGAACGGCATGGAGGCGGGCGCGTCGTCCTACCTGACCAAACCGGTCGGTTTTCAGGAATTGAGGGATGCGGTCGAACGCATTCTGGGAACCGCCTCTTGATCTCATGAGCCTGCTCAGAGTGTTCATTGCGTTGGATATTCCTGCGAACCTCCAGCGCGCCATCCGGCAAAATATGGAGGGGTTGCAAACGTCCCTCGGCAACTCGGTTCGTTGGGTGCCGGCTGACAAGATACACCTGACCCTGAAGTTTATTGGCGATATTCCCCCTGCCCATGTGGCTTCGTTGAGCCAGGCAATCGTCCAGCAGGCAGGCACCACTTCCCCTTTCGATATTTCGATCGGCGGATTCGGTGTCTTCCCGGATCTGAGGCGGGCGCGCGTGCTTTGGGTGGGTGTCCAGGCTCCGGCGGCGTTGGGGGCGCTCCGGCGCGGGATCGAAACCGGATGCGCGCAATTGGGCTACTCACCGGATGGACGTCCGTTTTCGCCGCATCTTACCGTGGGACGCGTGAGAGACTATGTTTCTTTAGGGGAACAACAACGTCTCCGCAAGGCGCTAGGAGAGACGAAGATTGACTCCCTAGGCACGACAAGGGTAAACTCGGTTCATCTGTATCAAAGCGAATTGAAACCGGACGGTTCGATTTACACCAAACTGTTTTCCGCGCCGTTAAAATCGCAGTGACGACTTGAGATCTCGCTGCAAACATAGAGGTGAAACCTGAACGCTCTCGAACTTGCGCACATCATCATCGAAGCCCTGGAGGATAAAAAGGGGGAAGATATTTTGCTTCTCGATATCAAGGAGGTTGCCTCGTTTACCGATTATTTCATCCTTTGCAACGGGACCAGCGACCGCATGCTCGAAGCGCTCGCCAAGGGCGTTTTGGAAGCGACCAAGTCGCAGTACAAAAAAAGGGGGCGCGTGGAAGGTCAGGCACGCGAAGGCTGGCTGGTGATGGATTTTGGCGATGTGGTGGTGCACCTGTTTTCACCCGATATGCGAGAGTATTACGATTTGGAAGAGTTGTGGAGCGATGGGAAAGTGTTGTTGAGAGTCCAATAGTCTTGTAGTCTTATGGTCTCATCGTCGCTAGTCTGATGCGCTTTCCGCCTGGACGGTCGCTTTTGGGTTACTGGAACGGGCGGGAGTTTTATTTCCAAAACAAAACGCCCCGCCGATCTGACAACCGACAGGACGTTACAAACAGCGCAACATGCAGTACAAATTACTTCTCGAATATCCACCTGTCCACTTCGCGTTTCCAATCCACCAACTCCTCCGGCTTGAACCATAAGGCGCTCTCACGCGCGCCGGTTTCGGGTTTGTCGGAAGCGTGGATGAGATTACGCCCCACTTCGAGGGCAAAATCATGGCGAAGGGTGCCCGGCGCGGCTTCGACGGGTTTGGTAGAGCCGACGGTCTGGCGGATGGCGGCAACCGCGTTCGGTCCCTCCCAAACCATTGCCATCACGGGCGCGGAAGTGATGTAGGCAATCAGTCCGTCGTAAAAGGGCTTGCCTTCGTGTTCGGCATAATGTGCCTTTGCCAGTTCCAAACCGACCTGCATGAATTTAGCCCCGACGAGCCGCAGTCCGCGGCGTTCGAAACGGGTTATGGCTTCGCCAATCAAACCGCGTTGTACGCCATCGGGTTTCACTAATACGAGCGATCTTTCCACAGAGTTCCTCCGAAATTAATATGAAAACCCGACAGGTTCTCCTCCTGTGTTCACCAGGCAAAACCTTTCCATGAAGACCTGTCAGGTTTATTGTCTATCGTAACAATTCTTCCGCTTTGGTATACGCGTCCAGGGCATCCTGCAACTGATTGGCGCGCATATAGGCGTCGCCGAGCGTCTGCCAGATGCTTACTTCCACCGGATAGCGATACAGCGCTTCGCGCAAATCGAAAATGACCTCCTCGAGGTAACGCCCCTTTTTGATGAGTTTGCCGTAGGCGTCGAGCGCGCCGGGGATGTTGCTGCGCGAGAGTTCATTGCGCGCCAACCCGAGGATCGGATCGCCGGGCAGGGTCAACATGCCGGTTCCTTTGACGGTCATAGGTTCCTGGTACGGTTCGAGGGAAGCCGCCGGCTTGGCTTTTTCTTTGCGCGGCGAGGCTTTCTTCGCCTTTTCCCGCTCGGAAACGGCGCCGGGTTCCGGCGTGGATTTTGCGGCGGGCGGCGGCGCGGCCGGAGACGGTTGTGAAAGCGGCTCCTCTCCAGTCACAGGCATCCAATCCGTTGCGCGGGTCGGCTCGATCTTGGTCGGTTCGACGACCAATTCGCCGGTTGCGTCGCGCATCCAAGCGGGCAGATCGTCAGAGACGGGCAGGATCGGGGGCGCCTGTTCGTCTTCCTTTAGATCGCTGAGCCAGTCCGGAAGTTCTTCAGGTGCGGCGGTGGGAACCTGTGGAACCGTTGGGATGGCGGTTTTTTCCTCGGGGATAACCGCCTCCTCAACCGGGGCTTCCGCTTCGCTCATGTCGCTCATCCAAGCGGGAAGATCATCGGCGGCAACCGGCGTTTCCTCCGCCGTATCGAGCGAGTTTAGCCACGCAGGCATATCCTCCTCCGCTGCAGCGATGTGCGGTTCAACGCTCTCTTCATCCAAACTTTTCAGCCAGGAAGATACGTCGGTATCCGGGACCGGTTCGGGGGTAAGTTCGATGTGTTTGGAAGGTTGTTCCTCCGCACCGGCTTGTTTTACCTGTTTGACCCATTCCGGTTCCTCTTCACGGCGTTCCTCCGGTTTGGTCAATAAACCTTCGGTCGCGCCCTGGCGAACAGCAAGGCTTTCAAACCATGCCAGGGCATCGTCAATTTCCTGCCCGCTTCTGCCCGGACCTTCCGTTTTGTCGGCAAGTTGAGGCGAGACGGCCATCCCGGATTCGGAAGGCGTTTCGTCAGCCGCCAGAACCGGCTCAACCTGCGCCTGCGGAATGGACGGTTGTCCTGCGCCTGAGCTTTGTGCCTGTTTCACCCATTCCGGTTCTTCTTCACGGCGCTCCTCCGGCTTGGTCAACAAGCCTTCGGTCGCGCCCTGTCTTGCCGCCAGGCTTTCAAACCATGCCAGGGCATCGTCAATCTCCTGCTCGCTCTTGCCGGGCGTTGGCGCGCGGTCAGGGGGTTGTGAAATTTCCCCAAGGGTTTGTTCGGGCGGTCGACTCAAACCCTTTGCCTGTTTTACCCATTCGGGCTCTTCGCTCGGGCGTTCCTCCGGTTTGGTCAACAAGCCTTCGGTCGCGCCTTGTTTCGCCGCCAGGTTTTCCAGCCATGCAAAGGAATCATCCCGCTCTTCTTCGCTGGTTCCCAGGCGCCCCGTCTCGATGGTGGAGGAGGGGACGGGAGGGGGGGGCGTTTCTTTGCCCGTCCCGCGCAGCCATTCCAATTGCTCTTCTGTAGGCTGTGGAGCGGCGGGCGGGTGTTCTTCGCCGAGCGCTTTCAACCAATCCGGTTGTTCATCTGAAGGCTGAGCGGCGGGGCGTTCTTCCTCACCGAAACTTCTCAGCCAGTCGGGTTGTTCTTCGGTGGTGGAAGCCGCCTGCGGTTGAGCGCCAAAATCTTTCATCCAGTCCGGTTGATCGTCGGATATGGGTGCGGATTCGCTCAGTCCGCGCAACCAATCAGGCTGGGGTTCAGACGAGGCGCCGGTGGAAGCAACAGGAAATGATTCGGTTCCGATTTTATTGATCCAATCGGGAATTTCCTCTTCCGTTTCTTCCGCAGGCTGTAAGGCGTCGGGAGGCGCCATGGCTTTGACCCAATCGGGCAGGTCGCCCTGAGCAATGGGTTGGACGGCGGGTTCTTCCTCGAACATGCCGGAAGATTTGCTTTCGTCGAACGCGCCGGTGGAAACGCCCCAACCGGCAGCGCGTAGAAAGTCGGGGATGTCCTCTTCGGAGGAGCGAGCCGGCGTGGAAGAGTCGCCCGGGGCAGATTCAAACGTCGGGGCGGAAAGAGGCGAGGAGGGTTCAGCGGGAAATGATTCCTTCAGCCAGTTCGGTTGTTCGTCGGTCCCGCCTATGCCGCTTTTCAATCCAATGGCGCGTTCAGCCGCCCAATCTGCAGACATTCCAACGGGCTGTCCGCTCCAATCCAAGTGTTCGATGGAGACTGCCGCGTCGCTGACTTCTTTTGCCAGGAACATGCTTCCCTCCGCCTGTGCGGCGTAAGGATCCAGTTCAATGACGCGCTGGCGATAGGGTTGGGCGCTCTCGGGGCGGTCGACGCTGAGGAGTTCTGCCAGGATCAGGTTGGCATCGAGGCAGAAGGGAAATCGTTTTATGACGCTCGAAGCCGCATCAGCGGCGTCCTTTTTCTGACCGCTCCGGTAATACGCCTTCGCCAGTACAGTCTGCATGTCGGTGCGTCCCTGATCCTCTGCGAGAATGCTTCTGCATTCGGAGATCGCCTGAGGAAAGAGTTCGCCGCGCATATACATATGCGCCAAAGCGCCGCGCGTCATCCGGATGCGCGGGGGCTGGATTCCGTCGCGGCGTCCGTAGAGCCTTCGCAATTCATCCTGAATGGCAGGGTTGGCAGACTGCACTTCGTAGGCGCGTTCCATGTGCCAGATGGCGTCGTCGAGTTTGTTCTGTTCGTCGCGAATGATGCTCATGCCAACGTGGGCGACGAAATCGCTGGGTTCCGCATTCAGAACACGCAAAAAGATATCTGCCGCCTCGTTATGACGCCTGGCTTCCAGGTATGCCTTCCCCAGCAGGCGGTAGGTTTCAAGATGCTTGGGGTATATCTTCAGGATATGCTGGCAATGCGCAACCGCTTCATCCAAATGCCCCCGGTCGATCATTGCTTCGATTTCCCGGTTATACGCCCGAAGTGAAACTTTTGCCATGAATCGCTGTGCTCCTTATTGCTATTATAACGCACCTTTTCAGGCGTAAAACAGCGGCAATGGAGCGACGACGGTTTCGCTAAAAGCGTGCGCGGCGAGAATCGCCCGGCGCGCTTCGAAAAGCTTGGATGGGTCGTTGGCGTGAACGGTAAATAATGCCTCGTCCTGTTCGACCCAATCGCCCACTTTCTTGTGAACGACAATGCCAACGGCGTGATCCACGGGATCGGACTTTTTTGCGCGCCCAGCCCCCAATGTCACTGCCGCCTCGCCCACGCTTCTTGCCTGGACCTGTGAAATGAAACCGCTTCGAGGCGACCTGACCGTCTCGATATAGTTCGCGCGTGGAAACCTGGCTGGGTCGTCCACATAGGACACGTCCCCGCCCTGCGCCTGCACCAGGAGGCGGAATTTTTCGAATGCCGAGCCATTCGCGATGGATCGTTCCGCCAGGGAACGTCCTTCGGTCAAGTCTTTGGCGCGTCGGCCAAGAAAAAGCATGTGCGCGGAAACCTGCAGGCAATGTTCGCGGAAATCCATCGGTCCGCCGCCCTTGAGTGTTTCGATGGCTTCAATCACCTCCAGGGCGTTGCCGACGGCGCATCCCAGGGGCTGATTCATATCCGAAAGCAGCGCCACCACCTCGCGTCCCGCCAGTTTCCCAATATCCACCATAAGAATTGCCAGTTCTCGGGCTTTATCGAGCGTTTTCATGAATGCGCCAAGACCAACCTTCACGTCCAGGACGATTGCCTGCGCCCCTGCCGCCAGTTTCTTGCACATGATAGAGGAGGCGATCAACGGTATGGAATCCACTGTACCGGTTACGTCACGCAGGGCATAGAGTTTGCCGTCGGCAGGCGCCAGGTCGAGCGATTGACCCGTCAGTACAATCCCCTTTTCTCTGAGTTGTCTTTTGAATTCTTCGGTCGTTAAATCCACCCGGTAGCCTGGAATGGACTCCATTTTATCGAGCGTGCCGCCGCTGAAGCCCAAGCCGCGACCGGACATTTTGCCAACGGGCAAACCGCACGCCGCCGCAATGGGAAGCACAACCAGCGTGGTCTTATCGCCCACCCCGCCGGAGGAATGTTTGTCCACGGCGAGGTCAACCACATCGCTCAAATCCAGCATATGACCGGAATGAGCCATCGCAAGTGTAAGGTCGGTCGTTTCGCGCGGCGTCATCCCGTTCAGCACGACCGCCATTGCAAAGGCGGATGCCTGATAATCGGCAATATCCCCCGCCGCAAAACCCTTGACAAAGAATTCGATCTCGTCACGCGTGAGTTCGCCTCGATCGCGTTTTTTGATGATGATGTCTACTGCGCGCATGAGCAACTCCTTGTCGAACCTGCGCGTGTATTTTATCCCACTTTGTTGGAGGGCGGTGAAAGAGTCGGAAACGTTGGTCTTTGCCTGGCGATTGGGTATTCTGCGCGCTCCAGCACAAGGAAGCGGCGTTCGACCCGCCCAGGGCAGGTGGAAGAAACGTCAGTTTTTGACGAGGGTGTAACCGTCTTTTCCATCCTGGACTATCCATCCCAGCGTTTTGATCTCCTCGCGCAGACGGTCGGACTCCGGCCAGTTCTTCTCCACACGCGCGGCAAGACGCTGTTCAGCCAGGTGAATCACCGCCTGGGGAGGTTTGGCATCTTCGAGCGGCGGGGCGTTGACGACCATTTCCCAGATCTGCGGTGCGAGACCGCTTTCCAGCGGATCGGGAATCTTGTAAGCGCCAAGTTCCGCCAACGGGAAGGTGGAGCCGGCAGGATAGATCTCCGGGTCGCACGCACGAACGATGGAGACAGAGCTCACACCGCTGACTTCGCATGTGCCTTTCTCCAAATCCAGGATGAGACCGGTGTGTTCATCCAAGCCGAGGGTGGTGTTTTCCAGCGGGACCAGGTTGCACCATTCGGCAAAACGTTCCATGCCGACAAAACAGCGGCTGGTATCGAGGTCCACGCCGCCCTCGGCATTGTTCCAATGCGGAATGAAGGAGAGGTGCAAGCCGAAATCGGCAAAGAAGTCCAGCCCATCCACCGCATGGACATCCTGCCCAACCTTGTAAATTTCATAGACGGGCAGGGCGTGAGCGCCCACAGAAATCGTGGCGGCAGAGGCAAAAATCAACGAGGCGCCAAGGCGGTGGCGGGCGCGCAGGATGTCCCAGGCGAGCGAATCCTTCAGGTGACGGATGGCATAGGTCGGACTGCCGGGTCCCATGAAAATCATATTGGCGTAGAGAAGCGGCTTGAGAATCTCCGCGTCATCCGGGCTGAAGGCGCTCCCTTTTTTACGCGCGGGGATGACATCCACGATTGGTCTGTAATTCTGCAGGCGGTTCTTCATGAAATCGCCCACACGCCCGACAACCTGCGCGGAATTCAATTCGAAGCCCGCCGGGGTTTCAAGAAGGGCAATACGGAGAGGTTCTTGGATTTCTTTCGCAAGCGCCTCAAAGAGGCGCCCACCAGCCAGCGATGTTTCACCAGAACCAAGAAGGGCAATTCGACCAAGCGTCATGTTAAGAGGACAACTTGTTCAACTCGTCTATTACGCCAAACAAGTCTTCGTTCGAAGGGATATCGCGCATGGACGCGCCATAATGGGCAAAACGAATGTATCCGTTCCTGTCAATCACGCAGTTCAGCGGCATGCGCCCCATCTTAAAGAGATTGACCTCCTGACGATACATCCGCGCAACTTTGTGGTTGGGGTCAGGCAGACCGATGAAGGGAATCCGTTCGTTCTGCCAGTATTGCTCGAACGCCGCGGGGGAATTCGGTCCCACCGCCAGGATCTCCGTATTGCGCCCCACAAATCGCTGATAATCGTCCCGCAGGCGCGCCAACTGCGCGCGGCAGTGCGGTCACATGAACCCGCGCAGGAAGGCAAGCACAACCGGCTTTTTCCCGCGAAAATCAGACAGGCGGATCAGGTTTCCGTTCACGTCGGTCAATTCGAAGTCCGGCGCCGACAAGCCGGGCACGATCAATGGGGGTTTCACCTTTCCCTCAAGGCTCCTAAAAATATCGCAGTGACTTCGGACACTTGTGTCCATTGCGTTTCGGCAGGAATGGCGGCAACACCGTCCCCGCTTTGAAAACCATACGCGCCGAATTGGGCATGGTTACCGCCTTCAACAAGGAAAAATATCGCATCTGGGGGCAATAAGGTTTTGGATGCCTCGATCAGTTGCGGCGTTGATAATCCGTCATTGGACCCGTAAACGGACAATACGGGGATACCCAACCCTTTGAGCGAGTCATCCGCCGGGTAGGATGCCCAGAAAACCACCCCGTCCACCGCCTGCGGGTGAGCCGAAGCATAACCAGCCGCCGCCACCCCGCCCAGGGAATGTCCGCCGACCGCCCAGCGGGCGACCTCTGGATGAGCCAAGATCACATCGTCCGCGGCGTTGATCTCGAAGAACGCCAGGTTGAGGTTGACTTTCACAAGCGCCACGAAACAGCCCCGCTCGGCAATCATCCGCAAAACGGGCGCGTACGCGCGGTAGTCCACACGCCCGCCGGGGTAAAAAATGAAACCGGCGGTGGGCGTCTCAGCGGGAGGCGAAAAGGCGATGAACCCCTCCTCCTGCCTGACGCTCACGCGCTTGTCCGATTTCAATGCCTGCAGGGCGGCATCGGTCGGTTGGGCGGCGGAGGACGCCCACAGGACGAATCCAACCGTCAGAATCGCGGCAACAACCAAAAGTCCAAGAAGGACGCGTTTAAGTGTTTTCATCCGATCAAAGTTTTGGCTTTCTTCCAAATATCGTCGAACATCCCCGCGGTCAGTTTGCCGGTCAGCGTGTTTTGCTGGCTGGGGTGATAGGAACACAAAATCCAAATTCCGTTTTCCAGCCGATACAGCGCCGCATGACCAAACTTCCAGGCGGAATTTCGAACGGAATATATTTTTAGAATCCTCTCAAAAGCTATCCGACCAAGGCAAACGATGACTTTGGGGCGAAGGATTTCCAATTCCCTCTCGAGGTATGGCTGGCAATTGTTCAACTCTTCGGGACTCGGCTTGTTGCCCGGCGGCGCGCAGCGACCGGAGGCGGTGATGTACATGTCCTTCAGGAGAAGACCATCGCTTCGCGACTCCGCCGACGGCTGGTTCGCGAACCCAGCCCGGTACAGCGCCGGGAATAAAAAATCGCCCGACGCGTCGCCCGTGAACTGGCGTCCCGTGCGGTTGGAGCCGTGCGCGCCGGGGGCGAGTCCCACTACAAGGACGCGCGCATTCGGGTCGCCAAATCCCGGCACCGGTTTGCCCCAATATTCCTGATCCTGATACGCCCTGCGCTTCGTCCGCGCCACTTCCTCGCGCCACGCGACGAGGCGCGGACATTTTCGGCAGGCGATGATTTCGGCATTCAGGTGTTCCAGTGTCAAGTGTTTCGGGATCAAGTTTCAAGTTACCTGTATACGGGTGTACGCGTTTACGGGTTACGGGGCTACCTGCCTATAGAATCAACATCGCGTCGCCGAAGGAGTAGAAGCGATAGCCCTCACGGAGGGCGATTTGATACGTTTCGAGGATTCTCTCCCGCCCCGCGAACGCGCTGACCAGCATCAGCAGCGTGGACTTTGGTAAGTGGAAATTGGTGATCATCGCGTCCACGAGTTTGAACGGGTAGCCGGGGAGGATGAAGAGCGAGGTTGGACCCGTGAAAGGAGTAATGGGTAATTGGTAATTGGCGGCGGTTTCAAGTGTTCGCACAGATGTTGTGCCGACGGCGATAATTCGTCCACCTGCCGCACGCGTCTGGTTGATGAGATCGGCGGTCTCCTGAGAAAGTTCACACCATTCAGTGTGGATTTTGTGCTCCTCGGGGTTTTCCTCGGTGACGGGGGCGAAGGTATCCAGCCCAACATGCAGGATTACATAAGCAACTTTCACACCCTTGACCTGCAACTCCTCCAGCAAACGCGGGGTGAAGTGCAATCCAGCCGTCGGGGCGGCGGCGGAGCCGGGCTCGCGGGCGTAGACGGTCTGGTAACGCTCGGGGTCGTTCAACTCCTCATGGATGTAAGGCGGGAGCGGCACATGCCCCACTTTGGGGAAGTAGGGCTCGATGGGTTCGGAGAAGCGGATGAGGCGTTCTGACCCGTTCAGCACATCCAGGATTTCGGCAACGGGTCCTTCTTCCACCTTTATTTTTTTGCCTGCATGCAGACCCTTGCCGCCCACCAGCGTCTCCCATGTGACCTCGTCCCACCGGCGCAGGAGGAGCAGTTCGACACGCCCGCCGGTTTCTTTGCGGGCGAAGAGGCGGGCAGGAATGACACGCGTCTGGTTGAGGACGAGGAGATCGTTTGGGCGGAGGTAGTCCCCCACGTCACGGAAGAGGCGGTGTTCCAGTGTTCCCGTGTCACGGTTTAGCACAAGGAGGCGGGATGAGTCGCGCGGCTCAACGGGTGTCTGCGCGATGAGGGATTCGGGGAGGTGATAGTCGAAGTCGGAGGTTTTCACGGAGGGGATTTTAACACGAAGGGCGAGAAAGGATTTTTTGGAATCAAAAGCGAAAGCACTGCGCCGAGGCATGAGGGCCTATGCGACGCAGGCAATTTTAACACCACAAAGGGCACAAAGGAGCACAAAGGGGAGAAGGAAAAAAGGGCGACTCACGCCGGGAGGAACAGGCCATCCAAGGCGTGAGTCTCTTTTATATTTGCCTGAGCGCCCCTCACCCCGACCCTCTCCCAAAGGGAGAGGGGGAAGCGGGAACGCCCAGCCAGGACAGCATCCAGCCATCTTTTATGCCTCGCCAGCACAGCCGTAGCCGCGCTGGATTTCCGGCGCACAAATCTATGCGGAAATGCTCTGGTGCAAACACACTCAAAGTCTGTCACTGCGAGCGATGGTCGAGTAGCGTTCTTTGCGTATCGAGCCGAGCGAAGCAGTCTCCCTGCCAACGAGGAGATTGCTTCGCCGCCTGGTCTCGATACGCTGCTGCGCGACTACTCGACCGTCGGCGGCTCGCAATGACATCTTGCAACAGAGCAATGCGGAAAAAGATGTGGGAGACAACCACCCGAAAACCCTGATTCCTGTTGAGGTTGTTCGGATCGTTCCTGTTGCGGTAGGCACAGCGCGCGTTCCTGCGATTGTTGATGAACGAACCGCCGCGTACCACACGGTTGCCATTTGGATGCGCCCTACATCGCACGCACGAAGCGTTAAGATGTCGCTTTGAGCCAGCCGCCGAGCAACTTGCCGATCTCGGCGATCATGGTCGAAACATGACGGTATTGCCCCTTGCTCAGCCATCGCCAGCGTTCACACAGACGCAGGTAGAGCCGCAATTTGAGCAGTTCTGCATCTGCCGCCTGCAATTTCTCCAGACGCGCTGCGCCGCGCCGGGCATTGGCTTCGATAATCAACTCTTGAAAATTCAGCACCGCATCGTGCAAGCGCTGGGTGATCACAAACCTTTGGCTGCGCGGAAAATTATCGGTCAGCGGCAGGAGCCAGGTAATCAAATCGTATGTGCGGGTGAAAATGACCATCTCTTCGCTCATCGTCTCTCCTCTGCCAATAAGCCGACTTCGGCCAACACAGAAGCCCGCAGGTGGTACGTATCGGCGTAGCGGACGTGATTCAGCCAGCCTTGCACCGAAGCCTTGATTTTCTCTTCATCGCCTGTTTTCACCAAATGGCGCAACTTGCGCCGAAAGGCAAAGCCCTTGCGCGCTTTCAAACGGCGGTGGTCGGGGAAAACCCGAAAGCCCAGAAAAGGAATGCCCTCGCTCACCGGATAGGGATAGGCGCGTTCTTCGTGCAGGGTCAAGCGCAGGCTCGCCAGCCGCTCGATGACCGCGGCGCGCCATTCCATCAGTTGGCGTTTGCTATCGCTGAAGAGGAGAAAATCGTCCACATAGCGCACGTAGCCGCGGCAGGCAAGTTGACGTTTGACAAACTGATCGAAGGGATTGAGATAGCAATTTGCCCACCACTGCGAGGTGAGGTTGCCGATGGGCAGGCCGCGCGGGCGGCTTGCGGCGAAGAGGTCATCCCCGGGGAAATACACCATGTCGTATTCTCCGGCCAGCACGCCCTGGCCGCTTTGCAGGATGCGCTCGATGAGCCAGGCCAGGCTGTCATCGGGTAACATGCTCCGAAGAGTACGCTGCAAAATGGCATGGTCTATGCTGGGGAAAAACTGGCGCACGTCGCATTGCAGGACATACTTGAAGCGGCGGGCAAACTGTTGGGCGCGGTCGAGGGCGCGGTGGGTGCCTTTGCCGACGCGGTTGGCGTAACTATCCCCAATGAAGAGGCGCTCGAAATACGGCACCGTGATGCTGCACAGCGCATGATGCACCACGCGGTCGCGGAAGGGGGCGGCCGAAATCAGGCGCTTCTTGGGTTCGTGAATGTAAAAACTGTGGTACTGCCCTGGCTGATAGGTCTTTTGCTCGAGTTCAGATTGCAACTCGAGCAGGTGATCGGCCAGGCAGAGTTCAAAATGCGCCGCCGGGGCGCGGCCGCGCTTGCCGCGGCTGGCCCGCGCATAGGCGCAGCACAGGGTTTCCCAATCGGTTAACTTTGTTTGTAAGTCCATAGCGCGGCCTCCGGCCGCAAACCCAAGAGGTGAGTGTACCGCCGACCTTTGGTCGGCCCTGCGGAGCCAGGCATAGCCTGGCGGTACGGTTGACCATTGTGCGAAATCTTTACAATCGTGATAGATTTTCAAGAGCAATATAGGACCTCCAAAAAAAATTTAAATTCTGGGGGGGGGGGGGGGGGGGGGGGGGGGGGGGGGGGGGGGGGGGGGGGGGGGGGGGGGGGGGGGGGGGG
>JACAET010000055.1 GCA_013388685.1 Chloroflexota bacterium | reverse complement strand
TGTATCCGTCAGGCGGAAGCCGATGCGCTGGTAAACGCCGACACGAGTTCGATCGTTTGCTGCCTGCCGCCGCTTCCTTTCAAAAAATAAAACAATTTACCGGATTGCCTGTGCGATCAAACTACCGATCAATCCCAGCCAATACGCGGACGTGTAATAGATGAACATCGGCTGTCTGCCGCGCCTCCAGAGTAGGAATGCCGAAACGCCCGCGAGCAACGCGACGACGTACAAGTCCAAGCCAATCTCTTCAAAGCCGAGATTCGCAAGCACGCCCGCGCCCAGAAACAGGGAGTTCAATAACAGTAATCCAACGTCCACGCCCGAAAGATTTTCGCGGTGGGGGAACACATTCTGTAACAACAGGATCGCGGCGTTGACCATGATGAACCCCGTGAAGAACACCCAATGACTGAACTCGTCGTCGTTGAAGATGACGATGCGGCACAGGTCGCTGTTTGGGTCGTCGAGACAAAAGCGGACGTGCAGGTAATTGGTCACTTCATGGTCGCCGTAACTCGCGGCGGTGAGATACAAGCCGACGATGAAGACCAGATTCCACGCCATATGCGCGCGTCCCTCACGCGCGGGTGAATCGTGTTCGATCGTTTTCTTGAGGAGATACAGCGCCGTCAAACTGACGAGCGGCAGGACGAGCATGTTGTTGAAATCCACCCAGCGGAGAAATTCGTTCGGCAGGACGTAACCCAAAGTCCACGCGCCGAGGCGGTTGAGTGAAACCAAAACCGCCACAATGGATTGCACGCTCAGCAGGAGGTGGATCTTCTTCACTTATTGCCGTACCATGCCGATTCCGAGCCAGGTGGTTGCCGCAATGAACGGACCGAACACAAGCAGATTAATCAGTAACTGTTCGTGAGGAACAAAGCCGGGTCCGATATAAAACAACGCCGACGAAACGATGAGCAGGACGCCCGCCCAGCGCGGAAAGATGCCGCTCCTCCAGATCGCCACACCGAGAAAAATCATGCCGACAATCGCAATGATTGACGCCGGAATAACGAGAGAAATGCTTTTTGCGAAGGGCAGGGAAGTCTCATTGAACTCCCCATCGGTTGAGAGAATCAATTCCGGCTGTATTTGCGCAATGGAGGGCCAGATGAAGGTGTCAATCGTATTGACACCGATCAAAACGAACATGCACAACGTCACCACGATAAAACCGGCAAACCCGATCCAGCGGGCGTTTTCAGCGAGCCTGGCGTATAAGCCGAAAATTCCCAACGTGAACAGCATGTAACCCACAAAGCCCAAAAGGTGTTCCGCCTGGTATGCGCCGGGGTTTTCCAGAAGCAGATGCTCTTCGGGATGAAATATCCAGAAGAGGGAGGAAAGCAATCCGCCAAGCAACAGCGACAGACCACTCCATCGAAGAAGCCTTGACACAAACACAGCACACCTCCTGGTATTCGGACTGTTTCTGTCTAATTTACATCAATTTTGATTCAAGGTCAAGACGGGGTGGTGAAATCTCGTATGGCTTGTTTGGCGAGGGCAGCCAATTCCCGGTCGGCGCGGTTCGTCACGATCTCCTGCAGGGCGGGCAGGGTGCGCCCGTCCTTTAGCTTCCCCATCGCTTCGATGACGTGCTTCTTCACCTCCCGTTCCGGGTCCTTCAGCATCTCCAGCAGGACGAGCGCGACGCGCGGTTCCTTGACCTTTGGCAGGACGTCCACCGAATGGATGCGGATCCACATCTCGGGATGTTCCAGCGCCTCCACCAGGACCTCGAAACTTGCCGCGCCGAACCGAGCCAGCGCCTCCGCCGACGCCTTTCCCACATCGTGATGCAGGTCGTAGAGCGCCATGCCCAGCGGCTCGATGGCGCGCGGGTCGCCGATGCCGCCGAGCAGCGTCGCGGCGAATTTGCGGACAGCGCCCTCTCTGTCTTTCAGGGCGTCAATCAGCGGTTCGACGGCGGCGGCGCCCATGTTTTCGATGGCGGTCAGCAGGTCGCCGGCGGCGGATTCGCGCTCATACCACCAGTATGAGTCGTGCAGGGCTTCCATCAGGAAGAGAAGGGCGGCGGGATGCCGCGTGCTTCCCAGCGCCTTTGCCGCCGCCTGGCGCACTTCGATCTTCGGGTCATCGAGCAGGAGATTGGCAATTTCATCGAAGGCGGAGGGGTCTTTGAACATACCCAGCCCCAAACAGGCGGCAATCCGAACGTCACTTTCGGGGTCTTTGAGGGTATTCAACAGTACAGGAATTGCTCCCTTATCGCCGATGCGCGCGAGCGCAAGGGCGGCACGTGCCCGCACCGTATAAAACTCGCCTTTGAGCGCATCCAAAAGGGCAGGCACGGCAGACCTGTCTTTGCGAAGCCCAAGCACATCTGCGGCGCGGGCGCGCAGGATGGGATGGGCTGTGGCGAGCAGTTTGACGAGTTCGGGTGAGGCGGAGGGGATTCGGGCAAGAGTCTGCTCATAGATGGCGAGCAGGTTCAGGTCACGGGTTTGAAGCGCTTCGAGGAGCGCAGGCAGGGCGTCTGTGTCGAGTCGAATCAAGTCCTGTATGACCCGTTCACGCGTTGCTGAATCAGCCAGTTGAGCGACGAGACGTTTTGCTTCCGCTTGTTTGCCGCCAGTCAGCCAGGACATGTGCCTATTGTACTTTAAAGAGGATAGGATTTGAGAGAAAACCGGACGGAAAATCTCTGATATAATGCCCGCCTTGGAGTGAGAGTACACCGTGGCGCTTCGTGCGCCATGTATTTTGCCTGTATCCAGCCATTATTTTATTTTGGAGCAACGATGAAGAAAGAGCAGCTACTCGATTTGTATTACCAGATGGTGTTGATTCGCCGCGTGGAAGAGCGCGGCGCGGAACTGTATCAGGCGGGCAAGATCGGCGGCTTTATGCACCTCTACATCGGGCAGGAAGCCGTTTCGACGGGGTTGATTGCGGCGCGCGAACCGCGCGACCGCGTCATCACCGCCTACCGCGATCACGGCGTGGCGTTGAACTGTGCCATCTCCGCCGACGAGGTGATGGCGGAACTGCTCGGCAAGGCGACGGGTATGTCGAAGGGCAAGGGCGGTTCGATGCACATGGCAAGCGTGGAAAAGAACATGTGGGGCGGGCACGCCATTGTGGGCGGTCACCTGCCCATCGCGGCGGGACTGGCGCTCGGCGACCAGTACGCAGGCAATGATAACGTGACCATCTGCATGTTCGGCGACGGCGCAACCAACATCGGTTATTTTCATGAGGGATTGAATCTCTCCAAGGTCTGGGGACTGCGTGTGTTGTGGGTGTGCGAGAACAACCAGTACGGCATGGGTACGTCCGTTGAGCGCGCTTCGGCGGTGGATGAGATCCGCCAGAAAGCCGAAGGCTACGGGATGAAGAATGCGGCAGTCAATGGCATGGACGTGATGGCGGTCTATGAGGCGGCGAAGGAGGCGATTGCCTACGTCCGCCAGGAGAGTCAGCCGTATTTCCTCGAGGTGAACACCTACCGCTTCCGCGGGCACTCGATGGGCGATCCCGAGCGTTATCGCAAGGCGGAAGAAGTCAAGCAGTGGCAGGAGAACGACCCCATCGGCATCTTCAACAAGTACCTGCTCGATCATAAAATCGCCACCCGCAAGGCGCTGGATGAAATCGAAGCGCGCGTGGAGGAGGAAGTGCAGAAGGCGGTGGAATTTGCCGAAACCAGCCCCGAGCCCGCGCTGGAAGAGTTGTTTACGGATGTGTATGCGGAATAATCGGTCATCAGTTATCAGTGATCAGTTTTCAGTGTCACACACTGATGACTGATTACTGAACACTTGATCACTGAACACTGGAGTTATCATGCCCAAAATCACCATGCGCGAGGCAATCTCGCAAGCCCTGATGGAAGAAATGGACCGCGACCCCGCCGTCTTTATTCTCGGCGAGGAGGTCGGCGTGTGGGGCGGCACGTATGCCGTCACCAAAGGCTTTTATGACAAGTACGGCGCAGACCGTGTGAAGGATACGCCCATTGCCGAAAACGCCATCCTCGGCGCGGCGATCGGCGCGGCGATGGTCGGTCAGCGCCCCATCGCGGAATTGATGACCATCAACTTCGCCTTCTCGGCGATGGATTACATCGTCAATCAAGCCGCGAAACTGCGCTACATGTTCGGCGGACAGTTCACCCTGCCGCTGGTCATCCGCGCCGTCGGCGGCGGCGGACGCCAGCTCGGCGCAACGCACTCCCAAACGCCCGACGCGATCTTTGCGCACTTCCCCGGCTTGAAAGTCGTCAGCCCCGGCACACCCGAAGACGCCAAAGGGTTGCTGAAATCTGCCATTCGGTCGAACGACCCGATTCTGTTCATCGAACACGCCACCATGTACCAGGTGCGCGGCGAAGTGCCGGAAGGCGAGTACCTCATCCCCATCGGCAAATCCAAAGTCCAGCGCGAGGGCAGCGACCTGACGATCGTCACCTACTGCAAAGGGCTTGAACTCTCGATGAAAGCCGCCGATGAACTGGCGAAGGAAGGCATTCAGGCTGAAATCGTAGACTTGCGCACCCTTCGTCCGCTCGATATGGAACCTGTGCTCGAGTCGTTCAAGAAGACCAACCGCGCCATCGTCGTCGAAGAAGGCTGGAAGTCCTACGGCGTCGGCGCTGAAGTCGTCAGCCGCATCTACGAGGAAGCCTTCGACTACGTGGACGCGCCCATTCTGCGCGTGGCGCAAAAAGAAGTGCCGCTGCCCTACAACCGCACGCTCGAACAAGCCGCCCTCCCGCAAGTGCCAGACATTATCGCCGCGGCAAAGGAGGTGTTGAAATAATGGCTGAAACCATCAACATGCCCAAACTCGGCTTCGACATGGCGGAGGGAATGCTCGTCCGCTGGGTGAAGCAGGTGGGCGAAGAAATCAACAAAGGCGACGTGCTCGCCGAAATCGAAACCGACAAAGCCACTGTGGAAGTCGAATCTCCTGCCAGCGGGGTGGTGTTGCAGCACATCGTCGAGCAGGGGACGGTTGTTCCCGTCAACGCGCCGATTGCGGTGGTGGGGGTGAAAGGCGAAATCGTCAGTGATCAGTCATCAGTGAGCAGCAAAAAAGTTGCGGATGAAAAGCCGCTTCCCGCTAAGCCGACGCCTGCTCCCACAACTCAGGCAGTTGCCCCCGCTGAATCATCGTCCCCTGTCAGCGGTCAGCCGTCCGTTATCAAAGCCTCCCCGCTGGCGCGCAAAATCGCCCGCGACAACAACATCAATCTCGCTTCGATCCAAGGCACGGGACCTGGCGGGCGCGTGGTTCGGAAAGATGTGGAAGCCGCACTGACCAGTAATCGGTCACCAGTGACCAGTGTTCCGCCTGCGAGCCCAATTCCCAGTTACCAATTATCAACCTCCACCGAAGACAAAACCATCCCCGCCACCAAACTCCGTCAGGCAATCGGACGCCGCCTCGTGGAATCGAAACAGACCGTTCCGCACTTCTACGTCACGCACGAGTTCAAAATGGGCGCGCTGATGGACATCCGCAAGCAAGCCAACGCCTTTTTGCCCGATCATGAAAAACTCTCGGTCAACGATTTCATCGTCAAGGCGGTGGCGCTGGTGTTGCGTCAATTCCTCAACCTCAACGCGACCATCAGGGGAAATGAAATCATCCAGTTCGGTCACGTCAACGTCGGCGTGGCGGTGACTGTCCCCGGCGGGCTGATGACCGTCGTCGTGAGGGATGCGGATGCGAAGCCCCTGCGCCAGATCTCAGGCGAGATCAAGGCAATGGCGGCGCGGGCGCGCGAAGGCAAGGTCAAGCCGGAGGATGTGGAAGGCTCGACCTTTTCCACCTCCAACCTCGGCATGTACGACGTGGAAGAATTCATCGCCATCATCAACCCGCCCGAAGCCGCCATTTTGGCGATTGGCTCGGCAAAAGAGACGCCTGTTGTCGAAAACGGTGAAATCAAAATTGGCTGGCGCATGAAAGCGACCATCTCGGTTGACCACCGCGTCAGCGACGGAGCGGAAGCGGCGCAGTTCATGCAGAAACTGGCGGAGTTCCTGGAAAATCCCGTCAGGATGCTGGTTTGACAGGTAGACTTCCGAAGTCTCAAAGATTTCGGAAGTCTTTTTTGAATTGGTCTGCCTGAAGCGGGTTCATATATCCCAATGCTATAATCCTCGCAATGCGTATTCTGCTTATCAATCAAGCTTTTGTGTCGCCCGATGAACCGGGACATACCCGTCATTTCGAAATGGCAAAGTTTTTACAACCGTTTGGGCATGAACTGATCATTGTCGCCAGCGACCTGAATTATCAGACCGGTCAGCGCACGGTAGAGCGCAAGGGCATCTATGCCGAGCAGAACTTTGACGGTGTACGCGTTCTGCGCACGTACATCTACCCCGCCTTGCATCGCAGTTATGCATGGCGCGTGATTTCGTTTTTTAGTTTCATGTTCAGTTCCATCTGGACGGCTTTGCAGATCTCCCATGTTGACCTGGTCATGGGTACGACACCGCCCATCTTCCAGGCGTTCTCGGCATGGCTCGTGGCGTGGATGCGGCGGAAACCGTTCCTGCTCGAAGTGCGCGATCTGTGGCCCGAATTCGGTGTGGGCATGGGGGTGTTGAAAAATCCGGCAATCATTGCTTTGGCGCGCGGGCTCGAACGATTTCTCTACGCGCGCGCAACGCACATTTTGGTGAATTCACCCGCCTACCGCGAATATATGATTGCCAAAGGCGTTCCTGCGCAAAAGGTGACGTATATTGCGTATGGCGCAGACGTGAGCATGTTCCATCCGGCGGTGGATGGCTCGTCGCTTCGCGTCGAGCTGGGCTTGCAGGATCAGTTTGTCGTATTGTATGCGGGCGCGCTGGGACAGGCAAACGATATTGACACGCTTCTGCGCGCCGCAAACCGTCTGAAGGTCGAGGAGAAGATTCGTTTCGTCCTGTTCGGCGATGGAAAGGAACGACCGCGTTTGGAAGCCGAAGCCCGACGCATGGGTCTGTCGAATGTCATCTTCGCAGGTGTTCGTCCCAAAAGGGACATGCCGCGCGTCGTTGCCGCAGCGGATGTGTGCCTCGCCATTTTGCAGGATATCCCGATGTTCCGCACCACCTACCCGAACAAGGTTTTTGATTATATGGCGGCTGGACGCGCCACCCTGTTGGTCATTGACGGGGTGTCGCGGCAATTGATCGAGGCTTCAGAAGGCGGCGTCTTTGTCGAACCGGGCAACGATGCCGTTCTCGCGGCAACCATTCTGGAACTCTCAAAACAACCGGAGCGCGTACGGAAATTGGGACAAAATGCCCGCGCATATCTTCTCAAACACCTTGACCGGCGCGACCAATTAAAACAAACCCTGGACTTGTTGATGAAACTGACGGATCTGTGATATGCGGCGATTGCTGAAAACATCCCTCCATATGTCTGACCGGCAAAAGGATAGCGCGCTGGGATTCGGCATCATTTTGGCAGTTGCCGTTCTCTATTACTTTCAATGGGCCTACTATCTGACCGGGCTCGAGGGAAGCAAGGTGAACATTGACCAACCCGAGCGGTATTTCTGGTGGGCGAACGACTCGGTCACCTACCGCGCGGCGGGGGAGTGGTTGTTCGGACGGGACGACAACGACATGATTGGGAATCGTCCGTGGTTGTATCCGTTGTGGCTGGGGCTGGCGCGAACGCTTTTTGGCGGCGATGCCGAAAGCGTGCTGTGGTTCAGTCAGTTTTTGATGTGGCTGGCAAGCGGTGCCTTTCTCTATTTGACTTTGCGGAATACGTTGAAATCCACGCCGGTGGCGATCTTGGGCGCGGGAATTTTTTACTCGCACCCATCGCCTCTCATTCTGACGTTTCACGGGATGACCGAGTCCATGAATTTTTTGTTGATTTCGATTTTCTGCTGGTTGTTGACCCGGAACTCGAAAGGCCGCATCCGTCACGCTCTGTTTGCACTGGTTCTTGCAACGGTAACCAAGCCGATCTACCTCGTTCACCTTGTTCTGCTTGTAGGGTATATTTTCCTCCGCGAGAGGGATGAACCGCGCCGCAAGCAGGCAGGCACCCTTGTACTTATATTCATCCCAATCTGGATCCAACTCATCCTGTCTTTCATCGCCACCGGTAAACCGACCGTCTCCGGCATCGGCACATTCACCTTCAAGGATTATTTCGTGGCAGACGTATACATGCAGGCAGAAGGAACCGAATGGCGTGAAACTACGGCGCTGATTGACAATTGGACCCTCCAGCGTCAGTTATCCTACCTTTGGGAAAACAAACGACTGACCGCCCTGACCTTCCGCCGGCACATCATAGACGATAACTTATGGACGGGTTCCTTCTTTACGCTGGGCGAAGGCAATCGCACGCGGGAATTCGCGATGGCTTTCAACGCCGCTGCGGCATATCTTCACGTTTTGATGGCTCCGCTCGTGATCTATTATATTTGTTCTTCCAGGTACAACGCGAATAGGGAAATCGCCGCCATCCTGTACCTTGCCATGCTCGTCCAAGTTCTGACCAGTGGGATTTCGACAGGACAGGAGGACAGACTTCTCATCACTACCATGCCGTTATGGATTGTCGTTTACAGCCTCACTCTGGCGGGACTGCATACCGCCGTCGGGAACGTTCCAGAAAAGTCATTGAGCTGAGTGAGTGTCTGAAAGACTCCCACAACGACTTCCAGGAGTAGATGCCTTGTCCATCCTGCGACATGACACCTGCCTTCCCGCTTCGTTTTGCGAACCATCGTGACGGGCGAGGCGCATGGATGAGCGATCTTTGTGCTTGAAAGTACCCAACCATGTGAAGCAATGCCGCCGCCGGAGGATTTATCCGGCGGCGGCTTTCGCCAAAGGAGGAGACAATGAGGAGCATTTGGAGGTGTCTTTGAGTTGTCTCCATTCTCATCATATCCCAGCAGCATCGCTTGCGCCATCGTAAAAAGTAACCGATCCCTGGTGACATATGGCATTATTCACGACCGGCTTGTCCGACTGCATTTCGCTCGAGAAACTCCCGAACGATGCGGACAGCCTCGCCGGATGTCCGATACGGCGTGACGGTCAGATTCGAATCGGGGTTTCCCGTCAACATCTTGGAGACCTTGATCCCCTCCCGATATACCGCCAGAACGGGTTTGCCAGCCCCCAGCGCGAAACCAATCTCATAGCCCACCCCGTGTGAGGGTGTGCTGACCTCCGCCACGAGTACATCACAAGCGCGGATCCACGCTGTGTCGCGTGCATACACCTCGCCCGGATGAACCACCGCCTCGACCTCACCGACGCCTGATTCAGCCAAATGAGCCGTCAGCACCTCGTGACCTTCCTCCGCCAACGCGCCCACAATTGCCTGATACACAGCCTCAAATTCGCGTCCGCCGGTGATCGAACAGGCAAAATACACGTTCATTTTGGTTTCTCTGGGAACAACATGCAAAGAGTACGACGCGTAGCGCTGCGCCTCATTTCTTCGGTAATCTCGAAAGCAGAGAATCGTTGGCGCGTCTCCTTGCCGGTTTCGGATACGAATCCTCCCCCGTACGAAAACTGTCAATCTCTGCGCTCAGCGCCATCCAATCCTTGACCAGGATCACAAAATGGGGCGTCTTATCCTTGAAAAAGAACCTCGAGAAGAACATCCGCAATACGAACGGGGAAACGGGATAGGATTTCAATTCCAAAATGATGGCGGTCTGGCTGGCAAGCGGCGCAAAAATATCCCGTACCCAGCCGGACAGGCTTTTGGGCGGGAACAACTGTTTCATTTCGGCAATGGTCGTTTTGAGCAGTCTTTTGTAGGAGATATTCACGCGCATAAAGGGCGTGACGATTTTGATGTATCCGGGAAATGCCTGAATGTATGCCATCTTCCTGATGAAAAAAAAGAAAACCCCGTTGAAGATTGCCAGCGCGCCGATAGCGGCAAACGCCTGCCAGCGCCAGGCAATGAACTTGTAAACTGGATGGGTATACTGTTCATAGGCAAGCGCGAACATCACCAAACCGATGGCGAACATGGGAGTCCACCACCGGTTCACCAGGTGCTGATAGACGATAAGCGGGAATTTGCGACCGCCTCGCGCCATCTCGCTAATCTTCTTCGTTGTTCAAGCGGAGCGGCACGCCGCTTCTTTCCCCCACCTCCACCTGGTTGCCGTTCAATTGTCTGCTCAGCCTGCTGATGGCTTGTGTCAGGTCTTCACCGCGCAGACTGAACGTCACGTCGCCGCGCGTCTTTTCGACGAGATTGCGGACAATGTCGGTCTGCCGACGGAGACCGTTTGTGATCGCGTCCGGAAAATCCATCGTGACGAGAACCGAATAGATGTCGTCCATTTGACTGAGCAGGCGTTCCGCCTCCTGGGAATAACCGCTGCGGAGGATGTCGAGAATGCGCCGACGCAATTCTCCCACCACCTCCGCCAGCCCATTCAGGTAGGTGGCGTATTCAACGCCGAGTTCCTCCGGGGTGTGCAGCGCCTGGTTTTGAATCAGCGCACAGGTGATGTTTGCTTCGACAAATTCCTTGAGAGCATCCTGGGTGTAACCTGCGTAATACAGATCGGGATGCGCCTTGAGGTCGTTCCGCAGTCTGTTTGCCAGCGTATGAGATTCCACCAGAAAGCCCTCCATGGTTTCGAACTCGCTACGATGTACGGCGCGTATGGCGAGCGAACAGGCGCGCGTCAACTGACGGGCATGTTTGAGCGCTTCATCCCGAATGGCTGTGCGGGTTTCGAAATTCTGGCGGATCTGTTCCGTGATTTTTTCCAGTTTATGCATGCATGCCTTCTCTTTCTATTCTTTGCCGGTGGGCGAATCGGGAGGTTGAAGCCCCTTGAAGAGCGTATCTGCCAGCGAACTGCCGTGCGGAACGTGAATCTCGCCAAATGCGGCTTCATACCGCCCCAGATTCTCTTGAAGAGCGCGCAGGAGCAGTTTGGCGCTCAGGGGTGTCATCAGAACGCGCGCCTGTACAACGGCTTTCCCCTCGCCGGGCAGAATCTGGGCGAAGTCTATGACGATGTCTGCCGGAGAATGTGCAATGCGCGCAAGATTGGTGTAGAGAGGCTTGAGTCCTTCCGTCATTTCGATTTGGGGACCCATTGGGGACTGTTGAGGAGCGGGAATTGTCATGGTGTGCCTTTGCTAAAAAAGCGGGTCTAATCAAACGGAACCCCCGTTTCATTAGACCCGAAACCTGTCCCAGCCGGATAGGGCTAGAAGGGAATATCGTCCTCCGGCGGCATTTCGGCGCTTTCGAAGCCGCCGCTTTGAATGGGCATGTCACCGCCTTCGCCGCGGGAAGATAAGAATCGGACGGTACCAGCCGTCACTTCGAAGGAGGCGCCGGCGGAGCCGTCCTGTTTGGTCCAGATCCGCGGTCCGCCTGTGGCTTTATCGGGAGTGAGGCGTCCTTCCACGAGCACCTTCATCCCTTTTTTGACATATTGATTGCAGACTTCTGCCTGCTTGCCCCATGTAGTCACGCGAAACCAGATGGTCTCTTTAACCTGCTCGCCGTTGCTCCCCGTATATTGGCGGTTTGTGGCGACCGAGAAGGATGTGACCGCCTGCCCGGAAGGGGTGTAACGCATTTCCGGATCCTTGCCGACATTGCCTACGACGATAAGCGTATGGTACATGTGAAAGTGATCTCCTTGAGTTTCGGGTACCCGTCGAATTTCGGCGGGTTAAGGCGTAGTAAAATTATTTTACTCCATCCTCCCCTGTTCACCTAGAGATTGCCCAGCCGATTTGCTGCAGGCTCTCTCCACCGGGCTCCGGTAAGATATAGGCGCTTCCGGGTAGTCCATAAGGTAATTCGTCGAAATTCACTTTGTTTGGAGAAGAATATGTCAAAGGAAAGCGCACCGTCCCGTTATCACCCTGTCCACGTTGCCCTGCATTGGTTGATGTTTTTGCTGGTCGTCATGATGCTTGGTGTGGGGAAGTTCGTCATGCCGGGCATACCGGCTGACAGCCCGCAAAAGCCGTCCATGCTGCAAACCCATGCCTATATTGGGATTTTCATCACCCTTTTGCTGATTGTCCGCATCATTTTGTATTTCACCACCCAGCGTCCTGCCCCCGCCGATGCCGGCAATGCCTTTCTGAACTTCGTTGCCAGGGCAGTACACCTCCTTCTCTACCTCCTGCTGATCGGCATGGCTGTCAGCGGACTGGGCATGTTCCAACAGGCAAACCTGCCCGCCGTTTTCAGCGGTGCGGCTCCCTATCCTGCGGATTTCTTCGCGTACCCGCCGCGCATGGGTCATGGGCTGGTCTCGACACTGCTAGTCCTGCTCATCGTTCTGCATGTCGGCGCGGCGCTGTACCATCAATTCATCCGCAAGGACAACCTTCTGTCCCGCATGTGGTTCGGGAAACGGTAAAAGCTTTCTCTGCTCCCTTTGCCCGGCTTGTTCCATCATCATCCTTGCCGCACGCCGTCCAATCTCCACCGCGAAGTTCGTCCCGCGGTCCCACGGATAGACCTGGCTCATCGAAGCAAAATACAGGCCCGCGATGGGCGTTTGAATGGCAGGGATCTTCGCCGAGTGATTGACCAGCGGAATGGGTTGGGCATACTTCGTCTTGTTCACCCAAACCTTTTTGATCCAGCCGCGCGTGAATTCGGGGTTGATCTTTTGGAAAGCGGGCAGAAACCGATTCAAGAGTTCCTCGTCGCTCAGCGCGAAGTATTCGTGATTCTCCTCCAGATAATCGCCCGCGTACACGATGTGGTCGCCGCCGAAATGTTCCTTCGAAACAAAGTTCGTATGCTCCACCAGCGCCAGCATTGGGAAGCCCGCCTCCTTCGGCAGATTGAACCAGTAATACCCCTCCCTGGATAGTTGGTGTGCGAGCGACAGCACCATGACCACCGCGCCCATGGATTTCAACTCGAGCAATCCCTTGAGATAACTTTCCGGAAGACTCGGACACATCTTTGCCAGCAGATTTGGCGACGTGGTGACAAGGACCTGATCGAACGCTTCGGATTTTCCCCCGCTTCGCACCGACAACCGAGCCTGATCCTCCCGAATGGACTCGACCCTCACCCCCAGCCGAATCCCCACGCCCCGTTCGCGCAGTCTTTCCGTGAACCTATCTGCAAACTGTTGAAAGCCTCCCTCGAACGTGCCAAGACGCGTGGTGCGCGCCTTGATGCGCGCCCACATCCACGCCATATTGACATCCTTGTAGAACGGACCGAACTTTCCGACCAGCAGAGGCTTCCACATTTGCTCATATACCCGCCTGCCTGCCCACTTCATCATCCACCTGTCGGCGGTTGTTTTTTCGAGGAATTTCCAGTTGTTCGTGAGGCGGAGAAAGAGTCCGACGAAGCCAAAGCGGATTTTGTCGAGCCCAAACCCAAGCCCGGGGAAAAGAAGCGCATGGAGGATCGAGTCGAAGGGATAGAACCTGTCCTTGTATAACATCACGGTGTACGGACGCGAAAAAATGACCTGATCCATCCAACCCAGTTCCTCGATCAACTCCAGCATGGATGAATCCGATTGGAACCAATGATGATAGAACTTTTCGACCGACCAATCCCAGTGCGGTTCCTTGAAGCCGCTTGCCAGTCCGCCGGGATGATCGGCTGATTCGAAGAGGGTGATTTCATGTCCCGCTTTGCGCAGGTCGTACGCGGCGGAAAGACCGGCGTAGCCTGCCCCGATGATTGCAATTTTCATTCATTCTCCGGGTTGTGCTGATGGAATTTGTCTTGCGATACGGTTATTTGTGTCTGTTCTCGATTTGTTCGGCAAGGACCTTGAGTTTACCCCACATATTCCGCACAATGTAGATCATTGCCAGGTTTTGAAGCCAGCGCATTTCGCAGTGGGGATTTTCCGCGAGGTATTCGAAGACCCGAACGGCTTGATCGTCTGTGCGGCGCGCTTTGGCGTATTCTGCCGCCAATTGCTGGAGAAATGCCTCGCGCTGTCTGCGTAGCCGGGTATCTTGTGCGAATTTTTCGCGCGCCTGTTCCAGCCGTTCATGAACCCGGGCGACCGCGGTTTCCAATTCCTCCAGCGTAAAGGGTTTGATAAGATATTCCTGCACACCGAGAGTCATCGCGGCGCGCAGAGTGGTGGTGTCTTTTTCGGCGGAGATGATCACGCAACCCGTGCCGGGCAGGATTTTTTGGATTTCCCGATATGCTGTCAGCCCGTCCATTTCGGGCATATTGATGTCCAGAAGCACGATGTCCGGCTGGTGTTCCTTTGCAAGTTGCAGGGCTTGCCTTCCGTTCGAGGCAATGGCGACCACCTCCACATGCTCTATGGCTGCCAGCATCAGGCGGGTATTGCGGCGCGTCTCCTGAACGTCATCGGCGATGAGCGCCCTTATTTTCCTGCTTGGGATTTCTTCGGGCGGCGTCATATCGGCTCCTTCCTGCAAGTATAACCGAGAGGCAAGGCAAACCGGATGAGTTCCATCCACGAATGGAATGTCGAGTGTAGAAGCCTGTCTTTCCGGACTCCTCAGCCGGGTCTCTTGTATGGATTCGTTCGCCGCTTCATACATCTGCAGTTTCCGCACGCAGGGAGTCGTTCCATTGGATACCTTCACGGGCAAGGTAATATGCGCCGAGAAGGGTGATTGGAACCCACAAGGCAACGTGCAGAACAAGCGTATAGCCAGCGGCCACCGAATGCTCCACGCCATAGGCGGTCAGTACGGCGATGCCGGGCGCGTCGAACGTGCCGATATAACCGGGCGCGGAGGGGATGGTGGTTGCCAGGTTGACGATACCGTTCATCAACATCAATGCAAAGAAAGAGACATTGAAATCGAAGGCGTGCATCACGAACCAGTATTTTCCCGTTTCCAACAACCAGATGAGAACCGAGGTGAAGAACACCATCAACACGTTGAATGGCGAACGCAGGGATGCCAGACCGTCCAGAAACTTGCTCATGATCCCGATGATCTTTCCATGCAGGCGTGAAGGAATCAGGAGTTGGATACCGCGCAATCCTGCTTTTGCCGCCGTTTGCGGAAACATGGCGGCAATCAGAAAGACGCCCAACGCGCCGAGGAAGGCGCCCGTACCGATCAGGGCGGCTTGTTGAATATTGCCGACAAAACCGGAGGCGCCGGTCAGTTTTGCAAGTTCGGGCAGGTTGACGAAGACAAACCCCAGCATTACCACACCGTCGAAGATACGTTCGACGATGATGGTTGCCAGCGACGCCGAAACCGAAACGCCTGCCCGGCGTTTGAGCACGACCGCCCGCAACACTTCTCCAGCCCGGGCGGGATAAATATTGTTGCCCATATATCCAATGGTCGTAATCGGAAACATGGTTACTGTGGGGACCTTTTTGACAGGACCGAGCAAGTAATGCCATCGCCACGCCCGCACCCAGACGCCCGCAAAATATACCGCAATGCCGGGAATCAGCCACCAGTAATTTGCTCCTCTGACGGCGTTCAGGAACTCACGCAATTGCAAACCGCGCAAAGCCAGCCAAATGAAAAGGATGCTGATCAGCGCTCCAAGCACAACTTGCCATGTTTTCATGGGGGAGATTGTACCAGAGGGGTAAAGAAGTCAAAATTTTTCTCCGCGCCTTTGTATTTTTGTCGCCTTTTTTCCTTTAAGGCTATAATCTTCCCATGCAAGTCAACCAACCCGCCCTGGATTTCGAGTTGCCCGACCTCGACGGCAATTTACATACGTTGAGCGGTTATCGCGGCAGAATCGTCATTGTCAATTTTTGGTCGTGCGAATGTCCGCATTCTGCGCGGGCAGATGCTCTGATCCTCGCCTGGCTCAAGGCATGGGGCGGGGAGGTGGTATTGCTTTCCATCGCCGCCAATCACAACGAGCCCGTTCGAAGTGTGGAGGAAGTTGCTCGAAGCCGGGGCATACGAAAGGTGCTGATGGACACGGGACATATCGTGGCAGACCTCTATGAAGCGGTTACAACCCCGCATGTTTTCGTCGTGGATCGGGAGGGAATCCTGCGTTACCGAGGCGCAGTGGACGACGTGACATTTCGCCAAAGGACAACCACCCGCTTCTTTCTCAGGGAGGCGGTTGAGGCTTTGATCGAGGGGCGGTCTCCCCCTCTGACAGAGACCCCCGCTTATGGTTGCGCCATCGTGCGCGAAATTTGATAGAATCGAACTGTGACCATCGAAATCCCGGAAAGAATCGCGTTTCTGAAGAAGATCCACCTGTTTTATGGGTTGGAGGATGATGTGCTTGAAACCATCGCAAAGACGATGGAAGAGCTTCACGTTGCCAATGGTGAGGTGGTCTTCAGGCAGGATAGCCCCTCCGAAGGTTTTTACATGATCTACCGGGGAAGTGTGCGCATTGTGCGCAAACAGGGGAACAAGGAATTCCAGCTGGCGATCCTGGTCAAAAACGACTACTTCGGCGAGATGGGCTTGATAGCCCGCAGGAAACGTTCGGGAACCGTCACGGCTACCAGCGATGCCACGCTATTGATTTTGAAGCGTGAAGACTTCGAAGAAATCTTCAAAAAAACGCCGCAGCTTCGCTTGAATATGGATGTGGCGGTGCGCAGCAGAAAACTGGCGCGTACCCTGCGTTTCAAATGGCTCAGGAAGGATGAAGTCATTTATTTCCTGGCGCGCAAGCATCAAATTGTGTTGTATCAAAAATTGATTCTGCCGGTGCTTTCCTGGTCCGTTCCGCTGGCGTTCTTTTATGCATACTTTAGCTTCGCGCATTGGTTTATAGTGGGGCTGGCGGCGATCATGTCGGCGCTCGCGGCAACGGGCTGGGTCGGGTGGACTGTGGTGGATTGGGGCAACGACTATTACATCGTTACCAATCAACGCGTGGTCTGGCTCGAAAAAGTGGTGGGGATTTACGACAGCCGTCAGGAATCGCCGCTGAGCACGATCCTTTCGGTCGGCGTGGAAACCGATCAGTTGGGACGCCTCCTGGACTATGGCAACGTCATCATTCGCACCTTCGTGGGGCGGATTCCGTTCAATCATGTAACGCATCCCGAGCAGGCACAGCACATGATCGAGGAATATTGGAACCGCACCAAAGAACATGCGGCTGGCTTGGAAAAGGAGGCGATCAAGAATGCCATCCGCAAGCGGTTGAATCTGCCCCTCCCCCAGCAGGAGCGCGGCTTTGGCGAACCTGCTCCGGTGGAAGCAAAGCAGGCGCCTCCCCCCAAAATCACCGGCAGGAAACTCTCGCTGTTGAAATTCTTGGGCGCGAATACGCTCAAACTCCGTTATGAGACCGGGGAAAATGTCTTTTATCGCAAGCACTGGGTGGTCTTGTTGCAACAGGCGTGGATTCCCGTCCTGGGCTCTTTAGGCACATTGCTTATGTTGATTGCCCGTTTGTTCCAGCTGGTTTTCGATCCCGAGGCGGCGTTGATCAGGTTTCAGGGCGGTTTCCGCCTCGATACCTGGGCTGTGGTTTTTTTTCTTGCCTTTTTCCCCTTTGTCTTCTGGCTGCTTTATGAGATTTTGGACTGGAGCAACGACCAGTTTGAGGTCACCAATGAGCAGATCATTGACATTGATCGCAAGCCCTTCGGCACCGAGACGCGCAATGCCGCTCAATTGGAAAACATCCTGGGAACGAACTACGAGCGTCGGGGCATCCTGGGCAATCTGTTCAATTACGGAACGGTTTATATCACGGTCGGCGGGACGAAGATGGCTTTCGAGGATGTCATGGACCCTGCCACCGTCCAGTCGGATATTGACCGACGCCGTATGGCGCGCACGACAAGACAGAATGAAGCCAGGATCGCCGCCGAACGCGACCGGATGGCGGAATGGCTCGCCACCTATCACCGTTCCGCCGAGCAGTTCAAGGAAGAGGAGCGGCGCGCCCGCAAGGAAGAGTAAAATCAAGCGCTCGACGATATCGCACAAAGGCATAAATCCAAAATGGCTTTACGCAAAATTGTTACACTTCCCAACCCTGTACTCAAACGCAAGGCTCACCCGGTGAACCGATTCGACAGAGACCTTCAAACCCTGGTTGACGACATGGTGGAAACCATGCGCGAAGCGCCGGGTGTCGGTCTTGCCGCGCCGCAGATCGGTCTTGCGGAGCGTGTCATTGTAGTCGAGTATTACGAACGCGAGGAGGACGAAGAGAACGAAGACGCCCGCAAGAAAGTTTGGGCGGTGATCAACCCTGAAATTGTCAAAGCCTCCGAAGAGACCCTATTGGGAGTGGAAGGCTGTCTGTCCATTCCCGGTTTGCTGGGGGAAGTGGAACGACATGCAGAGGTCCACGTCAGGGGCTTGAATCGTCACGGCAAGCCGATGAAAATCAAAGCCAGAGGTTGGTTGGCGCGCATTTTCCAGCACGAGATCGATCACCTGAACGGCATTCTGTTCCCCGACCGCGCCGTACGCGTGTGGCAGCAAAAGCAGGAAGTGGAACAGGAACAGGAATTTTGACGGCTTCCTCTGCGGCACCATCCCCCGACGACATTCCCTTTCGCGATCCATACCCGTGAACCATGAAACAGCAAATCGAGGGTCGAAAGTCAACCCTTCGAACTTCGCTTTGTGACCTGCACTCATGCACATAAAACACCTCTCTCTCACCAACTTTCGCAAATTTACCCGCCTGGATATTGACCTGCCTCGGGGAGTGATTTTGTTAACAGGGGGCAATGCCCAGGGAAAGACCACCCTGCTTGAAGCCGTTTATTTTCTGGCGGCATTCACTTCCTTTCAAACCCACGCCGACCGGCAAATCGTCAATGTGGACGAGGCGAAAAAAAATTCCCTCACCGTCACGCGGCTGGTGGCGGAATTTCAGCGTGAAAAACGCAAGCATCGTCTGGAGGTGCGCCTCATTCTCGAACCTGTTGGTGTGTTGAACGGTCAGCGCCTGCGCAAGGAAATTCTGCTCGACGGCGTGAAGAAACCCGCCGGCGATGTACTCGGTCAGTTCAACGCGGTCATCTTTGTACCGCAGATGTCTCAAATCATCGAAGGTGCGCCCGATGACCGCCGCCGCTACCTCAACCTGACGCTGGCGCAATCTGTGCCAGCCTATGCCCGCGTGCTGGGCGAATACAACCAGGCGCTGACCCAGCGCAACGCACTGCTCAAGGCGTTGAGCGAAGGCTCGGGAAGCCGCGACCAGTTGGAGGTCTGGGATGAGGCGCTGAGCCGCCTCGGCGCGCAGATCATCCTGTGGCGCATCTCCGCCATCCAGCGCATCGAACATCTCGCGGCGCGCGTCCATCACGAACTGACTCACGGAACTGAAATCCTGCGCCTCGCATATGAACCTGCCTACGATCCCCTGCCCAAGCCGAACGGGCAGTTGGGTTTGAAGATTGACACGGCCGTGGACCGCTCTGGTTTGGAACTCGATGAAATCCAGCGCGGCTTTCGCACCCGCCTGAGGGAACTGCAGAACGAAGAGATTGCCCGCGGCGTGACCACCATCGGTCCGCACCGCGACGAAGTGCGTTTCCTCGCCAATGACTTCGACCTCGGCAATTACGGCTCGCGCGGGCAGATCCGCACAGCCCTGCTTTCGCTGAAACTCGCCGAAGTACACTGGCTGAAGGAGCGAACGGGTGAATGGCCCGTCATCCTGCTCGATGAGGTCATGGCGGAACTCGATCTTCAGCGCCGCGCCGATTTGTTGAACTATATCGGCGGGAGCGAGCAGGCATTGTTCACGACCACCGATTTGAATTTGTTCGAGCCCGAATTTGTGCGGATGGCGGAATTATGGAAAGTGGAAAGCGGACGAGTGGAGAAAACATGAAGCGATTGCAGCAACGCGCTGTCAAAATTCACGAAACCCTGCTCAAGTTCTATGGCGAGCCGGTTTGGCGCACCCCCTTGCCCGCCGTTGACGAGCTGGTCTCGACCATCCTTTCGCAAAACACCAACGACGTGAACCGCGACCGCGCCTTCGATGCCTTGCGTGCGAAGTTTTCCACATGGGAAGCCGTGCGCGAGGCAAAAGAAAAGGATGTCATCGAAGCCATCCGCCCGGCGGGGCTGGCGAATCAAAAGGGTCCGCGCATTCAGCAGGTGTTGCGCGCCATCACCGACGAACGCGGAAATCTGGATTTGTCATTTTTATCCGCAATGAGCGTGGAAGATGCCCGCAACTGGCTGACGAAATTCAACGGCGTGGGACCGAAGACCGCCGCCATCGTTCTGTGCTTTTCGCTGGGGATGCCCGCCTTCCCGGTGGATACCCACATCTACCGTGTGACGGGACGCCTCGGACTCCGCCCGCAGCGGATGACCGTCGAACAGGCGCATCCTCACCTGGAGGCTTTATTCCCGCCTGCAACATACTACGCCGCGCACCTGAACCTCATCCGCCTGGGACGCGAACTCTGCACCGCGCGCAAGGCGATGTGTGAGAAATGCCCGGTCGTCAAATTGTGCGACTATGGAAGAAATCGTAAATCGGCAATCTAACGAGTATCCCCTTCCCCTCGAATCGTTCCCCTCTCCAGCCTGCTGTAAAGTTTCTCGATGTTATGTTCGGCGATCTCATCCAGCGACAAATCCAACTCGGTGGCAACCTGAGCCAGATACCACAACACGTCGCCGAGTTCGGCTTTGAGCGCCTGGCGTGTCTCTTCGCTGATCTTACCGTCCTTGTCGCGGAAGACCTTTTTGACCTTGCCTGCCACCTCGCCCGCTTCATTGGCGAGACCCAACACGGGATAAATCACCGCATGCCCAATGGCAGGATACCCTGCCGTCTTGCGCGATTTGGCTTGGTAGTCGTTGAAATTCATGAATTGACCTTTCCTGCCAATGCTTTCCACCACTCGTCCTTTTCGCCCGGCACAAAGGGAGTGTATAGAGTCAGCCGGTCGGCGAGACCGTCGTAACGCTTCTTCAATTCGTCTGTCAACCTGCTTTCCTCGGTCACCAGGCAAAACTCGCTTAGCATTTCGTCGGTGATGAGCATCGGCATCTCCGCCCATTCCCCCTTCGCTGCGTGGGTGGACAATGTCTCTGCGACCCCTCCCCAGCCGTGCAAGTCCATAACGGGGCGGTAGGAGGGGGTGGAGGCATAAAACGCCACCTGTGCCCGCGCAAAGTTCATCTCTTCGGGAGTCGTGGCAATGAAAGCCGTGACTGAAACCGAAATCTCTTCCCGTTTGCGCCCCGCCTTCTTCGCGCCCTCTTCGATGGCGGGCAAAATCACTTCTCTCAAATAGCGCGGACTATGAAACGGATGCACGTGGAAGCCATTGCATAATTCTCCAGCCAGCCGGGCAAGCCCTGTGTTGACGCCGGCGATGTAGATGGGGATGCCCCCAAAAATAGGGGAAGGGAGGGGTGGGGGTTGAAAAAACGGCGACATCAGCGTAATTTTGTAATACTCGCCGCGATAGTTCAACCTCGTGCCGTTCTGCCAGCAATCCCAAAACGCGCGGATCACTTCGATTTGCTCGCGCAGTTTCTTCACCGGCGACTCGGGCCACGGCATGCCAAACCTGCGCTCGATGTGCGCCTTGACCTGCGTGCCAAGCCCCAGGATGAACCGCCTCTCAGATTGAGCAGCGAGGTCCCAGGCGGTGTAGGCTAAATGGGCGGGAGAACGCGCAAAGGAAACCGCGATTGCCGTCCCGAAGTGGAGACGCGCCGTATGTTCGGCGATCAAGGCGCACGGCAGGAACGGGTCGTGCTGTGTTTCCTGAGTCCACAAGGCGTCGAAGCCAATTTTCTCGGCGGCTTGGGCAATCGCAGGAACCTCCTTCAATCCGACAATGGGTAATGCAGCATCGAGTTTCATGTTTCACCACAAAGGGCATGAAGGACACGAAAAAGCTCTTCGTGTTCTTCACGATTAATCCAGGAGATACGCCATGACCCAATTCGTCGTGGCGTTAAGCCCGTCCATGTGAGCGCGTTCGTAGTTGTGCGAGGCGTCGATGCCGGGACCTATCAACGCCAGCGCCACATCGCCGCCCGCGCGCCAGAACGCCTCGCCGTCCGAGCCGTAAAACGGATATACATCGGTCTTGTAGGGAATACCATGCTTCTCGGCAAGCGCGCGCAGTTTCTTGTTCAAGCCTTCGTGATAGACACCGCCGCTGTCTTTGATGCACAGTGTGGCATGGAACTCGTCCGACTCCTGCCCCGCTCCCACCACCGCCATGTCCACCGTGACCAGCTCCGCGACATCGGAGGGGATGCCTGCCGACGCGCCGTGACCGACCTCTTCGTAATTGGAGATGTGGAAGTAAACGGTTCGCGCGGGACTTCGACCTGCTTCTGCCATTGACCGGATCGCCGCCACAAGGTTCGCCACACATGCCTTGTCGTCGAGAAAGCGCGAGCGGATAAAACCGTTCATCACTTCCACGCGCGGATCGAACGCCACGGGATCGCCGATGTTGATTCCCAGCGCGCGCGTTTCCTTCTCGCTGGTTGTCTTCACATCCAGGCGGACTTCCATGTGATCTTCATCGCGCGGCGTCTTGGCTGCCTCCGCACCGTAAACGTGTCCCGACGCCGTCTCGACCAATACCGAGCCGCGCACCTTTTCGCCCTTCGATGTGAACACCCACACCCCCTCGGTCTCCACGCTGTTCCACTGCAACCCGCCGATTCGGCTCAACTTCAGCCGCCCGTTGTGCTTGATCTCCTTGACCACCGCGCCGAGCGTATCCACGTGCGCAGTCAGCGCAATGGGGGACAGATCGCTTTCCACCGCCCACTTTGCCACTAATGCGCCTTTGCGCGTTCTCGATAACTCCAATTGCTTGTACTGCGACAATTCCTTTTCAACGAACGCAATGGCAGGCTCGGCAAAGCCCGTAGGGGAGGGGATGTTGAGCAGGTCAACGAGGAATTTGGTGAAATACTCCTGATATATGGCTGGTAGTGACATGGTTGTCCTCTTCGTTTGCAAGTTTACAAGTTGGCAGGTTTGAAGGTTTTAACTTTCCAACATTCAAACCTTCAAACGTTCAAACTGACTGATCTTCTCCCGCCACTCGTGCGGAATATTGATCGTCTTCCCCTGTTTGTAGTCATAGGTCACCATGACCACTTCCCCCTTCGATAGGATCTTGCCTGTTTCCGCATCCACCACATTCTGTTCCCACGTCATGGATTTGTTGCCGAGTTTCGCCACGCGAACTCCCACTTTAACCTGCCCGCCAAAGTGGATCGGCGCCAGATAGGTGATATGTACGTCCGCCAGAATCACGCCAATCTCCATGAAGGACTGGTCTTTCGTGAATAATCCCAGTTCGATCATGTAGGCGATACGCGCCTGCTCGAAATAGGTCAGATGCTTGGCATTGTTGACATGTCCCTGAGGGTCCAGGTCTCCGTAACGGACTTCGATGGGGTGGTAGAAATGGAAATGGGTCATGGGGCGATTATACCGTCTGATGAAAAAGACCCGCACAGGTCGAAAGCTGTGCGGGTTTCGTGCGTCTCGATTTTATGCGGCGGGCAATGTGTATTTCAACAGAATCCATTGATCTGCGCCGATCTCGCCCCATCCGTTGATTTCGCGTGTCACCGTCACGATGTCTTTTGCCTTGAGTTTTCCCACCACCGGATACCCAAGCCCGGGTCCCGAGCGCACGTTCAGGGTGTAGATATTTGCAATCGTCAACCTGCGTTCCATGGGGTAGCCCAATCCGACCGCCGGGATGATCGCCGCACGCGCCGGGTTCGGAAAGAGCGGGTCCTGCGCCACCTCCGTCCATGCCTTCCAAAACAAGTCCAGCGGATACGGATGCGCCTCGCCGTCGGAAGGATTTGTGTATAGAGGATCGTGCAGATAGACGTATTTCGTATCCATACCCACGCCCACGGCGAAATGCGGACCTTCGAAATGTTTCTCCGTCAAGCCCGCATCTTCCAGCGTCTTGTATCGAATGAGCACAATGGCGGGCTTACCCGTGGCGAAGGTGTTGAACAGCTCCGCCATGGTCAGCCCCACTTTGTAATTCGTCATCACACCCGTTTTACCCATTGCGTTTTGCATGGTTTGCACGCTCAAATACGGATCGCCGGCGATATTGAACGCCGTATAAAACTCGTCGGGCGTCATCGCGGAGCTTACATATGCCCTCAGCAGCATTACACAGCAGGCTGCGCCGCAATCGTTTTTATGTGTCTTGGCATCCTCGCCCAATTGTGACACGTACGGGACGGGCAGGAGCGTCACCGGCTTGAACGCCGTACTCCAATTCTCGTACTCTGCACTTTCCTCCGTATCCAGGTCCAGCACACGGAACCGCCTCTTCTTCTGGACGTACGTTCTGGGCGGCTCAGCCTCGACGGGTGAATCGGACTCCTCGAACTCGGGTCTTTTTCCCGCCTTTGCCTCGGCGATTGTGATTCCCGTCGGTTCAACGTGCAACGGGTCCCAGCCAATTTTGACTTTTGCATTCCAGTTCTTGTGTAAGATGGCGATGTCAATCAGCACACTATCTTCGTCCTTCAAATCCCAACGGATGCCGGTGGTCAGCCCTCGCGCTTCTGCTGCCGCGGCAAGATGCAATGCAAAAGGCGTATCCGCTGTAGTGGGGCGGTCATCGTCCAGGATGTCAGCCGCCAGTGACTCTTTTTCCCCGTTCGCGCCGGTAACGTTATGAAAACCGAATTGCACCTTGCTTGCCCCGTTTCGGAACGCCTCCATTTGCGCAGCCTGAGAGCGCCACGCCGTTTGAATGCGCGGACGATACCCCGCCTGTTCCAGGTCTTTCAGCACCCCCTCGATCTTCATCCGAAAGGATGGATAGAGTTCCAATAATTTGTTTTTATTGTTCTGTATACGTACAGATTCGATCATTTTGCACCGCCTTGGATACTCGGTTGTTGAGGATATCGAAATTATAGCCCAAGAGCCCTCAATTCGATGCGGTTCCTCACCACGAAGGTTTTATCTCCGGCAAGGCGCTTGCCAGGGTCTTCGAACCGACCACAAACCGGTCAATTGCTCCATGACCTGCGACACCTTGCCAACCTCTCGCTATCCTCGATGGAACGTGGTTTTGTCCATTTACCGCGTCGAGATGTTTGCCGGCGTCACGGTGCTGGCGGAGGGGGGCTAAAATTTTAGAAAATTTGTGCTATACTCATGCCATGCCCATCATCCGCTCGTCTGACATCGGTGCCTACCTCTACTGCCGCCGCGCCTGGTGGTACAGAAAGCAGGGAATAGAATCCGCAAACCAGGCGGAACTTGCCGCTGGAACCGAACTCCACGCCAAACATGGACGTCAGGTGCTGGCTTCCTCCATTACACGGACCATTGGATTGGTGTTAGTAATGTTGGCGTTGCTCATGCTGGCGGCGTATTGCACGGCTCAAATCATTTGAAGGCGCACTCGTTGGCAGGTTAGAACGTTTCAACTTGCCAACTTTCCAACGAATAAAATGCTCTATTTCGCCCTTCTTCTTCTCTTCCTCGCCTTTCTTTTTTTCTGGCAATCCAACCGTCAGCGTCGAGCGGCTGGCTTGCCCGGCGGGCGCGTCATCTACACCGACACGCATGGCTGGAGTAAAGTGGAGAAGCCGCTTTATGCCGCCGCTCTCGATCTGACCGGGAAACCTGATTACCTCATCGAAACGAACGGACAGATCATTCCGGTGGAGGTGAAATCGGGACGTGCGCCGGATGCGCCGTATGATTCGCATATTTACCAACTCGCCTCGTATTGTTTACTGGTTGAGAAGACCTACAACAAACGTCCACCGTACGGGATCATCCATTATGAGGGGCGCGACTTTGCCGTGGATTACACGCGGGAATTGGAAGCCTCCCTGCTCGACCTGCTGGCGGAGATGAAACGCGACGAACGCAGGAAAGAGGTCCATCGGTCGCATGAGCAGGCGTCCCGTTGTAAGAGATGCGGGTTTCGGGATGTGTGCGATCAGAGGCTGGGGTAAAAGTGTACAGGTAGACAAGTACACACGTACGCACGTACGCACGTACATATGTACACACGTCACGTGTTCATCTGTCTACCAATATACCTGTGTGCCTGTATACTTTATAATAACGCCATGTCCAATCCCTTCATCCCCAAACGACCCGTGGTGACAGCCTATCCTCGGATGCCCGAAGCCTTTGTGGAGGTGGAGGCGATGTCTGCATATTTCAAAGAGAGAGGTTTGGACGCGCCGTTCGGTTCTCTTTATGACGAGGACCTGCGCGGGCGCGTAAAGAACCGCGAGTTTGACATGCTCATCATCGCGGGCGGCGACGGGAGTGTCCTGCGGGCGGGACATTTGTGCGCGCCGCTGGGACTGCCGATCCTGGGCGTCAATTTGGGCAGGCTTGGGTTCCTGATCCAGATCGACCGCGGGGAATGGCGCGAGTATTTCGACAGGTTGTTCAACGGCGAGGCGTGGATCGAGAATCGTATGATGCTTCATGCAGAACACGTCCGCGCAGGTGACTCGCTGGGACAATGGAACGCCTTGAACGAGGTCGTTGTGGGACGCGGGCAGGTTCTACGCCCGGTGCGGCTCTCTGCCTCGGTGGATGGACGTCACTTGACGAGTTACGTCACGGATGGCTTGATCGCCTCCACCGCGACTGGCTCGACGGCATATGCGCTTGCGGCGGGCGGACCCATCCTGCCGCCGGAACTGCGCAACATCCTGCTCGTGCCGATCGCGCCGCATCTTTCCGTGGACCGCGCGGTTGTCCTCTCCGAAGGTTCGACGGTCAGCATCCTTGTCAGAGGCGATAACGCCGTCCTGAGCGTGGACGGACAACCTTCCATCACCCTGGTGGAGGATGACCGCGTGGACGTCCGCGCCGCGGATGTAACCGCGCAATTTGTCCGTTTTGGGGACCCGGGTTATTTTTATCGAAACCTGACTGCGCACATGAACGAAAACTCATTGGGGCTGCCAAGATAAAAATCTGCTAGCGTAAAGAACACTACGGGCGCAAAGGTGATAAGCCCAAAGTTAAACACCGTGTCCTTTGTGATTGAAAAACAGGATTTCATGTATGATCGAGACAACGACCGAAACACTCTATTGCTACCTGCACCCGACCCGCGAAACCTCCTTGAGATGCGCCACGTGCGAACGCCCCATTTGTGTTTCATGTGCCGTCCGCACCCCAACGGGGTACCGCTGTAAGGAATGTGTGAAGGGACAACAGAAGATTTTCAATACCGCTGAATGGTACGACTACGTTGTTGGTTTCATTTTGGCGGCTGTGCTTTCAGGCGTGGCGTCCTTTCTTGTGTCTCTGATCGGCGGCATAGGCTTCTTTGGCTGGTTTCTCATCGCTGCAGGCGCGCCGACGGCTGGCGCTCTCATTGCCGAGACGGTGCGCTTTGCCATTCGTAAACGGCGGGCGCGCAATCTATTCATTACGATTACCGCCGGTATTGTTGCAGGGGCGTTGCCAATGCTTTTCGTTCAGATTTTCTTGTTCGATTTGTTCGGTATCCTCTTTCAAGGCATCTATCTTTTCATTGCTGCCCCGGTTGTGTACACCCGCTTGTCTGGAATCCAATTGTTTCGATAAAACTCATTCATGCTTAACGAACTTCATATCCAAAACTTTGCCATCATAGATAAACTCGATCTGCGCTTTGGTCCCGGCCTCATTATCCTTACCGGTGAGACGGGCGCCGGCAAGTCCATCATCCTCGACGCTGTGGTCATGCTCATCGGCGGCAAGGCGGACACAACCTACGTGAGAACGGATTCAGATGCCGCGCTGGTTGAGGGCGTGTTCCAGTTGAAAGGTCCAGAAAGAGAAGCGGTGCATGAGATTTTGAAGCGCGAAGAGTTGATGGACGACCCGGACTATGTCACCCTCTCCCGCGAAATCCGCAAGGAAGGGCGCAGCGTGGCGCGCATCAACGGGCGGACGGTGGCGGTCTCGCTCTTGAAGGAAATCGGCGCCCTCGTGGTGGATATTCATGGACAGGCGGAGCATCTCTCGCTGCTCGATTCACGCGCACACCTGGGCTTGCTCGACCGCTACGCCGAGATTTCGCGTCCCCTCAGCGACTACCGCCAAACCTACCACGCCCTGTTGAACCTGCGCCGCGAGTTGAACGAACTGCGCAAAGCGCAGGCAGATGCCGACCGCCGCATCGAAATGCTGACCTATCAGGTGGAGGAGATCGAAGCGGCGCGCCTGAAAGCGGGGGAGGACGAGGAATTGCGCAAGGAACGCGACCGCCTCGCCAACGCCGAGTCGCTGGCGCAGAACGCACAGGAGGCGCTTGCCATCCTCGACGAGGGTTCGCCCGATATGCCCGCCGCCAGTGACCTGATTGGGCAGGCGGCTCAGGCGCTGACCGCCCTCGCAAAACTCGACCCCGCTCAAAACGAACTGGCAAACCAGGCGGACATGCTGCTCGAAACGATGTCCGACATCGTTCACACCCTGCGCGACTATCTCGAAGAAATCGAGTTCAATCCCCGGCGTTTGGAGGAAGTGGAGGAGCGGCTCGACCTGCTCCACTCTCTGAAACGCAAGTATGGCGGGAGCATCCAGGCGGTCATTGCGTATGGGCAGGACGCGCGCAGGCAACTTGAGACGATCACAGGCGCGGCGGAGCGCATCGAAGAACTGGAACTGCAGGAGGCAAAACTGCTGGAGACGCTGGCAAAGCAGGGCAGCCTCTTGAGCGAAAAGCGTAACTTGGCGGCGGAAGCGATGAGCCGCGGCATCGAAGCCGAACTCAACGATTTGCGGATGTCTGCCGCCAAATTCCGCGTGGACTTTCAAACCCGACCCGACCCGAACGGCATCCCCCTCGGCAATGGAGACCGCGTCGCCTTTGATCACAACGGATTCGACAGGGTGGAATTTCTCATCGCCCCCAACCCTGGCGAGGGACTCAAACCGCTCGTCAAAATCGCCTCGGGCGGCGAGACCTCGCGCCTGATGCTAGGGCTCAAAAACGTCCTCGCCCGCGCCGACGAAGTACCCTCGCTCATCTTCGATGAAATTGACCAGGGCATCGGCGGGCGCGTGGGCATGACCGTCGGGCAGAAGTTGTGGAATCTCTCGCGCAATCATCAGGTCTTTTGCGTCACCCACCTCCCCCAACTGGCGGTCTTTGGCGATGAACATTATCAGGCGCAGAAACTGGTGCGGGGCAGCCGCACCATCACCCGCGTCGAACGGCTGGACGGCGAGGCGCGCCTGCTCGAACTCTCGCAGATGCTCGGTGAAGTGGGCGAGGGGACTCTGCGCTCGGCACACGAATTGATGCAGGTGGCGCGGGACATGATCAAGGCAAAGTAGAAGGTATACTTAACCGATGACGATTCAGAGCGTTTCCCAAATCGGCAGTGTTTTGCGAAATGCTGTTGTGTTCAATTTCAAGAATTCCCCCGAGGTCATGATGAACGCAAACTCCCTGTTGACCCAGGTTGAGAAGTTGTTTGACCTGCTCGAGTCCCGCAAGGTGGATTACGTGCTGGCAGGCGGCGTCGCCCTGTTGACCTATGTGGAGGGACGTAATACGCAGGATATTGATCTCATCATGGCGCTCTCTTCCCTTGAACAAATGCCCGAGTTTAAGTTCGAAAGCCAGGATATGTACTTTGCGCGCGGCAAATTCGGGGAGTTGCAGATTGATGTCCTGCTTACAAGGAATCCCTTGTTCGAAAAAGTTGCAAGGAACTACAGCGCCGAAAAGAATTTTCTGGATCGCAAAATTCGCTGTGTAACCATTGACGGCTTGCTGTTATTGAAATTGTTTGCCCTGCCGTCGTTGTATCGTCAGGGAAGTTTTGAGCGCGTGGGCATTTACGAGAATGACATTGCCACCCTCATCCACGCCTTCAACCCCGATATGAAGCCGTTGCTGGCGGAACTCAGCAACCATCTCAACGAAACGGACATGGCTGAAGCCCGCGATATCCTGACCGAGATCGAAGGACGCATTCGACGCTTTCGAAAGGCTGGCGGATAATCGAGCCGATGTTAATCCCAAAGGCGTCGTCGTGTCGTATGTGTTCTGTGCTTCAGGCTTGATGCAGGAAAGCCTTCGGGACGTTCTTGACCGATGATGACGCTGCCGCATACCTCTTCCCTCTTGCCTTGAGCAGATTACACTCCGCTTGACCCCCGCACGCGGTACAACATTGACCATCGGGACCGATCTCGAGCAACTTCCCTTTCTTCACCAACAAGTCAATCATCGAAAGAACCGCCGATGGCTGGGCGTTCATCGCGCGGCTGATTTCAGAAAGGCTCAGCCCGTTTTCTTTCGTTTCCAGCAGCGCCACAATCTGATTCAGCATGGACGCCTCACCCCAACCCGAGCAACCGCCCGCCCTGATAGATGAGAAACGCAGCCAGCCAGGCAACGACTGTCTGATACACAGCAGAGGTCAGCGCCCACGACCTGCCGAACTCGTGACGGATGGCTCCCAGCGTGGCGACGCACGGCACGTAGAGCAGGACAAACACCAATAGCGAAACCGCGCTCAATGGCGTGAATCTCTCGCGCAGGGCGGCGCTCAAGGCGGTGTCTTCGCTTTCCGCTTCTTCGTTCACCAGGTTTACCCCAGGGACGATGCTCAACAGGATTTTCCCCGACCTGACCGCCGCATTCACAAACCCCAGACCGATGCCGGTCAGTTCCTCGCCCAAGGTTGTTTGCTCCTCTATCCGCCCCTCCTCCCCGCCCACATAGACCTGACTCAGCGTGCTGACGACGATCTCCTTCGCCATGAAGCCGGTCACGAGCGCGCCGCCCGTTTCCCAGTTGCCGAATCCAAGCGGGGCAAAAACAGGCGCGATCGCGCCGCTGACCCAACCGAAATACGAGTCGCGCTGGTTGGCTACGCCCCAGGGCAGGTTGAGCAATATCCACATCACTACCGATGCCAGCAGGATGGTCGTCCCTGCCTTGCGGACGAATTCGCGCGTGTTTTCCCACATGTGAATCAACACGCTCTTCAGGGCAGGTTGACGGTAGGGAGGCAGTTCCAGCACGAATGCCGAGGTGACATCGGGCTTGAGGATCGTCCGTGTAAAGATCATACCGGCGAGCATTGCCACGACGATCCCCAGCGCGTACATCGCCCAGATGATCGTCCCCGCGCGGACGCCGAAGAAGGCGAGACCGAAGACCACATAGACTGGCAGACGCGCCGAGCACGACATGAGCGGAACGAGCAGAGCCGTCAGCACGCGGTCGCGGCGGCTGGGAATGGTGCGGGTGGCGTAGATGGCGGGAACGGCACAGCCGAACCCCAAAATCATGGGGATGAACGATTTGCCGTGCAACCCCACCACGCGCATGAAGCGGTCCATCACAAAGGCGGCGCGAGACATGTAGCCCGAGTCTTCGAGCAGGGCAATGAAGAAGTACAGGATCAACAAGCCGGGGACGAAGACCAGCACGCCTCCCACGCCGGCGACGATTCCGTCAATGACGAGGGAACGCGTCCACGCGGGAGCAGAGACGAGGTCCAGAAAGAGGCGCAGCCAGCGGGCAATCGGTCCGTTGATGACCGCGTCTGTCCAATCCAGAAAGGGAGAGGAAACGTCAATCACGAGTCGAAAGACAATGTACATGACCGCAAAGAAAACGGGCAGCCCAAGCCACTTATGCGTGACGATGTCGTCAATGCGGTCGGTCAGAGTGATGCGGTCGATGAGCGTACGATGGAGCGACTGGCGCACGACGCCGTTGATGTAGCCGTAGCGGCGGTCGGCGGTGAGCAGGTCGAAGTCGTCACCGAGCATGGACGAGACGCGTTCGGCGCCTTGCCTGGCGAGCGCAATGAGGTGTTCGCCCTTTGGCATTCGGCTCACGCGCTCGAGGATGTCGGCATCGGCTTCGAGCAGTTTGAGCGCCAGCCAGCGCTTGGGGTAACGCCCTGTGTCGAATTGCAGTTCGTCGAAGGCGGCGATGAGTCTGGCGATTTCGCGCTCGATCTTGCCGCCGTAATCGAGTTTGAATAAAGGGTTTGTAGTGATCGTCATGTGTTTCTCAATACGTTTGAACCATATGGAGACACTGGGTCACGGAGATCAAAAATTCTCAGTGTCTCTCCCAAAGGACATCGGGACGATGCGTGTCTCAGGGGTTAGTCGCTCTTGGCAATGCGCACGGCTTTGTTGATCAGTTGGGAGATACCTCTGCCTTTGTTCGCCGCCGTTTGCACCACGGGAATGTTCCCCAGCAGTTGCGAGAGTTTGTCCACGTTGATTTTTGCGCCGTCCTTTTGCAGTTCGTCGGTCATATTGAGGGCAAGGACGAGAGGGACTTCCAATTCGAGCAGTTGCAGGGTGAGATACAGATTGCGCTCGAGATTGGTCGCGTCCACCACATTGATGACCACATCAGGGCGCTGCTCGATGATGAAATCGCGGGCGATGATTTCTTCAGGCGAATAGGCGGTCAGGCTATACGTGCCGGGCAGATCCACAATATTGATCGTCATGCCGTCGAGCTCGATCTCTCCTTCCTTCTTTTCGACCGTCTTGCCGGGCCAGTTGCCGGTATGCTGGCGCAGACCGGTCAGCGCGTTGAAGATGGTGGTCTTGCCTGCGTTGGGATTCCCCGCCAGAGCGATGGTCAGGTCAGCCATTATCAACTCCACAAAGCCGCATTTGACGCCTCACGAAAAAAAACGGAAGCGGCGCCTTCTCCGGCACCGTCTGCCGGGACAGGTTGCCTCGCTTGCAATTTCGGGAACCGAGACCGGTTCCCCGTTTTCATGGATGCCTGACACCTCGATGTGCGCGGCTTCCTCTTTCCGCAGGGCGAGGTGATAGCCCTTGATGAAATATTCGACCGGGTCGCCAAGCGGAGCATGGCGCTCGATCAGGATCGTCTCGCCTTTGACGATCCCCATTTCGACGAATCGCCTGCGCAGCGCGCCATTGCCATTGATTTTGGTGATGATCGCCCTTTGCCCCGGGCGCAGGAGATGGAGTTGAATGGGTTCGGACATGAAATTCCCTTCGGTGTAATGATGTTTTCAGGATTCTCACCACAAAGGACACAATGTGTCACAAAGGAAAACCAAAAACTTTGTGTACCTTTGTGTTACTTCATGGTAAAAAATTATTCCACGATCACAAACTCCGCCATTGAAAGCCCCAGCGCAACTTCCTTTCCATTCACCGACAACGTCAGCGGACCGTCCAGCGGCGCGGCTTCCAATACCTTGAGTGTCTGTCCAGGCAGGATGCCTTTGTCCTGCAAATACTTCAGCACGTCGGTCGCCGTCGCATTGACCGCCCGCACCCTCACCGTTTTGCCCACCGCAGTCTCGCGCAGTGAGCGCCCACCCAACGGCTCGAACCCCCCGTTCGCATCGGGGATCGGATTCCCGCGCGGACAAACCTTCGGATTCCCCAAAAAAGCCGCCAGCGCCTCGGTCACTTCAGGGGCGGTGGCATGCTCCAGTGAGCAGGCGAATTCATAAATCTTTGCCCACTCGATTTTCAAATGCTCGAACAGAAAAACCTCCCACAACCTTTGCCGCCGCAGAACGTTCGCCGCCGCCTCGCGCCCCTTCTCTGTCAACGTCACGCCCTTATACGGTGTGTGCGTCACCAGCCCCTGCTCGCCCAGCCGCCGCATCATCTCATTTGCCGAGACGGGCGTCACACCCAGCCGCTCCGCCAGGCGCGCAATCGCCACAGGATGGTCGCCCAGTTCAGCCATCGCTTTCAGATACATTTCCGTGCTTTCGCTCATGTGCGGTAGTGACATAAGGCAGCCCTTCTAAAAATATTATGGCTGACCTTATTATTTCACCATCCCCCAATTTTGGACAATGACATATGTCACAAATTTCACAAGAAAGACGTACGCCGCTTCTTTCCGCCCCGGCAACTGTCAAATGCCCCGAGGCTTTTCTCCAGGCTGTAACCTCCCCCAGCCTTCGGGGCGTATCTATCTCATCGGCGTCTTCAACGGCGGAAGTTTGTTCCCCTCGCCGCGCTTCGTCACCTCCACCCACAGCGAAGCGGCAAGTTCATACCCGATGATATGATCCTGCGGCTTCATCTGCAGGCGCAGCGGTCCCTTGAACGGGGCGCAACTCAGCAGGTGGAACGGCGTCCCCGGCACCAGCCCCAGATCACCGATGTAGCGCAGTTTGTCGAAATCGTGCGTGCGGACGCGGCTGACGATACAATCCGAACCCGACGGCACCTCCAAAAGCGGTTCATCGCTGACCTCAGGCATGATCCCCTCCTTCGACGGAATCGGCTCTCCATGCGGGCAGCGCGTGGGACGCCCCGCCAGTTCATACATGCGGTCTTCGATTTCTTCGTTGACCCCCTTCTCGAAGGTATCTGCCAGTTCGTGGGCGGTTGCCCAGTCATATTTCATCACCTTGACGAGAAACACCTCCGTCAGGCGGTGGCGGCGCAGAGACGGCATGGCGATTCTCTCCCCTTCGGGGGTCAGGCGCACGCCGCGATACGGCTCATGGACGAGGTATCCGCTTTTGTGCAGGCGTTTGACCATGGTCGAAATTGCCTGCGCCGAGGCTTCGACGTGCGAACTCAATAGCGAGAGCGATACCTGCTGATGGTCGTGTTGCAGGCGGTAGATTTCGGCGGCATAACGCCGCATGGCGGGGCTGACGGTCATGGAACTCCAGAAGTGATGCACACGATTGCACCAGAGAGCGCAATCTGCGCGTGGAATGTCAAAGTTATCAACCAGGTTGAAAATGGGTCGCAAGTTGATATAAGACAAATTTATAACAAATATCTAGATTATTCGATTTGTGAAAATTATACTATACGGCATCCGACAACAGGTAAAGGTGATATGCTTTATCTGTTTTGACAAACGTCATGAGCTATTCTGCGGTTAGGCGTTGAGAACGCCTTACCTCCGCAGGAACCTGCAGGATGTTTTGCATGATGCGCGTTACCAAATTCACATACTTCAAGGAGATCCGTTTCATGTTTCGCAAGACAAAGGTGTTTCTGTTTGTAACTTTGCTGGCGCTGGTGGTGGCTGCCTGTGGGGGCGCTCCTACAGCCGTCGGCGAGGAGAAAGCCACTGAGGTAGTAACAAGTTCCGGGGTCAGCACCGAAGCGCCCTCTGAGGAGCCAATGAGCGTTTCCGGTGATCTGGTGATCTACACGGGGCGTTCCGAGCCGCTTATCCAGCCGGTCATTGATGCGTTCAAGGCTCAATATCCGAATGTGAATGTTCTGCTCAAGGCGGGCAGTAACAGCGAACTGGCGAACGCGCTGATCGAGGAGAAGTCCAATCCGCAGGCGGATGTGTTTATCACAACCGAGTTGTTTACCATTCAGTCGCTGGCACAAGAGGAAGTTTTCGAGCCGTATGTACCGAAAGGCGCAGACCAGATTCCCCCCGAATTCCTCGGCGCGGATAATATGTGGACAGGGCTGACCCGCCGCGTGCGTGTCATCATGTACAACAGGGATCTGGTTTCGGAGGACGAACTGCCGGCTTCGCTCTTCGATTTGACCGATCCAAAGTGGCGCGGTCAAATTGCCGCGGCTGGTTCAACCAACGGCTCGATGCAGGCACAGATTGCGGCAATGAGGCAATTGATTGGCGAAGAGGCAACACAGGAATGGCTGTATAGTTTGATCGCCAATGAGGTGACGTTCTTCGGCGGTCACACGGATGTGCGCAAGGCGGTTGGCGCGGGCGAGTTCAAACTGGGGCTTGTGAACCATTACTATTTCTACCTGCAACAGGCAGAGGGAAGCAACGTCGGCATCATCTTCCCTGACCAGGGCGAAGGGCAGATTGGTTTGATTACCAACGCAACCTCAGCAGCAATTGTGAAAGGCGGTAAAAATTTGCCCGCCGCCCAGGCATTCCTCGATTTCCTCATCTCGGTGGAAGGACAGAAGTTATTCGCCGAGCAGAATTATGAGTATCCGCTTCTGCCTGGTGTGCCGCTGCGCGAGGGCGTCCAGCCGCTGGATGGATTCCGCCTGGCGGATGTAGATGTGGTGAAAGCCTCACTCGACTTCGACGCAACCTTCGATTTGATGGAACGGGTTGGATTGCCGTAGTGGGATGTTGAACGGTGGACCGTAGACCGTAAACTATGGTCCACCGTCCGCAGTCTACAGTTGAAAACATCGGCTACAATTCAGCCCTCAGGTAAAGATTTGGAAACGACAGGCGAACCGACTTTTTCTTTCCGTAACATACGAACCATGTCCATCAGCCCCCGCCTGGCAGTTGCCGCGGGGCTGGTGGCGCTTTTCGTTGCTATCCCGCTGGTTTATATTTTCATCCGTGCGATGGGAGCAGAACCCGAAGCCTGGCAACGACTGCTGCAAACGCGCCTTTGGAAACTGTTGAGTAACACGCTCCTGCTCGTCGTTGCGGTGACGAGCGGCGCGCTCCTCACGGGCGTCAGCATGGCATGGTTGACCGAACGAACCGACCTGCCCGGCAAAAAGATCTTCCGCTGGATGCTTGCCATGCCGCTGGCTGTCCCGGCGTACATTGGCGGCATCGTGCATCTGGCATTGCTTCGTCCGCGCGGCGGTGTCATTCCGCAATTTCTCGAAAGCGTCTTCGGGCAGCCCGTGCCGACGCCCAGCCCGCTGGGATTTTGGGGAGCGGCGTTCATCCTTACGTTATTTATGTATCCCTACGTCTATCTTCTCAGCGGCGCGGCGTTTCGCACCCTGCACGCCTCGCTCGAGGAAGCCGCGCGCGTCTTTGGGCGCACGCCCATGCAGACTCTCTTCCATGTGACCCTACCTGCGCTTCGTCCTGGTTTGACCGCCGGCGCGCTGCTCGTGGCATTGGATATTCTTGCCGAATACGGGACCGTTGCCCTGCTCCGCTATGAGACCTTTTCCTCGGCGATCTTCGTCCAACTCTCGGGTCGCTACGACCGTTCGGCGGCTTCCGTTCTAAGCGGCATTCTCGTGGCTTTGGCAATCGTCATTCTCTGGGGCGAACTCCGCTTGCAGGGACAGGCGCGCTTCACGCAAATGGAAAGCGCCTGGCGTCCCGCGCCTCTCGTGACGTTGGACAGGTGGCGCGTCCCGGCGTTTTTGCTTGTTCTTGGCGTGGTCTCGGCAAGTCTGCTCGTGCCATTCACCGTACTGTTGATTTGGAGCATCGAAGCCTTCCTTGACCCGCAAGCCATGACGGTGTTGTTCCGCACAGGCTCGCAGGGATTTGGCAGTTACGTTTGGAACAGCCTGTGGAGTACGAGCGCGGCGGCGGTGATCGCGGTGGCGCTGTCGTTGCCCGTCGCGTTGCTGGCGGTGCGGTATCCGAGTCGCTTTTCGAGGTTCATTTCCCGTTTGTGTCAGGTGGGGTATGCCATCCCCGGCGTGGTCATTGCGCTCAGCCTCGTGTTGCTTGTAAATCGTTTTCTTCCCTTTTTGTATGCGACGCCGTTCGTGGTGGTCATCGCCTACGTGCTGCGGCACATGCCTCAGGCGGTGAGGGCAAGCGAATCGGCGCTGAATCAACTCTCCCCGTCGCTGGAGGAGGCGTCGCGCACGCTGGGCAGGACGTCGCTCCAGACATTGATCCAGGTCACGTTGCCGTTGATCCTGCCTGGTCTGCTGGCGGGAGGCTCCCTGGTCTTCCTCACCTCCCTCAAGGAATTGCCCGCCACGCTGTTGCTTCGACCTGCGGGTTTTGATACACTTGCCGTCCGTGTGTGGGTGTGGGCGGGCGAAGGGTTTTACCTCCAAGCCGCGCCCGCCGCGTTGCTGCTGGTGCTGGCTTCGGCGCTGCCTTTATCCTTCCTCCTGCGCAGGGAGCAAATCTTCAAATGACAACTTTGGAAGTACGCAATCTCATCAAGAAATTTCACGGCTCGGAGCGCTCCGCTGTGAACGATATTTCCTTCGAACTGAGCGAGGACGAAATCCTTGCCCTCGTCGGTCCGAGCGGATGCGGCAAAACGACCACCCTGCGCCTCATCGCGGGACTCGAACGACCCGATTCGGGTCTCATCCGCCTGAACGACCGCGTCGTCGCCTCCGATTCGGTTTTTGTCCCGCCCGAACGGCGCGGCGTGGGCATGGTCTTTCAGGATCATGCATTGTTTCCTCACCTGACCGTTTTCGAGAATGTGGCTTTTGGTCTGCGCGGAAAGAAGCCCGATGAAATCAGAACCACCGTCGGCGAGATGCTCCACCTCGTCGGGTTGTTGCCGCTGTCGAAACGGTATCCGCATGCGTTGTCCGGTGGTGAACGTCAGCGCGTGGCGTTGGCGCGCGCGCTTGCCCCGCGTCCCATCCTGTTGTTGATGGACGAACCGTTCAGCAGTCTCGATGCCGATTTGCGGACCGAAGTCCGCGAACATGTGCGGGGAATTCTCAAGTCCATGCGCGCGACGGTCGTCTTCGTGACGCACGACCAGGATGAGGCGCTGTTCATGGGTGACCGGCTCGCGGTATTGAACCGGGGCGAATTGGAACAGATCGGCACGCCCGAGGAAATCTTCCACGAATCGAACACGCGCTTTGTGGCGGAGTTCATGGGCGACAGCGACTTTCTGCGCGGACGGGTTGTGGCGGGCGGCATTCAGACCGAGATTGGGCTGTTGAATCAGATCGTTGACCTGCCCGTTTCGACCCCCGTCGAGATCGCCCTGCGCGCCGACGACATTGACTTCGAAGTTGACGGTAGCGGCAACAGTTTGATCGTGGGGCGATTCTTCCGCGGCGCGTTCAATCTCTACCGCCTGCGCCTCAACTCGGGACAAATCCTGCACGCCTTCACCGATCACACGAAGATATTGCCTGTCGGCACGCGTGTGCAGGCGCGGGTCAGCGCGGAACATCCGTTGACGGTGTTTTCGGAATACCATACAGTGTAAAGTCGGTCAAATGGGTTGGTGGGGCACCCCTGAACGAATATCGCGCCGCCACGTAGCGCAAGTCTCTGACTTGCGCGGACAAGTCGGAGACTTGTCCTACAATCGCCTAATTCAAGTATCAGTGCTTCACGAAAGCGCGTAATTGGCGTTCTCTAACGCCGAAAGTGCGCTAGAGAACGCACGCTACGCGCGGTTTTCGTGATCTACTGAGAGAGTGTCTGAAAAGTCTATTTCTTGCGCGCCTACGCCCTAGTTTTCGGACACTTTCTGAGTATTCGTGAACGGTTTGTCAACAAAAAACAACCTTGCCTGTAATATAACATTAGAGTAGAAAAGCCAGAACAATCGTCCCGAAGGTTGCAGCCGCTCAGCTTTCGGGACGGTCATTTGCTCACAAAACTCTAGAAAAATTCTACGCAAATCTACATTGTCTTATAGAAAATTACCTCTACAATGGGGCGGAAATGAGGCAAGGATTCCCCCTCCACATCTTGCCGCGATTCACCTCGACCATTACGAATTACCAGTTACCAATCTGCCAACCTACCCATGCTCCTCAAACGCCTCCAACTCGCCCTCATCCACACCGCCGTCGCCATGACGCTCGTGCCCATCAACAGCACCCTCAACCGCGTCATGATCTTCGACCTCGGCATCTCTAAAACCCTCTTCACACTCCTTGCCATCTTCCCCTACCTGCTCTCGCCCATCCAGGTTGCCATCGGCTCCTTTTCTGACCGTCACCCCATCTTCGGCTACCGCCGCTCGCCCTATATCCTGGCTGGGCTGCTCTTGTGTGTCCTCGGCGTTGCCGTTTCGCCGCAGGTCGCCATCCTCATCAGCGAGAACTTCACGCTGGGCATCCTCGCGGGGGTCCTTTCCTTCGGCGCGTGGGGGATGGGCTACAACCTCTCCGCTGTCTCCTACCTCTCCCTCGCCTCCGAACTCTCGGGCGAAAAGGGACGCGGCAAGACGATCGCAACCATGTTCACGCTCATGGTTTTCGGTTTGATCGCGACAGGTATCGCCCTCAGCCGCCTCGTCCCGACCTTTGACCTGGTGTCCCTCGAACGCGCCTTCCTCATCGTCGCCGCCTCTGCTCTGACCTTGGGCTTGATCGGTCTCTTCAAACTTGAGCCTCACGTCAGCCTTTCTTCCTCACCCGCCAAAGCCGACACCTACACCGTCAAACAGATGACCGCCGCCATCACCGAAAACCGCGTGGCAAAGATATTCTTCGTGTACCTGCTCCTGCTCCTCGCCGCCATCCTTGGGCAGGACGTGTTGCTCGAACCCTTTGCCGCCCAAGCCTTCGGCATGTCTCTGGCGCAGACTTCCCGCATCGTATCCATTACCAACAGTTTTACGCTCATTGCTTTCATCATTGCAGGCATCCTCGACGGGCGTATCAAAAAGAAATACGTCGCGCAGATGGGCAACCTTGGGGCGCTGCTTGGGTTTATAACCATTGTCATCAGCGGATTCACCGCCAGCACAAGCGCCTTCTACATCGGCATCACCCTGCTGGGATTCGGCACTGGCATTTCCACCATCGCCAACCTCTCGCTCATGTTCGACCTGACCGTGCCTGAAAAGGTCGGGCTTTACATTGGTGCGTGGGGCTTCTCGAACGGACTCTCGCGCCTCGTCGGTCTGCTCATGGCGGGCGTCGTGGCGGATGTCGCCACGCAGGTCACAGGCGACGCCCTGCATGGTTACCTCGTGGTGTTTGGCATCGAAGCGCTGATGCTGTTCGTCGCGGCAATCATGCTCTACCGCATTGATATCGCTGCATTCCAGAAAAAGGCACACGAACCTGCCTTTGTAGACAAAGTGGCGGCAGTGGCAGATTAAATTTTGGCGTAGAAGGCGCTCTCCTGTGCGCCAAAAAGACCGCATAGAGGCGCTCTCTCGTGCCGATGGCGGACCTCAGACGCCTTCAGTGCGTCTGCTACGCATACGGGATGAATGATGACAGACGAATGGCTTTCCCTCAGCGATGCGGCAAAACTGCTCGGAGTGCATCCGAGTACGGTGCGGCTTTGGTCCGATAAGGGCGCGCTGCCCGTCCACAAGACGCAGGGAGGGCATCGCCGCTATAAGCGTAGTGAAATTCTCCTTTGGGCGGAGTCAAATTCAAAGTCCAGGGAAGAAGCGCTCGAACCCGAGGGGATGATGAACGAAGTGGTCAAGAACGTCCGCATGCAGATTTCGGAGGGGCGTCTTCAGGAGGAATCCTGGTATCAAAAACTGGACGAGGATGCCCGCACCCAGTATCGCATGAGCGCGCGTTCGTTGTTCCAGGGCTTGATGACCTATATCGCCACCAACGGGCAGGAAGCCGCCACGGAGGCATACGCCATCGGCTATGAGTACGCCTCGCGCGCGAGAAGGTACAACCTGAGTTACGTGGACGCGGCGAAGGCATTCCTGTTCTTCCGCGATGTGCTGGTTGAGTCGGTCATCAAGGTCTACGGCGAAGCGAATGTTCCCACCAAACACGCCACCGAGATGTACACGAAGATCCACACCTTCACCGACGATATTTTGATCAGTTTATTGGAAACCTACCGCAAACTGGAAAATGCGAATCATTGACTTTCCTTACGCAGAACGTTCCGAAGACGGCGTCGCCTCGGAACGTTGCCTAACATCCATTGAGTCTCTTCTTTGCCAGGATCCTTAAAAGCAGCGAGGCAACCTCCTCTCCTCACAGAAGATTGCTTCGCCTGCGGTTTGCAATAATGAGTCTACTGCAAAAAGGTGAAAATCGAACCACTGAGTCACGGAGAATCATTAATGAAAGGGAAATCCCGTGACTCCGTGTCTTCGTGGTGAATCTTCAGGGTTTTTGCAGTGGAGTCAATAATAGACTGTTAATCCGCTGCAGCGGGGGCAGATTGCATCACCTCATCAGGCTGCGGGCGGGCGGCAAACCTGAACCCTGCAAACATCAGAATCGCCGAGAACAATTCACCGAGATAGAGATATTCGCCATAACCGAGCCGCGTCAGCGTGCTGGCGAAGCCGATCAACAACGCGCCTGCCGCAATCAACACATTGCCGATGACGCGGTTGGGCATCACGCGTTTGCGCCAGAACAGATAGGCGGAATAAATTGCGCCGCCTACCAGAGTCAACAGACCATAGATGTTGAAGAACGGCGTAGTCAGGCGGACGGGGGCGCCGAGCGGCAGGATGCCGCGCACCGCAGTCACTTCCTCGCCGCGATAGGTGGTGGTGATGGTTTGTGCGCCAGCGGGGACAGGCTCCCCTGCCTCCAGAGCCTTCGTCCCGTATTGCTCGCTGATGATCTTGTCTGTTGTAAAGACCGCCTCATCCAATTTCGGGATGGCTTGCAGCATCAGATTGCCCGCGAATAGACTACCGAGGACGAGTATTGCCGTGACGGCGTGCACCCACTTTTTACGCACGAGCAGATACAACGTCCCATGACCGAGCCATGCGGCATTCAACGCCGCGCCGAACAGATACCAGGCGAAGAACACCCACTTGTTCCATGCCAGCGCGAGATAGGCTTCTGCAAAACTCCCTGCGCCGAACATCGCCAGCCCGATACCCCAGAACAGAAAATGCGGCTGGCGGCGCACGAAGAATCTCTGCAGGACGCTGACCGTGAAGAACAGCATGATGATGGTCGAGACGAATGGAAGGATGTGATTGACGGACATGATTTTCTCCTGACTAGAATTTGACGATCCCCAGCAGAACGCCCGCGGCAAATAGAATCAAGCCGAGCATGACGATGCCCATGACGGCCAACGCAACGGGGACAACCTTCTCGAACAAAAACGAACCTTTCGGGATGTGCGATTTGCTGTTTGTGCGGTTGTCTCTTGTCATATACACCTCAAATTGATTTGGTTATATTCTCCCCCCTTTGTTCGAATTGACAACTGAATTTGTGGAGATTTTGATTAAATGCGAATAAAGAACGGCGCTTTTCCGCATAACATCTGTCATCCGTTGCATGTATAATCATCCCATGCTTCTACAACTTCCCCTCGTCCTCGAAACACGGCGCAACCATGCCCTCGAACACGCCACACTCCACATTCTCGCGGGCAAATATCGCAATCAAACCATGGCGGGGCATTCCAACCCCACAGGTTTCTTTCTGCTTGGCGATTTTTCAACCGAAGACGTGAAATCCGCGGCGGCACAAGCCCTCACCCGACTCAAAAGCGGCGAAAGCGGACTTGCCATTCACCCCGGCTGCGGCACCAACCTCATCGCCGCGGCGCTTCTCCCTGCGACCTTTGCCTGGGCGCCGCTTCGAGGAGCCAAATCCACCCGATGGCGGCTTCTCCTCATCCCCCTCGCCCTGACCTTTGCCCTCTTCGGCTATTTCCTCAGTAAACCACTCGGACCCTGGCTCCAGAAATACATCACCACCGAAGCGGACCTGGGCGATCTGCAAATCGTGAAGGTTGTCTTCGTCCACAGCGGCGTACACCGCATTATCACGAAATAGATTTACCACAAGAGCTGCCAAGTACACGAAGGGAAAATCTGTGGAAAGGTTATTTGACTCATCATTAGTATTACAGTGCAAAGTTCGACGCTAGAGAGCGTCTCTTACGCTGTGGCGTAGGCGGACGTTCTCCCCTGGCACTTGCCTGCCATTGCGAAGCATCCCCGAAGCGAAGCGGGAGGGCAAGTGTAACGTCTGCCCAACCTTGCGCTGTAATGTTGGCGACTGTTTTAAAAATCTGTTGAACGGGCGTAAAAGACGTTCTCTAACGTCTAAAAATGCGCAGGCACTTTTAAAAACACTTCCTTCGTGACCTTCGTGTCCTTCGTGGAAAAAATCTTCGTGGATAAAAAATGCCCAACCTCTTCTTCCTCTTCGGCAACGACGAATTCGCCATCTCGCGCAAGCTCAAGGACTTTGAGTCCGATTTCAACGATCCCACCAGCGCGGACATGAACACTGCCCGCCTTGATGCGCGTACGGTGAGCGAGAACGACCTGAACAACGCCCTCAACGCCATGCCGTTCCTGGCAAAGAGACGGCTGGTTCTGTTGGCAAACCCCTCCGCCAAATACAACAATCCCGCCGCCCGCAAGAAATTTCTGGAATTCATCGAGAAAACCCCGGAAACCACGCGGCTGGTCATGTACGAATCGGTCGAACCGCGCGATGTCGAGAAACACTGGCTGGTCAAATGGGCGGAAAAGAACGGCGGGAAGATACAGACCAAAGCCTTCATGCTCCCCAAATTGAGAGATATGCCGGGCTGGATTGTCCACGAAACGAAAAACCAGGGCGGACAAATCGAACCGCGTGCCGCCGAAATGCTCAAAGATATGGTCGGCGTGGACACTCGTCAGGCGGGGATGGAAATCGCCAAACTGCTGGCATATGTCAATTGGGCGCGCCCGGTCAAGGTCGAGGATGTGGAGGCGGTCTGCATTGTCACCTCGCAGCAATCGGTGTTCGATTTCGTGGATGCGCTGTCGAACGGGGATGGTCAATCCGCTCAGCATCTTTTGCATCGTTTGCTCGAGTCGGAAGATCCATTTGCGTTGTGGGGGATGGTGGTACGGCAATTTCGTCTGTTGATTCAGGCGAGGGAAATTCTAGATGGACGCGGCACCAGGGACGATGTCGCCCGCGCCCTGGGTGTGCATCCGTTTGTGGCGGAAAAAACGACACAGCAAGCCGCGCACTTTTCAATGGAGACGCTCGAAACAATCCATCGCAGATTGTTGAAGATCGATGAGGGGGTCAAAACAGGACAGGTCACGCTCGACCTGGCTTTGGATACGCTGGTCGTGGAACTGGCCGGATAATTTCGGGTTGAAACGCTGCCGTCGTTAAGTAGTCGGTCGAAAATCATTCGACGCGCAGGAGACGTTCTCCCCTGGCGCTTGCCCGCCATTGCGAAGCATCCCCGAAGCGAAGCGGAGTGGGAGGGCAAGTGTAACGTCCCTGTAGGCGCAAGAGAACGCCGACTGTGCCAATGGATTTTTGAAACCATACGACCGACTACTTAGCGCATTCGTGAAAATTCGATTTCCTATTGCCAGATATTTTCGTAATTGCCCTTGATGAGTTTTCCCTCCGCAAAACGTTTCGGTGAAAAGACCGAAATGTCCACCGTCCTTGCCGCGCCGTCCAAAATCAATTCCGACATGCACAAGCCTGTGGCGGGCGCGATCTTGAAACCTGTGCCGCTGTGTCCGCAGTCGAGATAAAAACCCTCGGGTCCCGCCGTGCCGATGATGGCATGCTGATCGGGGGTGATCCCATCATAGCCGCTGTGCGTGCTGTGAAGCCCGCCTTTTTCCATGATGGGCATGCGCCGGCAGATTCGATCAACGGCGCGCTCCACAAATCCTTCGCTGACGTGGTCGGCGTCGCCGTCGGGATCTTCGTTTTGGGGATTGGCGTCTTCCAGTCCGACAAGGGTTAACCCGCCCTCGGGACGGAAATACATCAGGTTGGGGAAATCAATCACCGCAGGGTGCGATACCCCCGCCTCCTTCGGACGCCACATCATCATCACGTCATGTTTCCAGGTTCCGTAGGGGAGATCGAGTCCAACCATCCTGTTGATTCGATCTGCCCATGCGCCGGCTGCATTGACGACGAAAGGCGCCGAGAATTCGCCCTGTGTGGTCTGTACGCCCGCTATTTTTCCGCCCGCCAACAGGACTCCCGTCACGGAGCAGTTTTGAACCAGCCTTGTCCCCTTTTCGCGCGCTGCGTTCATCAACGCGTTGGCGGCATCGCTGGGCATGGCGTAGCCCGATTCGGGTTCGTAGGCGGCGACTTCCACATCGTCCACCGCCATGTGGGGAACCAGCCGTTTGAGGTCATCCTGCCCGATGAGAAAGGTTGGAATGCCGATCCGCTGGTGCATGGCGGTATTCCGTTTGAGCGTCTCCACGTGTTGTGTTTTGACCAGTTGGATAAAGCCCGTGCGGGTAAAACCGCAGGTGCCGCCCACCATCTCATTCCAGTTTTGGAAGTATCGGAACGATTCCCACGCGAGACGCGCGTCGGCTTCGGTGTCATAATGCATCCGCACCAAACCGCTGGAGCGTCCCGTGGCGCCCGCGCCGACGAATGCCCTCTCCATGACGATGACCTTCGTTCCCCGACGTGCGAGGTGGAAGGCGATGCTCGCTCCATGCACGCCTCCGCCGATCACGATTACATCTGCTGTGGTGGACATAAAAACTCCTGTAATTTCTTATTTGTAGGCTCAAAGCCGGTTTGTCGTGATTTCATACTTTAGAGGCGTTCGGTAAATCCTGCAAAAAACTCTACCATCCAAAGCCGAGCATCAAGTCGTTGACATTCGTGCCGGTGGGTCCGGGCTTGAGCAGATCGTTCAACGCGCTGAAATAGGTGTAGGCGTCATTATCCTCCAAAAAGGTCTCCGGTGAAAGCTTCAGTTGCATGCCGCGTTCCAGCGTCTCTCCTGTCGTGACCGCACCCGCCGCGTCGGTGGGACCGTCTTCGCCGTCGGTGGCGAGGGAGACCAGCATCACATTCGGCGCCCCTGCCAACTCGCGCGCGGCGGCTAATGCCAGTTCCTGATTGCGCCCGCCGCGTCCGCGACCGCGCACCGTGACGGTCGTCTCGCCGCCCGCAATCAGGCAAAATGGACGCGGGGGCGTTATCGTTTTCAAGATGTGACCTAACTTCCGCCCGACTTCGCTCGCTTCTCCCTGCCAATCGTTCCCCAACAGGATGGGATGAAAACCATCGCTTCGCGCCTGACGTCGAGCGGCGGCCGCCGCTTGCGCGTTGCTCCCCACAATAACATTGTGCACACGCGCGAAGAGAGCCTCTTCGGGTTTCGGCGTTTCGGGAATCGTTTTCAGCGCGGCAAGAATGGATGGGGGAATTTTTTTCATCAACCCATATTTCTCCAATACCGACAATGCGTCCGCGCGCGTGGAAGGATCGGGCGCGGTGATGCCCGAGGCGATAGCTTCGAGCGGGCTGCCCACCACATCCGAGAGAATCAGGCTGACGACGCGGGCGGGCGAAGCCAGCCGCGCCAAGCCGCCGCCTTTGAGTTGATCGAGATGACGACGCAGAATATTGATCTCGTCCACGCGGGCGCCGCATGTCAGAAGAGAGGAGGTCAGGAAACGCAAATCTTCGAGAGAGACGCCCGCCTGCGGAAGGGTCATCAGCGCGGAGCCGCCGCCTGAGACGAGGCACAGGAGCAGATCGTCTTCGTTGAGGCCGCGCACGAGAGCGGAAGCCTTTTCTCCGGCGCACAGACTGTTCTCGTCGGGAAGGGGATGCCCGCCGGGCTGGAGGTCGAATCCGCTCGGAGGGTCGGCGGGAGTCCCTTTTGGAATGAGCAAGCCGCGGGTGGCGTGAGGCGGGAGAAGATTTGCCAAAGGTCGGGTCATTGCAAGGCAAGCCTTTCCCAGTCCGAGGACGCGGATGTGCCTGATTTCATCCAGCGGATATTCGCGTCGGTCAATGATGAGGGAATTTTCTTCGCGGCAAATATAGTGGCTCACCGCCGCCCCCGGCTCCACCGCCTGGATGGCGGCTGCAAGGATGCGCATCACCGATTCCCCGCGCGGGTGATGGGATATTGTGTGGGTGGCAAACGATGAGGGACGAATCATGGCGGTTTGAGTGTAGCATACATCCGATCTTGTTTGAATACGGACACCCCGGCAGGTTCGCGTTATGGGGTATTTCCGGTTTTCATGAGCGATCGGCGCCCGGGAAAGCGCATGCCGTATTTGCTTGTACACATGGAGGCGCGACATTTGTGATGGAGTGGGAATTCGTGCACCCCCTGTCACGGAAAATCAAAAAGCCAATCCGTTCGAACGAATTGGCTTTTTGCGCTGCTTTATATCGGCGTCCCTCGCCATTTAAGGGCAGTTTGTGTCTGGAAAGATCAAGTCAGGGTTGGGTCATATGTTGTCAGGACTTACATAAAACCCCCGGAGTTTGACCTCCGACCACGTTCTGCTGTCAGCGGTCACAAACCGAATAACGAATGATTTTGCGTAAGTCCAAATTGTTTGACTTTTACTGGTCCTGCAGGCTATTTCAAAGTACGGATGAACGCCACTGCCTGCCAGATTTGTTCCTCGGTCAGGATGCCCTTCCAGGCGACCATGGAGGTGCCGGGCTTGCCTTCGGAAATGCGCCAGAACAGGTAATCGTCGCCGACCTGCGCCGCCAGATCGGGAAGGTTTTTCGGCTTGGGATCGAGCGCCTGTCCGGCAGGACCGTCGCCATGACCCTGCGGTCCGTGACAGGTTTCGCAATTCGCTTGAAAGACCTTTGCTCCGGCGGTGGACGCATCGGAGCCGAGAGGGTTGGACTTTCCGGCATAGTCTGCGGGGACGGGATCCAGCGCAACGGTTTGATCCGAGGATTGGGCGCCGCCTCCGCAAGCGGTGAGTAGAAGTGCGCCGAAGAGCAAGACAATCAACAGATACTTTTTCATTTCGTTCTCCTGAAATTAAGTTCCAAAATCTGGACAGATTATATGCAAATTCAGGCGGCTGGGCAGTGACTTAAGTTACAGTTCCGGCGGGCGGAAGCATCCCTGCGCTTTCATCCCTTCCTGTGACTTTAGTTACAGCATCAACAAAACTTATCTGCTACCATAACAAAAAGTTATTAGACAAAAATTGTGAAAATAGGCACATTCTAAATTCAACAGAAGGAGACCGCCATGTCTGAGAAGGAAAAACGTGAAGACCCATTCGCCGAGAAGTGGCAAAAGGTGTTCGATAACATCTGGCTGTTGTTTTTGCTGTCGTTGTTGATCAGCGGCGTCCTTTATAACGTTTGGGGGATCTATGACCTATTGACCGTGCCGCCCGTTCCGTAGGCGGGACCCGAAAGGAGAAGAGATTATGTTGGCTCCCGAACAAACCTGGTGGAAGCCGATGGGTCGGTTGGAAAAGACCTGGCTGACTGTGGCGCTGGTTTGGTGCATTTTCCTGACCATCATGATGCCGCTCTGGTATTTCATGGGAAAACAGAACGTTCCCACGGAGACGTATAGAACGACCCCGCAGGAATTCGCCGCAACAGTGAACGATTTTGTGGCGAAATATCAAATCGGCGAGGAAAACGGCATCCCTGTAGTGGCGCCGCCTCCCGGCAGTGACGTGTACCTGCGCGCCAGCACCTGGCAGTGGTATCCGATTTTGCAGTTGGAGAAGGGGAAGGAATATCGCCTGCACATTTCCTCGATGGAATACAACCACGGCTTCTCGCTCCAGCCCGTGAACATCAACTTGCAGGTGGTGCCTGGGTATGACTATGTCGCGACCATCACGCCGACCAGCGTTGGCGAATTCACCATCGTGTGCAATGAGTACTGCTTCCTGGGTCATCACACCATGGTCGGCAAGATCATTGTGAAATAGGAGGCGATACAATGTCTGCACTTTCTCCCACATTCCCCTGGGCAAAGGACGCGAAGGACGACTACCGCGCCTGCCCTGTCACCACCCTCAAAGTGGACATGCACACCGAGCGGCTGGTCATTGCCAATGCGGTGATGGCGGTTGTGTGTCTCGTGTTGGGCGGGATCGCCGCCCTGTTGATCGCCTTGACCCGCTGGCAGGCGATTCATTTGCTCGACGCGCTCTGGTTCTACCGCCTGCTCACACTGCACGGCATTGACATGCTCGTGGCATGGATCGTCTTCTTCGAGATGGCAGGACTGCATTTCGGCTCAACCGTGCTGTTGAATGCGCGTCACGCCGCGCCCAAACTTGCCTGGTTTGGTTTCATTTTGATGACCGTCGGCGGGTTAATGGCGAACTTTGTGGTGTTGTTCGATACCAACAGCATCGTCACCTTTACCGCCTACGTCCCGATGAAGGCGCACCCGTTGTTCTATCTCAGCTACATCCTGTTCGCGGTCGGCGCGCTGATTGCGGTGATCACATTCTTCATCAACATCGTGGTGGCCAAACGCGAAGCCCGCTTCGAAGGCTCGCTTCCGCTGGTGGTCTTCGGCTTGATGACCGCCGCCATTCTTGCCACCTACACCCTGCTCGAAGGCGCGGCAGCCATCGTGCCTGCCTTCTTCTGGTCGCTGGGGCTGATGGACTTCGACCCTGGCATTTACCGCAACTTCTTCTGGGGCTTTGGGCATCCCGCGCAGCAAGTCAACCTGGCGGCAATGGTTGCCATCTGGTACGCGCTGGCGCAGATGACTGTTGGCATCCGTCCCGTCAACGAGAAGTTCTCGCGCCTCGCCTTCATTCTGTACCTGTTCTTCATCAATCTTGGCTCGGCGCATCACCTGCTGGTGGATCCGGGGTTGACATTCGGCTGGAAAGCCGTCAACACCTCTTATGCCATGTACCTTGCGGTTCTCGGCTCGATGATGCACGCCTTCTCGATCCCCGCCGCAATGGAGATTGCCCTGCGCGCCAAAGGCTACCGCAAAGGTTTGTTCGGCTGGCTCCGCAACGGACCGTGGAACGAACCGGGCTTCGGCGCGCTGATCATGTCCATGATCCTGTTCGGCTGGATCGGCGGCGTGACCGGCGTGACCATCGGCACCGAGCAAATCAACATGCTGGCGCACAACACCCTGCGCCTGCCCGGTCACTTCCATGCCACTGTCGTCGGCGGCACGACGACTGCCTTCATGGGCTTCACCTACTACGTCATCCCGCTCATCTTCCGCAAGGAATTGAAACTCAAGAAGTGGGCGGTCTGGCAGCCGTACGTGTTCGGCGGAGGCACGGCGTTGGTCTCTCTGGGCATGATTACCAGCGGCTTGCAGGGCGTTTCCCGCCGCAACTGGGACATCACCTTCGCAGGCGTCGTGCCCGGCACCGTTGACCTCACCCTCGCCATCTTTGGCATCGGCGCGCTCATTGCGGTCATCGGCGGCATCATGTACGTGACCATCGTCCTGACCTCCATCCTCACCGGTCCGCGTCTGGAGGCGAGCAGTCTGCTCCTCACGGCGGGCACGCACAACCCCCTGCTCGAATCCACCAAACTGACCGACCGGCAAATGGAAGACAAGCAAAACCAGCCGCGCGGCACGCTCGTTCTGGTCTTTGCCTTCCTCGTCTGGTTTGCCGTTTACTATCTCACCAACTGGTGGCTGCTCGGCAGGACGTGGTTCATCCGTTAGTTTCAGAGACTTCGGAAGTCTATTATGAAGTTTTACAATTAAGTGCCGCAACCGCGTAGTCAACGTTCTCTAACGTTGACGGGCGCGTAAGAGAACGCACCCTACGCAACATTACGGGATTATTTTGTTAAAGCTCATTAAGACTTCCGAAGTCTGTCTATCGCTTAGTGGTAATGACATGCTTGCATCCTTTCTGCTTGGTCTGCTCGGAAGCCTCGGTCACTGTGTGGGGATGTGCAGCGCCGTGATCATTCTCTTTGACAGACAGCCCTCCTTCCAAAACCGATTCGCATGGATGCTGGCCCACGCGGGACGCATCACTACATACACGCTTCTCGGTCTGACCTTTGGCTTGCTCGGCGAGACCCTGGGCCTTTTCTTCATCCCCCTCCCTCGCCTGCAAGGACTGCTCTCCATCCTGTTTGCCGGCATCACCTTTTACATGGCGTTCGCCTTCATCGGAATTGCCAAATCGCCCGAACTCTTGTTTTCAAACCTTGTCTCCTCATGGGGACGCACCATGCGCGGCCTCAACTCCCCCGCGCCGTTCCTCGCCGGTATGCTTTGGGGCTTGCTCCCCTGCGGACTGGTCCTCACCGCATTGATTCCCGCAATCACATCGGGAAGTGCCATGCAAGGTGCCTTGAACATGATTGTGTTCGGTCTTGCCACCCTGCCGAGTTTATTTGCTGTCAAGTGGCTGGCGCAAAAGACCGTTTCCAGAACATGGTCGAGAAGTCTGGCTTCGCTGGTGATGATGACCTTCGGCTTTCAGTTTGCCATGCGCGGCTTCGCCTCGCTGGGTATGGTTGGGCATTTCATGCTTGCAGGGGCGATGTTATGGTGACGGCAGCCGCAACCCCCTCCCGCTCCCTTTCCACCTGCTCGGTGTGCGGATTGACGACGCTGCATCCCCTCACGAACAAAGCAGGCGACGTCTTCTGCTGTCCCTCGTGCAGGGAGGTGGCGGCGCTTTTGGCGGAGAGTCCGCTTGAGGAGGCGGCGCGTAGCGGGCGTTCTCTTGCGCCTGCTCAAGTCCAGGGCAGAACCGATGCAGTCGTCCTCACCCTAAGCGGCATGTGGTGTTCCTCCTGTGCGTGGCTGGTCGGCGAACAGCTCAAACGCACAAAGGGCGTGGTGGACGCCGAGGTTAGTTTCATCCAGGGGCAAGCCAACATCACCTACGACTCAAAAATTACCAATTGCCAATTACTCAAAAAGCGCGTGCGTTCGCTCGGCTATCAGGCAACGCTGCCAAACGAAACGCCGCGCGACGAGGAAGAGTCGTTTTATATGCGGCTGCTGATTGGCGGCGTGATGGTTCTGCACGATATGATTGTCGGCGCGGGGATTTACGCGCGCGAAATTTTCGGCTGGGCGACGCCCGAATCGCAGCCGCTGGTGGATTTCTTTCAAGTGATGATGCTCGTCACCAGCCTGCCTGTTTTGATTTTGCTCGGTCTGCCCATCCTGCGCGCGGGGCTTGCCAGTTTACTGCGCGGACAGCCAAACATTCACACGCTCATCACCATCGGCACGTTCTCTGCGTTCGGGCTTTCCGTGCGCAATCTCATCGCCGGTCACGGCGACTTGTATTTCGACACGGCAACGATGCTCATCTTTTTGGTTTCGATAGGACGCTGGCTGGAGATGCAGGCGCACAAATCCAGCAGTCAGGCGGTGATGCGGCTGCTCGAGCAAATCCCGGATGAGGCGACCATCGTGACCGCTGAAGGCGATAAAGTCGTGCGCGTCGCGGAGTTGCGCGCTGGTCAGCGCGTGCGCGTGCGCCCCGGCGAAAAGTTCCCCGTGGATGGACTCATCGCAACAGGCGAAGGGGATGTGGACGAATCCCTGCTGACAGGCGAACCGCGCCCTGTGACTCATCGTCCCGGCGATACGGTTCGCGCGGGGACCCTGAACCTGGACGGGGGGGTCGAAATCATCGCCACCGCTGTCGGCGCTTCGACGGCAGCCGGGCAAATCAGCCGCCTGCTGCATGAGGCGTTGTGGAATCGCTCTCCTCTCGAGCGGCTGGCGGATAAACTCTCCGCGTGGATGACTCCCATTGCATTGAGCCTGGCGGCGATTGCGTTTCTGTTTTGGAATCATCAATCGGGCGTCGAAGAGGGATTGCTCGTTGCGTTGTCTGTGCTTTTGATTGCCTGTCCGTGCGCGCTGGGGCTGGCAACTCCGCTGACGTTGTGGCTCTCGCTGGGGCGCGCCGCCGAGTCAGGCGTCATCCTGCGCAGCACGTCCGCGCTGGAATGGCTGGCAAAAGTGGAGAAAATCTTCTTCGATAAGACCGGCACATTGACGAAGTTGCCGATGAGGGTGAGGGAGGTGTTTGTTCCCTCATCACCAGCCCTTCTCCCAAAAGGAGAAGGGAGTCGGAATCCCCCTCTCCCCATGGGAGAGGGGTTAGGGGTGAGGGAAAAAGACTTTCTTCAGATTGTCGGCTCTGTGGAAAACGAGTCGGAACACCCTCTCGCAAAAGCCATTGTTGAGTTTGCAAAAGCCAATGAAGTGGAATTCATCAAACCCGTATCCTTCAAAGCCATCCCCGGCATGGGCGTCATTGCCGAATTACCAATACCCAATAACCAGTTACCAATCTTCATCGGCAACGAACGCCTGATTGCACAGAACGGCTTGACAATTTCAAACGAAATCAAACAACGCGCGGAATCGATGAGAGAGGCGGGGCAGGTGGTTGTCTTTGCGGGGTGGGGCGGGCAGGTTCGGGGGCTGGTGGGGCTCGGTGAGACGGTCCGCGAGGAGGCGAGGGATGTTTTACATCAATTGCAGTCTCGCGGACTCAGTCTCAGCGTGCTGACAGGCGACGAGGAGAGGGCAGGCAGGAGGTGGGAAGAGGCGCTGGGAATTCCCGTAAAGGCGGGGTTGAGTCCCGATGAGAAGATGTCGCATCTTGCGGGCAGCGCCGCCATGATTGGCGACGGAATCAACGACGGTCCCGCGCTTGCCGCCTCCACAATTGGGCTGGCGATGAATCACGGCACAGACGTAGCGCGCAGCGCGGCGGACGTGGTGTTGATGCGCGACGATCTGCGCGCCGTGCCGTGGTTGTTTGACCTCTCGAAGACCGCCATGCGCCGCGTGAAGGAAAATCTCGGCTGGGCGTTCATCTACAACATCCTCGGCGTGGGTCTGGCGATGGCGGGGCTGATGAAGCCCGTTTTCGCGGCGCTGGCGATGGTGATGAGCAGTGTCTTCGTCACCGCCAACGCCATGCGGATGAATAAGTATCCGTTGTTGCATCAAGAAGAATCGGTGGTTGAGCAGCCCTGAGAGAGCGTTTTGAAAATCAACATTCACCACAGATACACACGGATGGACACTGATTTTTTTGAGAAAGCAACCGTGAAAATGCTCTCAAATTGCTCTGTTGCAAACACTCTCAAAGTATGTCACTGCGAGCGAAGCGAAGCAGTCTCCCAGCCGGCAAGGGGATTGCTTCGCCGCTTGCGGCGGCTCGCAATGACATCCTCGCAACAGAGCACTCTCAAATCTTATTTATCTGTGTTCATCTGTAGTTTAGAACGAATTTCAAAATACTTTCTGAGCGCTCGTTGCGAAGGGCATATTGAGACCACCAGTAAGCAAAGCGTTTCCTGTTACAAAAATACTTTTGAAAACAGGTGGTCTCGATACGCTCGCAAATTGCGCTCGCTAATTAGCCGCCGAAATTTTGTAAAACCGGAAGATTCTTGATGACCAAACAACTTTACACCGAACGGCGCTTCATGCGCCGCATCGAAAAAGCCTGGGCTTTCATCGAAAGCCTCGTCAACCGTTTTGCCAAATCGGATTTCAATCCGCTCTATCACCTCGGCACGCTGACCATCTTCATGTTGGTCGTTCTCATTGCTACGGGCGCGTATCTCACGATTATCTACCGCCCTGGTCTGGATGTGGCGTATGCCACCGTTGAGAAAATCGACTCCAACTGGTTCGGCTCGCTCATGCGCAGCGTGCATCGCTACGCCTCAGACGCCATGATTCTGCTCACCATCCTGCACCTCGTCAAGATGTTCGTCAGCGACAAGTTTTGGGGGCAGCGCTGGCTGGCATGGACGAGCGGCTGGATTATGCTGGCGGTCACCTGGCTGGTCGGCACGATGGGCTACTGGCTGGTGTGGGACCAGCGCGCCCAATGGATGACCGAATACATGATGGAAACGCTGGCTGGCACTTCGGGTCTCACCTATGTCGCCCCAGACATCGCCTCGCGCACGTTTTCCAACTTTGTCATTATCCTCTTTTTGCATGTCTTCCTGCCGCTCATCGGGTTCCTCGGCATCTACATTCACGGACTGCGGCTCTCGCGCGCCCGCTGGTGGTCGCCGCGCTGGGTGAGCGTTCAGGCGGTCGTCGGGCTGGTCGTCCTCTCGCTCATCAAACCCACCCAATCCTTCGCGCCAGCCGACCTCTCCACGTTGATCGAATCCGTACCGATGGACGCCTACTATCTCGGCTTTCTGCCCCTGATAGACAAAATGGGGAACGTGATTTTCTGGGGACTTGCGATTTTCATCGGTGGGAGCCTTTTCCTGCTTCCCTGGCTCGCCTCAGGTCGGGACCTCGGACCTGCGCTTGTCACCGACGCCAAATGCACGGGATGCGTTCTCTGCTACGCCGAATGTCCGTATGACGCCATCCGCATGGTTCAACGGGACGATGACTCAGGCTACCAAAAACTGGCGGTCATCAACGCTGCGCAATGTACGGGCTGCGGCATTTGTGTGGGGGCATGTCCGACTAATGCAATCGAATTGAAGGGCGGCTACAACAGCGAACAGACCTTCAACGCGGTCAGAGGCGCGGCGCGCCGTGAGGTGAAGGAGGGGCGCACCGTCACGGTGGTGTTCGCCAGTCAACGGGCGCTGGCGCTGGGCGGGCTGCCCGACTCGCTTCTGAATCCCCCTCTCCCTATGGGAGAGGGGGTAGGGGTGAGGGCGGCTGTCAGCGGGGAAAAGGCTGCTGTGGCTGTGGCAGGCTGGGGCGGGGATGAAGCGGCGCGCGTCGTGACGGCGGTATTGCCGAGCGTGGGCGCGGTCAACATCGAGTGGATCAAATCCCTGCTCAACGGCGAGGGCGCGCGCGATGTCGTCATCCTGTCGCATCCGTATGACGATGCGCTGAACCGCGAAGACGCGCACTGGATTTTGAACCGCCTGCATTTGCGCCCCGCGCTGGTGACCACAGGTTTACACTGGCTGGAGGTGACGCCCGGCGACGCGCGGACGGTGGCGAAGTTTTTGGACGACCTGCACAACGACCATGCACAATCGAAAAAGACCGCGCCGGTCCTGCCGCCGGTGAAGGGGCGGGATAAACTTGTGCCTTCGCTGGTGAGCGCGTTGGTTGGTACTGTATTGCTGTTAGGGTTGTTTGCGCTGGCTCTGCCGCTGGATGTGAAGGCGGGCATGTCGGCGGCGGAGAATTCGGCGCTGCGGGTTGCGGTGGACACGAGGGGCAAGGTGCAACTGGCAAACATTCCCGAAGGAGTCACTTTGCCCGAAGGCGCCGATCCGGAGAAGATCTTCGGCGGCGGGCATTATCCGATGAGTGTGCGCGTGCTTGTGGACGGCGCGACGATTCTCGATGAAACGTATAAACCGTCGGGCATCAGCGGCAACGGGCGTATTTCGGTGCTGGAGTTTTTGGAAATTGAGCCGGGTGTTCACCAGGTGGAGGTGTGGGTGAAGGACGACGCGAACGATTACCGCTTGTCGTATTTGGGCAATGTGAATTTCGAAAGGGGAAGGGTGGTGGTCCTTGCGTATGAGGAGACAAAGGATGCGTTTGTGGTAAGACCGTAAACGACGGACGAGGGACAATGGACAATTGGTTGTCGTCTGCGGTCAATTGTCCGTTGTCTTTTTGGGTTTCCTGTTGTACGCAATGAAGAACGCCGCTAGCATCGCAACCAACGCCCCAAAGGGAATCCAATTCAGGCGGGCGCGTTCGGCGAGGGCGGCGCGGAAGGGTGCCTCGGCGGAGGGGTTTGCCGCGTACCATTTGCCGTCGTATTCGGACGAGCCGTTCGCCAGTCCGTCGTAATAGACGTAACCGGTGTAGGGATAATAATGCAACTGGTCGAAGGGGGTTGGCGATGGTTTCCCATTTGTCATTTCGACATAAACGCGCACGACTTCATAGCCCTGACCGGGGTCGGCAGGTATGGGGACTTCGCCTTGCGTAAAATCGGCGAAGGCGAAGAAGTCCGCGGTCAGCGCGGGGTTGGTGATGTTGATCTCGCCCGTGATGCCGGGTCCCTTGACGGCAAGATAATCGAAGTTCCCTTTGGCAGAAACCCATACAGCTGGAAAGACCAGGCTGAGGACAAGCGCCAGAACCGGAAGTTTAATCGGGTGTTTTTTGGACATATTCCTCGCTTTATACAACGCGTTCCCAATCCGTGCCGCGATTCGCTGGGCTAAAAAGAACCTTCTCGAAGGCAAATGCTTCGGGAGGTTGCATGATATCAGATTCACGCGCATTGACCGACGAATGGATTCTATCTGAACAATTGAAAGGAGGGCTGTGACAGAAGTCCGTTGTTGGGATGCGACGAAAGGAGAAGGCTCCCCGCCTCAGGCTTGATGCATCACGGCTTTGAGCAGCGCCTGACGATCCACCAGACCGACGGCTTTGCCCTCGGCATTTACAACCACCAGCCACTTGCGCTTTTGGGAGAGCATCAGGTGCACGGCTTCCGTCAAAGGAGTATCGGGAGGGGCGCTCAAAACCTCGCGAGACATCAGCTGCGCGGCGGTGATGGTTTCCGTGGGGAGGTCCTTCCTGCCGCGCAATGCCTGCATGACCCCGCGCTGGGCGGCAGGCTGGACGCGCGTGACCGCGTCCGCGTCGCTGATCAAACCGAGAGGCTGACCTGCCCCATTGACCACAATGAGGCGGCGGGTGCCTGCCTTGAGGAAGCGGGCGACCACATCTGCGAGGGGGGCATCCTGTTCGATGGCGGGGATTTCGGGGATCATGATGTCGCCCAGCGTGCGCGCGGCGCCTCTGGGAGCCTTTGCCGCGCGCCGCTTCGCTTCCTCGCTGACGACCTGCTTCAACACATCCACGCGTGACAATACGCCGATTAATTTCCCCTGCTCGTCGAGTACGGGCAGGCGTTTGATGCCATGCGCCGCCATGCGCGCTGCGGCGGCGTTTAACGGTTCGTCTGCGCGAATCGTGATGGCGGGGGAGGTCATTACGTCCGCCACCTTGAGCGGGCTGGCGCGCAGAGCGTTCAATTCGGCTTGCAGGGTCTTTTCGTCGAGGCGTTCGGCGATGGACAGGTGTTGTTCCAACCCGGCGCGTTCGAGCAAGTCTTCGTCGGTCAGAATACCCACCACTTCGCCGTTTTTGTTCAGTACGGGCAATGCCTTGAGCAAATGTTTGAGCATCGTTTCCCAGGCTTGGGCGATGGGGGTTGTATCCTTCAGCGTGACGACCTTGCGTGTCATCACATCCGACACGCATTTATCCGCAGGGAGAGGATTGAGATAGCGATGGGTATATTTGACCACTTCCACATCGTCGAGGGTGATCAATCCCTCCGCCACCATGGGCGCGATGACCTTGAGCGCGGCGTTGATTTTTTCTTCGGCGTCCACCGCTTGAATGATGAGGGGCAGGTCCACCGAGAGGGTCAGGATGGAGGCGGTGCGGATGACGGAATGCGCGCCAAAGCCGGCGACTCCGCGTGTGACGGTCGCGCCTGCCAGTCCCTGAGTCCGAAGCGTTTCCAACAGGGCGGTATGCAGGGCTTTGCCGCGCCACTTGTCGCTTTCGCCGATGTAAATCGTCAGCCGTTTGGCTTTCTTTCCAGTGAGTCGTTTGGGTGACATGATGTCGTCTCCGTTATGTGTGCAGGCGCAGGCCGCATGCTCGAACGCATCGCTCGGCGCATGCCGGGGGAGAACGCCGGTACGCCTAGATTGCCCTTGCCAGAATGATACCCAGCAGGACCGCGATGCCGCCAAGGAAGGCGCTTCCAAAAAGATTGAGCAGACCAGGCAGCCATTGATTGTCCAGGATCAAACTCATGCTCTCGAAAGTATACGACGAAAAGGTGGTATACGAGCCGAGAAACCCGATTGCCACCAAAATGCGCCAGCGCGGGTCGAGCAGGAGACGGTCAGTGGCGAGCGTGATGAAGAATCCGAGGATGAAACTGCCTGTCAGGTTGATGATCAGGTTCCCATAGGGAAAGGCGGTTCCGAGGCGTCCCGCCGCCCAAACGCCGATCCAATAGCGCAAATTGGCGCCCAAGACGGCGCCCGTCGAGATCAGTAAGAAAGTTTCCATGGGTTTGGACAAGATCACCTTTCTCAAGACAATGCAAGTCTTCATTAACAAATACAAAGTAGTCGGTCGTATGTTTTTAGAAATCCATTGGCACAGTCGGTATTCTCTTGCGCCGGCAGGGACGTTACACTTGCCCTCCCGCTCCGCTTCGCTTCGGGGATGCTTCGCGATGGCGGGCAAGCGCCAGGGGAGAACGTCTCCTGCGCGTCGAATGATTTTCGACCGACTACTAAGTCATCTCAAAAATGTCACCCTGAGCGCAGCGAAGGGTCTCTACGCCAAAAACAAGGGACTCTTCGGCCGCAACAACCGCCTCCTCAGAGTGACAGGGTAGTTTTGAGACAAGTTCTAAACACCGCAACCGCATAGTTGGCGCTCTCTAATGCCAACGGGCGCGTACGCCTGCCCTGGCGGGTGACGCCAGGGAGGGAACGCACCCTGCGCCATTTTGCGCGATTTGTGCTGCTCGAAAATCTTGTGAGTTGAACCTGTCCTCTTGAATGTTCACATCGTCTTTGAAGTTCGCTGGTCCGTGTTTGACTTTGTGCGCCTTGGTGAAACGGACAAAATAAATAGCCTCTACCGCTTGGGTCCATTCGGTAGAGGCCATCAGTCGGTGAGACGGTTGTGGCGAGCCTCATCGCCAAAACATGTTGGAGTGATTTTATCACATTGAAGGTGCCGGCGTTGCTTTACTTTGTCCCCGCCGCCACCACTCGTAATTCGTCAATGGACGCTATTCGTATGCCCGCTTCCACGCGGCAGACCCAGTGTGTGCCGTGTGAATTTTCGCAATTTATAAATTTCGGCGCGGAGGTGTTGAGATTGATTTTTACCGTCCTGGCGGGGGCGTCGAGGTCGAACTCGACGGAGGATAACCAGGTCGGATCGTCGGCAGGGTGATAGTGCACGTTCGAAATCGTCCAACCGCTGATCGTGCCGGCGCCTTCCCCTCCTTTTGCGTTGGAAATGTCCGCCGACGCGGCGTAGGCAGAGGCGGAAAACAGGACGATCAACCCCAGCAATATCAAGGTTTGAAGTTGTATTGCCCGAAACATGGCGGAATCTCCTGTCTCATTTTGTCGGTAACCGCGGATGGAAAAACGAATGATCGGTATCCGGTTGGTGGCGTGCCTTTGTATGAGGAAGTTTTACGCCTGTATTATTTCATTGTTCCCGCAGGGCGCTCAGTCCAGTTTTCCACCAATCGAAGGGGGAATCATGCTATTTGCCGGCAGGGTTTTCCCCCAGGCGCGGTGGACATCGGATGGGCGAAGCCAGATTGGGTTTTACCCTGTGGCGCCGAACGACTTGACCACGCCGTTGTTTTACGCCGCCCTCGAAACGGCCAAGGAAGCGATTTATAATTCGCCGTGCATGGCAGAGGCGCCGGGCGGTTACCGCGTGCGAACCGTCGAGGCGCTGCCGCCGGATAGTGTGGTGTCCATCATTTCAAAACACGCATAGATTGGAGAGACACATGGCAGAAGAAAAATCCACCCTGAGCAAAACCGAAGATAAAAAGGAAGAGAAACCCGCCCCCAAGGACAATCTGGTTGTCACGAAACATTCGGTGCGGATTGGTGGGAAGACCGTCAAATACACCGTCACGGCGGGGACGATGGTCTTGAAAGAGGAAACAGCCGATCGTGAGAAGGAAGCGGAGGGCGAGAAGCCGCGCGCGCAGATCTTCTTCATCGCCTACACCAGGGACAATGTCCGCGATCCGTCCAGGCGCCCGCTGACATTTTCGTTCAACGGCGGACCGGGTTCGTCGTCGGTGTGGCTGCACATGGGCGTGCTGGGTCCGCGGCGGGTGTTGATGAAAGGCGATGGCGACCTGCCGAAGCCTCCCTTCAGGTTGACCGATAACGATTTCTCGATTCTCGATGAGACCGATCTGGTCTTCATTGACCCGATGAGCACAGGCTACAGCCGCCCGGTGGAGGGACAAAAGCCCAAGGAATGGCACGGCTTCAAAAAGGACATTGAGTCGGTGGGCGATTTTATCCGCCTGTACACCACGCGGTATAACCGCTGGCTCTCGCCCAAATTCCTCATCGGCGAATCCTACGGCACAACGCGCTCGGCGGGGCTTTCGGGCTATTTGCAGGAACGGCATGGCATGTACCTGAACGGCATCATGCTGATTTCGGTGGTGCTCGATTTCACGACCATTGATTTCAACGTCAACAACGATCTGCCCTACCTCCTCTTCCTGCCGGGGTACACCGCCACCGCCTGGTATCACAATGTGTTGCAACCCAAACGAACGTTGAAGGAATGGCTCAAGGAGGCGGAGGAGTTCGCGCTTGGCGATTACGCCAGGGCATTACTCAAAGGCGATTCGCTGACCAAGGAGGAACGCGCCGACATCGTGAAGCGAACCTCGTATTACACCGGCATTTCGGAGCAATTCATCGAACGCTCCAATTTGCGGATCAATGACCAGCATTACTTCAAAGAACTTCTGCGTGAACGCGGGTTAACCATTGGACGCCTCGACAGCCGCCTCCTCGGTCGCGACCGTTTGGGCGTGACCGAACATCCCGAATATGACCCCCTGCTGACGAACATCATGGGACCGTACACCGCCGCGTTCTACGATTACGTCCGCCGTGAGTTGAAGTTCGAGTCCGATTTACCGTATGAGATTTTGAGCCGCTTCGTGCATCCCTGGTCGTACAAGGAGTTCGAGAACGCCTATGTCCATGTGGGCGAGACCCTGCGCGCCGCAATGACCTACAACCCCTACCTCAAGGTCTTTGCCGCCAACGGCTACTACGACCTCGGCACACCTTACTTTGCCACCGAATACACCTTCAATCACCTTGGGCTGGATGAGCAGACGCGCAAAAACGTTTCGATGGAGTATTACGAGGCGGGGCACATGATGTACATCCACATACCTTCGCTGAGGAAGATGAAGAAGGACCTGGCAAAGTTCATCAAAAGCGCGATGTAACGAAGTTTTCCGTCATTGCGAGCGGAGCGAAGCAATCCCCAACTTTGCGCGGGGATTGCTTCGTCGGGATTTCGACGCTTTCACGTCTCACCCCTCCTCGCAATGACGGATGTTTTTTACGGTTCCCAAATGATGGTCACCATGCCGTAAAGGTATGGCTGACCATTGACATATTCAATGCCGACCAGCAGGGTACGGAAATCGAAGAACTGATCGGAGGCAGGCTTGTACAGGTTGTAATATCGAATGTTCGGATAGGGCCAGGGTCTGTATAGCGGGAACACCTTGGTCAGTTCATCGCAGTACGTTTCCATGTTCGGTGCATTCAGCACCTCCAGATACTTTGGCTTCACTACAGCGTTGAACGTGCCGGTATCGGGTATGCCGCTCGGTCCGCCGCCCCAGTTGTAGACCGTGGTGCTGGTGTAAATGCTTGCCGCGGCGGCTGGCGTGAAGTTGATGCCCGGTCCGTATGCCCACAGGTGCATATTCACGCCGTGCACAGGGCTGACAATCGGGCTGAGCACACTGCCGTTGGGCTGAATCATGCTCTGTTTCAACTGCTCGATCAGCGGTGAGATGCGCGTGTCTGCACAGAAGGCTTCATGGGTGACGTATTCCGTCAGATAGTAGGAATTGACCCACCCGATCAGCCCATCGTAGCGGCGGACTTCGACCCACACGGCTCCTTCCACGCTGACGCTTGGTCCTGTCCGATACACATCGTTTGCCTCTGACGAAAAATACCCGACGATGGGCTGGTTGACGCCCGCTCCCGCGCGGATGTTGAGGACATCATCCGCCGCTACATTGACGACCGCGTAAGGTCCGATCAGGGAAGCGGGTGTGGAAGTCGGAACGGACGTGACCGACGCCCATTTCAACGTTTGGACGATTTGCAGAAATACGCCAGACTCGGCGGCCGCATCGAATACCGGCACTGGCGGGTCGAAGTTCCCGGCGTTGAGCGAATGCAGGACGAAATCCATGCTGATACAGTCGTTGTCACGGAGCGTCGAATAGGCGACCCAGTCATAGAAGTTGCCCGCGCCGGCATCTCCGCCCGTTTGCTTGAGGAAGGATACGCCGTTGACGCTTACCGTCTCTGATGTGGCGACCATGGAACTTGTCGCCAGGGGGCTTTGGCAGAGTGTCGGATTTTCGGTCACGGTCAATGAGAGATATTTTTCCCTGAGATTTGTACCCGTAACAAAGGGCAGGTTGATACGGGCTGAATTCACCTGTTGGCTGACGATTTGTGATTGAGGCGGATATTTGAATTCAAACCCATATGTTGGGTTGGCATAGGTGAGCCATTGATCGGTGGAGGAAACCGGCGTGGGAGTTGTGGACGGGGGCGGCAACGGGGTGAGGGTGGGGGCGGCTGCACTGCCTTTGCGGACGATCATCGGTCCGCCCCAGCGGACGCGGTCGCCGTTGGCGCTGCCGGTGGCAAGAAGGGTCAGAATGAAACGCACGCTCCTACCTGCCAGAGGGGTGAGGTCCACGTCGGCGGTGTAGTTTTTGCCGTCGTTCTTTTCGCGCCACTGCCAGAAGTTGAAGATGCTGCCGCTGGAGGTCATGTAGTCGAGGCGGAAGGTGACGTAGCAAGCCGTGCCGTGGTCACAACCGACGACGGTGCGGAAGCGGTCGCCAGGCTGGACGGTGAAAGCGGGATACGCGCCTTGGATGTAGCCGTTGTATTTGTTTTCCGGCGACATCAGCAGACTAGGCAGGGGGCCCATTGTGCCGTCTTCGAGGTGAGAGAAGCCGTCGGCAATGACAAAGCCTTTATGATCGCCCACCGTGCCGGGGCAGGGAAGCGGTCCCGCGCCGCTCTTCCATTGGGCGGAGCAGGCGTTCAGCCATAAGTCGTAACCCATTTCCTGGGGCGGGTTGCCTGCCACGTTAATTTCCACCCAGAACGGCTTGGATGCGTCCGCGCCGAAGCCGAAGAGTTTGCCGCCGGCGTTGGCGAGAATCCAGTAACTGCGATATTTGCCGGGAACGGAAGGGGCGACCATGTTGACTGTCACGTCCACGGTTTTGCCGGGGAAAACGGAATAGGGCATGGGAACCGTCACCTGGGCGTTCATCAGTTCGCCGCTGTAATAGGTGAGTTGGTAGTCTTTCGTCCAGACGCAGGAACCGATATTTTTCAACCGCCAGGTTTTGGAGAATACCGCGCCGGGGGCGAAGGTTGTGCCGTCAGGGATGTTGACATCGGCGACGAAGGCGGCGCGGTCACAGCCGGCAGGCGCGAGAGTGGGGGGCGGAGATGTGAACGGCGTGGGCGTCGGGGTAAGAGGCGGGAGCGGGGTGAGGGTCGCCGGAGGAAGCGGGGGTTGTCCCGTCCCGACACGGACGATGCGCGGCGATCCCCAGATGGCGCGGTCGCCGCTTGCCAATCCGCTGGAAAGAAGCAGGAAGACGAAGCGGACTTTTTGCCCGGCGAGGGGGCTCAAGTCAATGCTGGCGCGATAGAAGCGTTTGTCGTGCGCCTCCTTCCAGGACCAGAGGGTCTTTTGTCTGCCGTTGGAGGACAGGTAGTCAATGCGAAAGGTGACGTAACAGCCGGCAGCGCCGAACTCGCAATTGACGAGGGTTTGCAGTTGGTCGCCCTTTTGAACTTGAAACTCCGGATAGGTTGCCTGGATGTAACCATTGTATTTGTTTTGCGGCACCACCAAAAGCCCGGGTAATGAATCATACGAGTCGTCCTCCAAATGAGGTCTATCCACCTGATAGGCGAATCCGCGGTTGTCGCCGCTGGCGCCGGGGAAGGGGAGCGTGCCCGCGCCGCTCTTCCACAAGGCGTAAGGCGCGTTGGCGACGAAGTCGTAAATGACCGCATTCACCGCTATCACGTTGATGTCCACCCAGAAGGCGTCGTTCCCCGAAACGCCGATGCCGAAGGGTGCGCCCGACGCGTTGGAGAACTTCCACAGACTCTTGTAGTGACCTGGCGTTGCCGGCGCGGTCAGGGGGACGGAAATATCGAGCATTTGCCCCGGCGGCACATTAACGGGTAGTTTCACCGAGGTCACAGCACCCATTGCGTCTCCGCCGGCGTAAACCAGGCGGTACGCCGTCGTCCAGGTACAGGAACCGGCATTCAGGAAGCGCCAGGTCTTGGTAAAGGATGCGCCCGGCGCGAAAGCCGCCCCGTCGGGCACGGTGATGTCGGAAACGAACTGAGCCTGATCGCAGCGTGCGGCGGCGTGCGCCGCAGGTACTGTTAGACCAAGTAACATTCCCGCCAGTAAAACCATGCTCAAAAGTTTTTGCTTGAACATGGCAACCTCCTTTGGACGCGCTTGAACGTCCTACTTAATTATCTTTGCACAAAGGAGGCGCTCACACATTAAAGATCGCATAACAATTTCAATGCAATCATTCGGGAAAATCTGTTGTAAAATCACCGCACAGTCTGTTTTTTTGGAGCCTTCATGAATCTTGACGATCTTGCCTACTTCAAACAACTCGACAGCCTCAACATGCTTGGGGAAATCGACAATCTGCCCGATCAACTCGGTTTTGCCTATCAATTGGGTCTCAAACATCCACTTCCAGATTGGAGGGACATCCGTCAGGTGATCATTGCCGGCATGGGCGGCTCTGCCATTGGCGCCGACCTGCTTGCCGCGTACAGCGCTTCGCTCGCCCCGATACCTGTCTCCGTCCATCGAGATTATGGACTCCCTTTCTTTGCGCGCGGCGAGGGAATGCTGGTCATCTGTTCCTCGCACTCTGGCAACACCGAAGAGACGCTGGACGCCTTCGAAGCCGCGCGCAAAGCCGGCTGCCGCGTCGTCGCCGTCTGCACGGGCGGTGAACTGGCAAAACGCGCCACAGCGGCGGGCATACCCCTTTGGACGTTCGATCACGCCGGTCAGCCGCGCGCCGCGGTGGGGTTTTCCTTCGGTTTGCTGCTGGCAATGTTCCAGCGCCTCGGTTTCCTCCCCGACCAGAACGAAGCCGTGAACGACGCGCTCGACGCGCTGAAGCGGATTCAACAACCCCTGCGGGCGGATGTCCCCGCCGCAAACAACCCCGCCAAACGCTACGCCGGTCAACTGGTGGGGAGGTGGGTGACGGTCATGGGTTCGGGCATGCTGAGCGTGGTTGCCCGCCGCTGGAAGGGACAGTTGAACGAAGTCGCCAAGGCGGCTGCCAATTTCGAGTTCATCCCCGAAGCCAATCACAACACATTGGCAGGCACGCTCAATCCGCAGGATGTCCTCAACGCCCACACCATCACACTCTTCCTTCAGTCCGCCTCCGACCATCCGCGCAATCGTCTGCGCATGGAATTGACCCGCAAAGCCTACATGCTCGAAGGCATGAACACCGATTTCATCGAAGCGCGAGGCAGCCATCCGCTTGCCCACATGTGGACGCTGATCCTGTTTGGCGATTACATGGCGTATTACCTGGCGATGGCATACGGCGTGGACCCAACCCCCATTCAGGCTTTGGTCGAGTTCAAGAAAGCGATGGCAGAGGCGAAATAGCCGCCCTGCCCGGTGCGGACAAACGTCCCGAAAGGTCTCGACGCGGCTTTCGGGACGTTATTCTTCCAGCGTGATGTATTTTTTGCGCGGCTTGACGCCCCCGAAACCTTCAAACGCCCCCTTGATTGCTTTCATATCCGCTTCGATGTCGTCAGTCGGATAAAAGGGTTGCGGGTGAATGCGCACGGTTTTACGTTTACCATCCACCGCCGCAAAGACGATGGGAATCCCTGCCCCTTTGGCGATGTGATAGAAGCCGCGCTTCCAATCCGCCACATAACTGCGCGTTCCCTCCGGGGTGATGGTCAAAATGAATTTTTCCGACTCGTTGATGGCGTTCACCATCTGCTCCACCAGACCGGTGGGCTTTTTACGATCCACCGGGTAGCCGCCGGCGTAGCGGAAGAACCAGCCCAGCGGTGAGCGGAACAATTCCGCCTTGCCCATAAAGCGGACGTCTGCCCGCAGGGTGAATGCCAGGCCGAGAAACAGCATAAAATCCCAGTTGGAGGTATGCGGCGCGCCAATTATGATGAACTTTGGCAGGTCGGGGAGTTTCCCGTCCACACGCCAGCCTGCCAGCCGCATCAAAAAACGCGCCAGCAGGTGAAGGAGAAAACTGAGAATGGGAGTGTTGAAGATGGTGGTTTTCATGGCTTGAAAGTATGGTTAAATACCTGCATGGACTGGAAATCGCTGATCCGTTCCACAGTGTATCACAGTGAAAAGACTTTGCAGCGCCTGCGCTTCCTCGCTCAACCTGCCAGCCTGCCCATCCTGCTGGGTATTTCCTTTCCCAAAAGCGGCACGCATCTGCTCGACCAAATCCTGCTTGGCTTCTCGAAAGTCGCGCCGTATGCCCGGCGCCTGCACTCTTTCTATGCCGAATACGAAGGCGAAAGCGGAGTCAAGCGCACGCCCGAGCAGGCGCTGCGCTGGCTCGAGGCGCTCCGTCCGCGCGATGTCGCCTCGGCGCATCTCTTTGCCCGCCCCGAAGCCGTTGCCCGTGTCTGCTCGCCGAAATTCATCCCCTATTTCATCTTCCGCGACCCGCGCGATGTGGTCGTCTCGCACGTCTTCTACGTCACCGAGATGGAAGCGCGCCACGTTCACCATGCCTACTACGCTTCGCTGCCAGACTTTGGGACGCGTCTGCGCGTCAGCATGTTGGGACGCCCCGACCCTTCGACAGGCTCAGGGCAGGCGCGATTTGAATTCCCCAACATTGCCGAGCGCTTCGCTCCCTATCTCGACTGGTTGAATCAGCCCGAAGTATTGACCATTCACTTCGAAGATTTGATTCAGGACCGGGTCCGGGCATTGAACCGCATCCTCGATCACTTCCTCACCCGAGTCCCGCTTCCGACTCCCCGCAGCCTGATTCTCGACTCTCTCGAAGCCTCCATCAACCCGTTGAAATCTCCCACCTTCCGCTCCGGCAAGACGGGTGAATGGAAGAAACACTTTACAGCAGAACATAAGACAATTTTCAAAGACGTTGCCGGAGACCTGTTGATCAAACTGGGATACGAAAAGGATCACAACTGGTGAAATGAAACGACTGACGCAAAGCCGCTGGTTTGAAATTCTCCTGCTGGCGCTGATTGCGGGGTTGACCTACCTGCCGCGCATCGGCGAGATGGGCTACTACCGCGACGACTGGTATTTCCTCTACGGTGCGCTGGTGAGCGGCGCGAGGGCGCTCATCGAGGTCCCTCTGCACACCCGTCCCATCCGTGGACCGTTGTATGCGCTGTATTTTTCGTGGTTTGGGTTCAATCCGTTGCCTTATCACATTGTCATGTATCTCACCCGTCTGCTGGGCGGCATTGGCGCATGGTGGCTGTTCAATTTGATTTGGGAAAAGAAGCGCAGCTCGAATTTCTTCATGGCTTTGCTGTTCATGTTGTTTCCCGGTTTCCTGTGGTGGGTGGCGGGATTCGAGTTCCAGCCGTATGTGTTGAGTGTGGGGTTGCAGGCATTCTCCATCGCCTTTACGCTCAAGGCGGTCTCAGCGGATGCCATGCCCGGGCGCCTCGGCTGGACAGTTGCCGCTCTGCTTTCGGGGTGGGCATACCTGGCGCTGGTCGAATACGCCATCGGCATGGAAGCCTTGCGGTTGATGGCTGTGTATTTGTACCTTCGTCGTCAAATGCCACAGGAACCTTTGACGGCTGTAGCAGCCCCGCTACTGAAACGATATGTCCCACACCTGCTCATTCCGGGTGTTTTTCTCTTCTGGTATCAATTCCTCTTCGATAACTGGCGCAAGGCGCAGGATGCCGGAACGCAGTTGAGCGCCTTGCTCTCCTCACCCACGACGATGCTCTGGCATCTCATCGAACTGGCACGCAGTTGGTTGAACGTGGCGCTCTTTGCGTGGGTTGTTCCCTTTTATCAAAACTTTTACAACAACCGTCTGAGGGACATTCTCACCAGTCTGGCGTTTGCCGCCCTCATCCTTGTGCTGATCGCTCTTGCCAACAGATACCTGGGCAGCGAAGAGGAAGACGCCAATGGCAAAGACGGCACGTGGCGCAGGGAATTGCTGTGGGTCGGATTCCTTGGAACGCTGGGGGGGGTGTTGCCGGTTGTTCTTGCCAACCGTGTTGTGACCTTTGAGCGCATTTCCCAATACACGCTTCCCGCCTCCCTGGCAGGCGTGGTCTTCTTGAGCGGTTTGCTCTATTCGGTCTTTCCGAAGACGCTGCGTTCTGCCCTGCTTGCCGGCTTGATTGGGCTGGCGGCGCTTTCACATCACGGACTTGCCGCTCAGGCGGTCACGGAGGAGCAGATCATCGGCGGGTTTTGGCGGCAGGTTGTCTGGCGGGCGCCGGGTATCCGGTCTGGGACGACGCTGGTGGCGTACTATCCCAACGTCCATTATGCGGACGGCAACGATGTGGTGTGGGGTCCTGCCAATTTCATCTACTACCCAAACTGGCAGGGACACATGCCGGTGGATATTCCTCTGCCCGCCTCACGGCTCGAACCGGACAGCCTCCTGCAAATCATCAATGGCAACAAATCCTTCGAGCAAACCGACCTGGTGATTAAGTTCGTCCACACCGAGACGAATTACAAGAATCAACTCATCCTGTCCCAACCATCGCCCACCGCTTGTGTGCATGTCCTCGACCCGCGCTGGCCCGATCTTTCCGTCAACGATCCGCCCTTTGTTCATGCTGCGTACCGCCATTCGAAGGTTGAAAATGTTGTGACGGATGCAGATTTTCCCGCCGTGCCGCTCTATGGGTTTGGTTCCGAACTGCCGCGCGGCTGGTGTTACTATTATCAAAAGGCCGATCTGGCACGCCAGCAGGGTAACTGGGAGGAAGTTGCCCGTTTGGGTGATGAGGCGCAAAAGAGCAATCTCACCCCGAACGACCTGGTGGAATGGATGCCTTTTTTGCAGGCATATGCTTATCTTGGCGATCAACAACAAGTCAAAGGACTCTCCACCCGCATCAGCGAAGAATCTTTTTACCGCCAGCTTGCCTGCCAAAATCTCAACGCAATGACGGAACATGGATATCCCCTTGCTCCCGAAATGCAAACCTATATTGATGAACTGTTTTGCCAATGAACTGTTCCATTGTCGTTCGCGCATACAACGAAGAGAAGCACATTGGGCGTTTGCTGGAGGGGATCCGTCAGCAGACGATACAAGATGTGGAGATCATCCTCGTCGATTCGGGCTCGACTGATAGAACTGTTTCGATTGCAGAATCCTTTGGCGCGCGCATTGTGCGGATCCCGCCGGCGGAGTTTACGTTTGGGCGGTCGCTCAATTTCGGGGTCCGGGCGGCGAGGCGTGAATGGGTCGTCATTGCCAGCGCGCATGTCTATCCCGTCTATCCCGACTGGCTGGAGAGCCTGCTGTGTCCGTTTGAGGATGAGAAGGTGGCGTTAACCTATGGCAAACAGCGCGGACCGGCAACCGCAAAATTTTCGGAACAGCAAATCTTTCATCAATGGTATCCGGAGGTGAGCAACCTGGACCAGCCCACTGCCTTTTGCAACAACGCCAACGCCGCCATCCGCCGCAGTTTGTGGGAGCGGCATCCCTACGATGAAACGTTGACCGGGTTGGAGGATGTGGAATGGGGCAATTGGGCAAGGGAACAGGGCTATAAGATTGCGTACATAGCCGAAGCCGAGATTATTCACGTTCACAACGAGACGCCGCGCGGGGTCTATAACCGTTACCGCCGCGAAGCCATGGCGCTGCGGAAGATTTACCCCGAAGCGCACTTCAATCTTTACGATTTCGTCCGACTGACCGCCACGAACATCTTCAGCGACCTGTGGCACGCGGCACGAGATGGCGTGTTGTTGAAGAACATTGTTTCGATCTTCTGGTTTCGTTCCATGCAGTTTCATGGAACGAGAATGGGTCACCGCGAGACGAGCCTGGTCACCCCGCAGTTGCGCGAGACGTTCTACTATCCGCGCGAGCGCAGAAGGAACGATGATAAAAGACGCGGCGTCGAGCCGATTCGGTATAATCATTGATCAATGACCAAACTCGTTGCCCTCGTCCCCATGCGGCACCATAGCCAGCGCGTGCCCGGCAAAAATTACCGCGACCTTGCGGGAAAGCCGCTCTACAGGCACATCATCGAGACGCTTCTCGCCGTGCCCGAAGTACATCAAATCGTTGTGGATACGGACTCCGACCCCGTCATGGACGGGTTGCGCAAAGACTTTCCGCAGGTGAAGGTCATCGTTCGCCCTGAACACCTCCGCGCCGACGACATCCCCATGAACGAAATCCTCATCCACGACACGGCGCAGTTCCCCGCCGATTTTTATTTGCAGACGCACAGCACCAATCCATTGCTCAAAGCCGAAACCATTTCTTGCGCGATCCAATTACTAATGACCAATTACCCAAAATACGATTCGCTTTTTTCCGTCACCCGCTGGCAGACGCGCTTTTACGACAAGGATGGGAACGCAGTCAATCACAATCCTCACGAACTGATCCAGACACAGGACCTGCCTCCCATGTATGAGGAAAATTCGTGCATTTACATTTTCACCCGCGAGAACCTGTTGAAAAAACGCCACCGCATCGGTGACCGCCCGTTGATGTTCGAAATTCCCCGCCTCGAAGCGGTGGATATTGACGAAGAGTCCGATTTTCAAATTGCCGACATCCTCATGCAGATGAGACTGGAAAGCCGCTAATGCCCACCGTTCTTTTCACCGCCCCCTATATGATCCCCTTCCTGGATCGCTTCAAGCCCGTCTTCGACCGATACGGCATCGAACTCATCGTCCCTGCTGTGCAGGAACGTATGGAGGCGGATGACCTGCTGAAATACGCCGGTCAGTTCGACGGCGCCATTTGCGGAGACGACCGCTACACTGCGCACGTCATCGAAGCCTGTTCGCCGCGTCTCAAGGTCATCTCCAAGTGGGGGACGGGTATCGATTCGATTGACGCCGACGCCTGCTCCCGGCATGCGATCAAAATTGGACGCACCCCGAACGCTTTCACCACCCCTGTCGCCGACACGGTTCTCGGCTACGTGCTTGCCTTCGTCCGCCGTCAGCCGTGGATGGACAGGGAAATGAAAAGCGGCAAATGGGAAAAAATTCCCGGCAGGACCCTCAGTGAATGCACCCTGGGCGTGGTCGGTGTGGGAAACATCGGCAAGGCCGTCACCCGCCGCGCCCGCGCCTTTGGCATGAAAGTCTACGGCACGGACATCGTCGAGATCGATCATGTCTTCGTCACCGAGACCGGCATCGAAATGACCGATCTCGCCACTCTGCTTGCCAATTCCGATTTCGTTTCCATCAACTGCGATCTCAACCCCACCTCCTACCATCTCATCAACGCCGAAACGCTGAAAAAGATGAAACCCACTGCTGTGCTCATCAACACCGCTCGCGGACCAATCGTCGAGGAGCAGGCGCTCATTGCGGCGTTGCAGGCTGGAGGTCTGGGAGGAGCCGCATTGGACGTCTTCGAGGTGGAACCGCTTCCGCTGGATAGTCCGTTATTGAAAATGGATAACATCATGCTCGCTCCACACAACGCCAATTCCAGCCCCGCCGCATGGGAGCGGGTGCATTGGAACACGATCAAAAATCTGGTGGAAGGTTTGGGGATGAAATTCGAGAAAGAGGAACGATGACGGCAAAGACGGTTCTCGTCACCGGCGCGGCGGGAGGAATCGGTCGCGCCACGGTTGCGCTGTTTGCAGAAAAAGACTGGCGTGTGATCGGTGTGGACCGTTCCGATTTCGGTGATGGTTTCCCGCCGGATGGATTGTTCATTCAGGCGGATATTTCGCGCGGCGAGGACATGGAATTCATCTTCGCGAGGGTGCACGAATTCACCGGCTCGCTGGATGGGCTGATCAACAACGCCGCCATGCAGGTTGCCAAGCCGTTGATCGAAACCACCGTGGAAGAGTGGGACGCGGTCATGGCGTCGAACCTGCGCTCGGTGTTCCTGGGCGTCAAACTGGCGCATCCGCTTCTCAAAGCCGGGAACGGCGGGGCGATTGTGAACGTCTCTTCGGTTCACGCGATACAGACCTCCGCCAACATTGCCGCGTACGCCGCTTCCAAGGGTGGGCTGCTTGCCCTGACACGCGCCATGGCAATCGAATTTGCCCCCGATCACATCCGCGTCAATGCCATCCTGCCCGGCGCAGTGGACACCCCCATGCTGCGCGCGGGATTGAATCGCGGGCATGTGGGCGGCGGCGACGTGCAGGAACGGCTCGATAATCTCGCGCGGAAGACCGTCAGCGGGAAGGTCGGCAGGCCCGAAGAGATTGCCCACGCCATCTACTTCCTCGCGGACAACGAACAATCGTCGTTCATGACCGGTCAGGCGCTGGTGGTGGATGGCGGCGCGACCGCAAGATTGAGTACGGAGTAAACATGAAACTCACACCTTTTCAACTCACGCGCTATGGGTTTTCTCTCACTGCGGCGATCCTGATCGCTTTTGGAATCGGCTCGCTGATACGCATTGGCGCCAACCCCGCCGGGGCGGGGTTATACGCGTTCTATGCAGCCCTGATGTTCCTCGACGCGGCGTTCATGGTGTTCTGCGCCTTCCAATTGCACAAAGGGACGAAATTCTTTTTCTATTTTTCGGTTTTTGTGCTTGCCGTGAACATCCTCCTGCCTCTCTTCGACCAGTTCGGTTTGCCGGACCTGCTCTTCGTCTTATCGAACCTTGCCGCGCTGACCGCCCTTATCATGGCTCGCAGGGAATTTCTGCCCGCATGAAGCAAGCGCTGAAATCCGTTCTTCCCAGCCCGCTTTTACAGGTCGTCAAAAATTCCTACGATGCGGTCCGCCGCCTGCCGCAGGTGCCGGATGCGTACCTGCATCCCTGGCGTAGACGGAGCCGCCGGCGGATGGCGGAGTATTTCAACATTCATAAAGGCGAGCGTTGTTTCATCCTTGGCAATGGACCCAGCCTCAAGCAAACCGACCTGACCCAACTCAAAAATGAATTCACCTTCGGGATGAACCGCATCTACCTGCTCTTCCCCGAACTTGGATTCACGACGACCTACTTCGTCTCCATCAACGACCTAGTCATCGAACAATGCGCCGACGAGATCGCCGCCCTGCCCATTCCCAAATTCGTCGCCTGGCATTCCAACCGCCACTTCCAGCGCATGCCCGCGGATATGATTTTCCTCTACACCACGTACACCGGTCCAAAGTTCGCTTACGACATGACCCGCCGCATCTGGGAGGGCGCCACCGTGACCAACGTTGCCCTGCAACTCGCCTTCTACATGGGATTCGAGCAGGTCATCCTCGTTGGCGTGGATCACAACTTCACCTCCAAAGGCGACGCCAACAAGACCGTTGTATCCACCGGCGACGACCCCAATCACTTCGACCCGCGTTACTTCGGCAAGGGCTTCCGCTGGCAACTGCCCGACCTCGATACCTCTGAGATCGGCTATGCCCTCGCTCGCGAAGCCTATCGTAAAGCGGGACGCGAAGTTTTGGATGCGACAGTCGGCGGCAAACTGACCATCTTCCCCAAAGTGGATTACACCTCTCTGTTCTAACGCATCTTTCCCGAACTTGAACCTGCTGTCGTTACCCCACCAGCCTCTTGTCTCGATTGTAACCCCTTCCTACAATCAAGCGCGCTACCTCGAACAAACCCTGCGTTCCGTCCTCGAGCAGGATTACCCGCGCATCGAATACATCGTCATTGACGGCGCCTCCACCGATGGGTCGGTGGAGATCATCCAAAAATATGAAAACCATCTGGCATACTGGGTCTCTGAAAAGGACAGCGGGCAGGCGGAAGCCATCAACAAGGGACTGGCGCGCGCGCAAGGCGACATTCTTGCCTGGCTGAACTCCGACGATTTCTACTTTCCCGGCGCAGTGACGGCGGCGGTCAAAGCCTTCGAGTCGCACCCCGCGGCGGGGCTGGTGTATGGCAACACCGTTGCCGTGGACGAAAAAGGTGAAGCGATTCACTTTCCGCATTATGCCCAATGGGGGTTGGAAGACCTGCTCACCTTCCACATCCTCGGACAGCCCGCCGTCTTCATGCGGCGCGGCGTTTTGCTCAAGGCTGGCTTCCTCGACCCCTCCTTCCACTTTCTCCTCGACCATCATCTGTGGATTCGCATGGCGGCTCTTGCCCCGCTGGTCTATGTCGCCGAACGTTGGGCAGCGGGGCGATTTCACGAATCCGCCAAGAACGTGTTGCAGGCGGCGAAGTTCGGCGAGGAAGCCTTCCGCATTTTGGAGTGGGCGGAGGGCGACAGCCGGGTATCCGCCTCGTTGGGGCGAATCCGCCGACAGTCACGCGCCGCGGCGCTGCGGATAAATGGGAGATACCTCCTCGACGCGGGAAAAGCCCGGGAGTCGTTTCAATCCTATGCGCGGAGTCTCATCGCGCATCCAGCTACCGCTCTCGTGGAATGGAAGCGGATCGTTTTTGCATTTCTGAGCCTGTTCGGGTTGGGCGTCCTGCAAAAGCATTACAACCGCTGGCGAAAGGCGCGGGCGCACAAGCGCGCGCTTACGGAATCGCAGGGGCGGCGGTAGAATACTGGCTCATCTGTCATGAACGTTCTTCCGCTTGTTTCCATCGTCACTCCCTCTTTCAATCAGGCGCGCTTCCTCGAAACGACCATCCGCTCTGTGCTGGCACAGGATTACCCCAACCTGGAGTACCTCATCGTGGACGGCGGCTCGACCGACGGCTCGGTGGACATCATTCGCAGGTATACCGACCGCCTCGCCTGGTGGGTCTCCGAACCGGATCGAGGGCAGACCGACGCCATCAACAAGGGCTTCGCGCGGGCGCGCGGCGACATCCTCGCCTGGCTCAACTCCGACGATACCTACGAACCCGGCGCCGTCTTTGCGGCGGTGCGCTACTTGCAGGAACACCCCGAAGTGGGAATGGTCTATGGCGACGCGCATTTCATTGATGAAGCCGGGCGTGTCATCGGCAAATTCGCCGCCCGCCAGACCGATTACACGCGCCTGCGCCGGGGCTACGTCCACATCCCTCAGCAGGCGGCGTTCTTCCGCGCAGACCTGTGGCGCCAGGTCGGTCCGCTCGACCCGTCGTTTTACTTTGCGATGGATTACGACCTGTGGGTGCGCCTTGCCGCCCGCGCTCCCCTCCACTACACGCCGCAATTGTGGGCGAACTTCCGCCTGCACACCAGCGGCAAGACCATCGCCGCCGACGACCGCTGCTGGCCCGAGATGATCCGCGTCCACCGCAGGGACGGCGGCGGCTGGCTTTCGGTCATTGTGGCGAAATACTATGTGCGGACACTCGTCGCCCCGCTGCTCAACTGGCGGCGGCGGCTTCAAATGCGGCAATACCAAAACCGCGCGTAAGCGACGTTCTCTAATGTCGCATGTTTGGCGTTGGAGAACGCCGACTATCCCTGAACAGGTAATCTCGTGAAAAAACGACTCTTTGCCCCTCCCGCCGCCGAAGACCTCATTCAACTCCTGCAAGCCTGGCGCTTCTGGGTGTTGAGCGGGCTAGTCGGCGCGCTGATTGGCGGACTGGTGTACCTCGTCGCCCCGCCCGATTTCCTTGCCCGTGCCACTGTCGTGGTGGATTTCAACATGGAGCAGGCGTGGCCCCAAAATTCAGACCGCCAACTGTTCTACTACCTCGAACGCGAAGCCCGCAAACTCGAAGAGGTCGCCTGGGCAGACGCCACCCTTGTTCAGGTCGCTGAAGAAGCGGGAGGCGTCACCGTTGCAGACCTGCGCGGAGGCATCCTCGAACTCAGCGAACCCACCGACGGCGGCTGGCACTTCTACGCCAGCGCCGCCGATCCCGCCCGCGCCGAACGGCTGGCATCGGCTTGGGCGCAAGCCTTCACCGCCCGCGTCCGGGAGGGTATTCAAACTGCCGTTGCGCTCGATGCCGCCCGCAAAGCGCTCGAAGCCAGCCCAACCGACGAAACGCTTCTCTCCCGCGTCCGCGAACTCGAAGCAGCCTCGCTCGGCATTACCCCCGAACTGCAAATTTCACCCAGCCAACTTGCCAACCTCAACCCTCAGCGGCGCGTCAGCCTCGCCAATTCCCTCTTCGCCGGCGCGGCCATCTTGATGACCCTTGCGGCGCTGGTCATCCTCCTCTTTGGAGCGGGCAAGCGTGCGTAAACCAACCCTCGACTCCCTTGCCCGCTTCCTCTGGGCGCTGACGCTCGTGACGTTGCCGGTCACCAGTTTTCGCTTCATGCCTTTTCTGGGCGCGGGAACGTTCGTCCGCCCGCTGGCGCTCTACCCGCTCGGACTTCTCCTCCTCATCCTGCTCTACCAGATCTGGACCAAACGCCTCACACGACCCTGGAACGGGTCGCTGACCATTCTGCTTGCCTTCACGCTGACGGCGCTCCTCGCTACAGCCGTCGGCTCGCTGCTCGCCCCCATCGAACTGCGCGGACAAACCTACCTCGACCGCGCCCTGCGCGCCTGGGTGACGCTGGTCATCGGCGTGTCCTTTTTCCTTGCCGCCGTGTGGATGAATCGCAGCGAAGCCGACCTGAAATTCTCCCTGAAGTGGCTGTTGGCGGGGCTGGTTTTGCATATCGTTTGGGGGGGCGTTCAGGCGGTGGGGCTGCAACTGGGTCTGCGCAGCGAGTTGAACGAAATCCAAACCCTGTTTTCCATTCGGGGGCTTCCGCGCAACCGGCGCATCGCCGGCTTTGCGTATGAGCCTTCGTGGCTGGCAAGTCAACTGACAGCGTTGTACCTGCCCTGGCTGTTTGCCTCCCTCTTGGCGAAATACCGCCTGACGAAGTTCAAATGGCTGGAGGCTGTTCTCCTCATCGGCGGGTTGGTCATCCTCCTGCTTACCTATTCGCGCAGTGGATTGTTCATCACGGCGGGGGCGGTGTTTCTCACCTTCCTTGTGGCGGGTTCGGGTGTGATGAAAGAGGCGGCGGCGTGGTTTCGGGCAGGATTCAGCCGCGGCGAAGAAAAAGGCAGATGGGGGAGAATGCAGGCGGCGGGGAGTCGGATCGGGGTCGGTCTCATCCTGGTTGGCGCAGTGACGGGTGCGGCGGTCTTCCTGGCAGACAAGGGCTACATCGCCGCGTTGTGGAATTCCTCTGCCGAGAGCCTGTGGGATTACGCCATTGACGCATATCTCGGTCCGCGGCTGGCATATGTGGTCGCCGCGCTGGAGTCGTTCCAACGGAATCCGTTGACGGGTGTGGGGCTGGGCGCGAGCGGCTTCCGCATGTATGCGAACATGCCCGACTGGGCGTTGAGCGGCGTGCCGGAGATTGCGCGCCAGTTGAGCCCGGAGTCGAATTTGTATCCCAATCCCAAGAATTTGTACGTGCGTCTGCTGGCGGAGATGGGATTGCCCGGTTTTCTGGTGTATCTGTCTTTTCTGTTCAATCTGCTGGCGTATGCGCTCAAAGAACTACGCCGGGCGGAGCCGTTCTGGCGGTTCATCGGTGCGGCGGGTTTCTTCAGCGTGGTTGCCATCGCTGCGCAGGGCATCTCTCAGGATTCATTTGCCATGCCGGAAATGTGGGTGAATCTGGGCATGGTGGCGGGAGTAATTGCGTTAAAATCGGAAGACGTTTCTCTTGCAGGGAAAAGCGAATGATGAACGGTTTTTACTGGAACCATGCAAGCATAGGCTTACGCATAATCGACGTTCTCTAACGTTGCTTATGCAACCCGCGCGTTAGAGAACGCGCACTAGACAAGGTTTTATGTCGTTCTAAAACATAAAGACACGGAGATTTCAAACACAATGATCGTACTTTCCGTTGGCATGCCGCGCGCAGGTTCCGGCTGGCACTACAATCTCATTCACGACCTGATGCAGACGGCAGGTTACATTGACGCGCGCCTCATCCGCGAGAAGTATCGTTTGCAAAGCATGTTGACGGAGGTCAATTGCAATATCGGCGTACTTTCTGTGCGGCGGATGGCGATGGTGACAATCCCTGCCCTGCTGGGCAATCATTTCGTCATCAAGGCGCACGCGGGACCGACAGTGTCCTCCCGCCTTCTCCAGCGCCTGGGCTTGCTGCGCATCACCTACATTTACCGCGACCCGCGCGACGCCATGCTCTCGGCATATGAGTACGGTCAGCGCGCTTTGCAAAAGGGACGCCCGAACGCCTTTTCGCACCTCACCGACTTCGACAAGAGCCTTGCCTTCATCATGGAATACGTCCGCATTTGGGAGGCGTGGATGAAAGAAAAGGATGTGCTGATTGCGCGCTACGAAGACCTGCTCACGAACTACGATGCAGAAATAGAGCGTCTGCTTGGATTTTTGCGGTTGGAGGGGGACAAGCCTGAGGTCCGCGCGGTGACCGAGAAATATCGTCCCGGCGCGGCAGAGGAGCAGCAGGGGCTGCATTTCTACAAGGGTAAGATCGGACGTTTCCGCGAAGCGTATAGCGCAGAACGGCAGGCAATCCTGAAAGAGCGGCTGGGCGGGCATTTGTCCAAAATGGGATACGAACTCTAATCCATCTGTAACGCGAAGGGGGATGTTTCCAAATGAAATTCGGGTATCATTGCCTCATGCGTAGATATGATTCCCCCTACGCCGCCGATTGGTACGCCGTCTCTTTGCGTTGGCTGATGCTGGTGGGGCTTATGCTTTCTCTGGCTCTGCGCGGACAGATCGGTGCGTTGCCGTTCTGGGTGTTGATGGTGATACTCTTGTGGAATATTGCCATGAATGTCCTGGCGGGGTTGAGTATGCGTCTGCCGTATCATCGGCATATTGTTCTCGGGGTGGATTTCCTGCTTTCGGCGTTTTACTTCCTGTCGCAGAACGCCGTCGCGGGCGGCGTATCCATTTGGTCGGGGGTGATTCCCATCGTGACCGGCGCGATCTATTTCGAAATGTGGGGCGCTTTTCTGGCGGCGCTGATCTTTGCCGGGCTGCAGTTCATCATTCTGCAATTTTCGTTTTCCCTGGAAGTGCCCTTTACGCTTGCGGTGGGCATGGCGAGCGGATTGATTGGACGGTTTGGGATGAGGCGTTTGCGCGCTTCCCGCCAGACAAAAATGGATGCGGAAGAACGCCGCCGCCGCGCCGAGACCGAACGCCTGCGCGCCATTTACGAACTGACCTCCTCGCTGACGGCGACCCTCAGTTACAAACGCGTCCTCGACGCCGCTCTCGACCTGGGCTACAACGCCCTCAACCCCATCCTCGACCCCGACGAACCGCGCGACGAACGATTGGTGAGCGCGGTATTCCTGATCCGCGAAAACGAATTGAAGGTTGGGTCGGCGCGGCGATTTACCAACGCCGATTTGCGTGCCGTCCTGCATGGGAATGACGGCATCCTCAAGAAGGTGCTGGACGATGGGGAGGCGGTTCTGACTCAGGATGTCGGCTACGATCCCGAACTGGGGCGCATCGTCGCCTTGCGGGCTTGTTCCTCCGCGTATTGCTTTCCGTTGCAGAGCGGGTTCAACGTGTACGGCGCGATGCTATTCGCCCACCCCGACCCGAATTATTTCACGCGGGAACGCCGCGAACTGCTCGATATCATTGGCAGGCAATCGGTCATTGCAGTGCAAAACGCCAGTTTGTACCAGGACTTGATCGAGGAAAAGGAGCGCATGGTCGAGGTCCAGGAGGAGACGCGCAAGAAACTGGCACGCGACCTGCACGATGGTCCCACCCAGTCGGTGGCGGCGATGGCGATGCGCATCAACCTCGTCCGCCGCATGATGGCGAAAAACCCGAAGGATGCCGTGGACGAATTACAACGAATAGAGGAACTGGCGCACCGCACTACGAAGGAGATTCGTCACATGCTGTTTACCCTGCGGCCGCTCATCCTCGAATCGCAAGGCTTGAACGCCGCGTTGCAGGCAATGGCGGAAAAAATGCGCGAGACTTTCACACAGAACGTGATCATCAACGTGGACGAGAGCGTGGTGGAAAACATGGAGATGGGCAAGCAGGGCGTGATCTTCTACATCATCGAAGAGGCGGTCAACAACGCCCGCAAACACGCCAGCGCGGCGCACATCTGGGTGCGCCTGCGTCCCTTCGAAAAGGAGATTGCCCTGCTGGAGATCGAGGACGACGGTATCGGCTTCGACGTGGCGGCGGTGAACAAATCCTACGACAAGCGCGGCAGTTTGGGCATGATCAACCTGCGCGAGCGCACGGAACTGGTGACCGGCTTGTTGAACATTGACTCCGCTCCCGGCAAGGGAACAAGGATTCAAGTCTATATTCCGCTTTCCGAGGAGGCGGCAGACCGCCTGCACCACGCAAAACAGTAGAAGCCGGTTCGCTTTCATTGCACCGGGTAAGTCTCTCCTCCCTGGACAGGCTGTATTGTTCCCTCGACCTCTTCGCCATGGGGGGATGTCCCCTGAAGATCAACCCCCGCCATATTGCGGAGCATGAGTTCGTAAGCCCCCGATTTTCACGTCGAATTCCTCGGCTTCTGTGTGCCGTATCCATAAGAACCTATCCGAAAAATATTCTTGCGCCATCCCGCCCGGACATGAATCCCCAGGCGGAGCCGGCAGGGCGCGAATTTTCGGATAGACTCTAAATCGAGCGATCCCCGGAGATCCGCTTCCGTCCCAATAATCTCTTCTTGCAATCCCCATCTCCTTCGGGTATCCTTGCCTGTGGGAGTGGTTAGGTCCCGGTGGATCTCCTGGTCTTCAAAACCTGTGGCGGGTCGCGTTGCGAGCCGCGGTGGGTTCGACTCCCATCCACTCCCGCCTGATTTCGGTCGAAGGATCGTGGAGAATTGATGATGCTCAACGGTCCATGATCCAAAAGGTGTTTTCATGTCTTTTCCTGAATTGGAAGTGTTGAACGGTTACGTATCCCGCATCTTCCGTGCAGAGGATGTCACTGCGGGCGCCCCCCGACAGTGGATTGCGCGGTATCGCGGTCATTTTTTGACCGAGGACACCGATGCGGCCTATGGTCAACTGGCGGAACTGGTCAAGCCGCATGGGCTCACCCCGCTGTTTCGAAGCGAACAGGGCGTGCCGGTGATCTATCTTGTCCAAACCCCGGCGATTCCCTCAACGAACGCGCGGCTGTATATCAACGTGGCGCTCTTTGTCCTAACCTCCTTGAGTGTCATGCTGATGGGCGTGGATGTGCCGCCCGAATCCATCCCTGCACACGATTCCTTCCCGTTGGACGTGCTGTTGAGGAATCTCCTCACCGGCTGGCCCTTTGCATTGAGTATGATGGGCATTCTGCTTGCCCATGAAATGGGGCATTACATCGCCTGCAAAATTTACGGCGTGCCCGCCACCCTGCCATTCTTCATTCCCGCGCCATTCATGAGCCCGCTGGGCACGCTGGGAGCGTTCATTGCGATGCGCGGCATTCCGAAGAACAAGCGCATCCTGTTCGATATTGGCGTGGCGGGACCGATTGCCGGATTGATCGTTGCTGTGCCGGTCCTGTTCCTCGGTTTGCGGCTGTCGCCTTTGGGTCCCATTCAGCAACTGCCGGACGGCTACTCCGGTTTTTTGGAGGGCAATTCGCTCTTCTATCTTTTCGCCAAATACGCGGTTTTTGGCAAACTCCTTCCCGAACCCGTGAGTTACGATGGGCTTTCCCTCGGCTTGTACTGGCTGCGTTACTTCCTGTCCGGTCAGCCGATTCCTTTCAATGGGTTGGATGTCCAGTTGCACCCGGTTGCCCTGGCGGGTTGGGCGGGACTGCTCGTCACCGCGCTCAATCTCGTCCCGGTCGGAACGCTCGACGGCGGTCACGTGGCTTATGGACTCTTCGGCGAGAAGGCGCGAAGAATATTTCCCCTTGCAATGAGCGTCCTGATTGCGTTGATGTTCCTGCCCGCTTTGTTGACCTTTTCCCTCGGCTCGTTCAATTTTAGCTGGTTGTTGTGGGCGTTCATCCTACTCTGGCTGGGCAACGTCCGCACGCAACCGCTCGACGATCTCACCGAACTCGACCCCGCGCGCCGCGTACTCGGGTATGGCATGTTGATCGTTTTTCTCCTGCTGTTTACACCGATTCCGATGGTGGCGTATTGACATCCCATCGGCGGTGCGCCATTCGCGCCGGATATTCCTGGCGGGCAATGGAAAGGTCACGGCGCCGCGTCTCAACCCCAAGGTACCCCTTAATGCGAACGTCACAAAAACTCGTTGGTTTCTTCGTTCTATTCTTCTTCATTTTTTCCGCCTGCGTCCCCTCCTCTCAGTCAGATGAGTCGACGCGTACGCCGCGTCCCGACGCGACGCGCACGCCGTCGGTTACGCAAGCGCCCAAGCAAGCCGCGAGCCGTTTGAACGTCGAGGAAGAAGCGCTGCGCGGGACGCAGGTCACAGTCTGGCATCCGTGGTTCGGGGCGGAGGCGAGTCTGTTCGAGTCGCAGGTGGCGGAGTTCAACTCGACTAATGCCTGGGGCATCCTGGTGAACGCACAGAGTCAATTCAACTATAGTGAGTTGTTCGCTCAAACCGACGCCGCCCTAAAGGATGCATCCAACCCCGATCTTGTCGTTGCGTTCCCCGAACACGCCCTTGAATGGCGCGAGCACGTCGTTGACTTGAACGCCTATGCGCGTGACCCGGTATACGGCATGAACGCGCTGGATATGTCGGACTACCCCTCCGTGATCTGGATGCAGGATGAGTTGGACGGTGCGCGCCTCGGCATGCCCGCCCAGCGGACCGGACGCTTCCTCCTCTACAACCAGACCTGGGCGCGTGAACTTGGCTTCGACTCTCCACCCGAAACCTCCTTCGATTTCGAAGCGCAGGCTTGCGCGGCGAACCGCGCCCTCGCTTCGGATGGGGACGCGGCAAACGACGCGCTGGGCGGCTGGCTGATCGACACGGACGCAATGACGCCGCTTTCGTGGATGTACGCCTTCGATGGCGGCGTGCAGGAACAGGACGGTTATCGCTTCCTTGTTTCGGGGAACATTGACGCCTTCAAGTTTGTGAAGGTCTTGCAACAGAAAAACTGCGCCTGGGTGGCTTCGCCTGAAATCTCCGCCTATGACCGTTTTGCCGCGCGGCAGGCGTTGTTCGCCACCGCCGCACTCGAGGAATTCGTGGATCAGACGCGCGCGTTCGGCGCATTGGGAAACCGCGATGAATGGATCGTCCTGCCGTTCCCGGGTGCGGAGAAAAACGCCTTTGTCGTGTACGGTTCTTCGTTTATCGTCTTTAAGTCGGACGACGCCACTCAGCTTGCCGCATGGTTGTTCATTCGCTGGATTCTCGAGCCGGAAAATCAGACCCGGTGGGTGCAAACCACAGGGCTTTTTCCGCTTCGTTCTTCGACCGCCGACCTGCTTGACGAATACTCCGCCTCTCATCCCCAATGGGCGCAGGCTGTCCGTCTGCTCCCCAATGGGCGGATGCCCCCCAAACTGGCTTCCTGGCGTGTGGTGCGCGTCATGCTCTCGGACGGTTTTCGCGAGATGTTCGATTCCATTCGACACCCCGATCTGACCGAAGGACAGGTGCCGTTGATCCTGAAGCAAATGGAGGACACGGCGCAGGAGTTGAATAGGTAAAATCGGTAGATCACGAACACCTCGCGCAGTGTGCATTCTCTAACGAAAAGCTGGCGTTAGAAAGTGTTTTGAAATTCGTTCTAAACCACAGATGAACACAGATGAACACAGATGAACACAGATCAATAAGATTTGAGAGCATTTTCACGGTTGCTTTCTCAAAAAATCAGTGTCCATCTGTGCGTATCTGTGGTGAATGTTGAGTTTCAACACGCTCTCTTAGAGAACGCCAATTACGCGCTTTCGTGAAGTACTGAAAATGCGTTGAGACCTTGCGATATTGATTTGGGTGTGTTTCAATGAGTTGAAAGATAAACCGTCCCGAAGGTTCTCTTGAAGAAATTTCGGTCGTTTGCGCCAACCTTCGGGACGGTTTCAACTGAAATGAAACACCCCCTATTGATTTGCGTAGATAAAGCAGGCGGCTCGTGTGCAGATGGCGCGCTGAGAGGTGTCCTGAAGCTGTGCCGGGAAACCCTCCAGCGTTCTCGTGCGCGAAATCGTTGTCAACTCTGGCGCATGCGCCGGAGAAAAGTCGCAAAGATGAATCGAAAGGAAAATGGAATGCCCCAGTCGCAATACCGCGCCCGGCAGGTGGGCGCAAAAACCCACGAAGTGATCGAGTACGACCGCGATAAGACCAAACCCGGCAAGCCTTTGCACATTCTCGTGCCGGGCGGTTTGGCGGCGTTGGGCGCGCTGGCGGTTATCCTCCTTGTGGTCTATCTGACCTGGTTCGAGGGTCAATTGGAGCAAGGCACAGGCGCGTTACTGGTCGCCATACTCTTTCCCTTTTATGTGGGCGGCGTGTTCCTGTTTAGTTATGGTTACGAATTGTATAACGTCCCACGCGCCATTCGCCTCACCGCGATCATCGTCTTTTTGACGGTGGCGGCGGTGGTCATTGTAGCGGTGTTGTTCTTTGTGCTGGCGGGCGGCGGAAAACTCCCCGAAGGCTCGCGAAAGAAATCGTCCGGCGGCTCGAAGGCAAAAGCGAGTTCCGCTCCCACAGTATCCGGCACATCCTCGAGCGGAGCGAATTGGGGACCGATCATCATTGGCGGTACGGGCGGGACTCGCACTCGTGAAGTGACGCGCGAAGTGGTCAGAGAGGTGGAAGTGCCGATCGCGCCCAAACCGGTGAACTGTCCATTTTGCAACCGCTCCTATGTGCCTGCAGAGGAGAATTACACCTGCCCGGGATGCGGCGCCGCCACACCCGAAGAGTTGATCGTTCAGTCGCAGGAACCGAAAGGCTGATTCTCGACCTCTTGCTCTCAACCATCTGTGGCGGGGGGGCGACGCGTGGATCGGCTATAAAGATTTTTTCTTCGTCGGCGCGAGACGCATCCTTGCGAGCGTATTTCTGTTGCGAACGATCGAGATGCAACGCTGAAAAGGCTCCATCCGAAAAATGATGTTGTTCGATTGTGGTAAAATACCGACCGCGCGGGAGTCGCCAAGCGGTAAGGCATCAGCCTTCCAAGCTGATATTCGCGGGTTCGAATCCCGTCTCCCGCTTTCTGGCGCGGTGTCAGGTGTCGAGTTTTCAGGTGTCACGTGATACTGAAACACCTGACACTTGGTACTTAACAGGGGGCCCATGGCGCAGTGGTTAGCGCAGACGACTCATAATCGTTTGGTCGGAGGTTCGAATCCTCCTGGGCCCACAAATCGTTTTTCCTATTGCCGGTGGAAATCCTGGGGACTTAATCAAGAGGACAACACATGTCAACATACAAATTGGGTCGAATCCTTATGGCTGTCGGTGTGTTTACCGTTCTTTTTTCCGTGCTGGCTGACGGGTTGGGGTCGGGCAACCAAACGATCGGCTCCAGCCAGTTGGCAGGGATTCTGGCAGGGGTATTCCTCGCAGTGACCGGCTTCAGCCTGGCGTTCCTCGCCGCAGAGAAGGTGGTGGATGGACGGACAGGCTTACGGTCCGCGGTTGACCGTCTGTTGAACCTGCCGGTTGGCGTTTGGGTGGTCGCGGGCTTTTTGGGGGTCTTCCTCCTCTTTTTTGTCACCCCCATGTTTCTCAACGCGGACTGGTCCATCCGGTATTTCAACAAATACTTGCCCGACCGGCGTCCCATTGGGTTGGATCTGCAGATCACGATGGCTGTTGTCACGCCCTGGGTCCAGACGCGCGAGTCTCCGTATCCCGATCTGTTCTATCCGCCGCTGACCTATATCCTGTTTGCGCCCTTATCACTCCTCGACTACCCGTCTTCCTATGTGTTGATCACATTCCTGACCCTTCTCAGTTTTTGTGCACTTACCGTATTGGCGGCGCTCCTGCTCCCCCCCGAAAAGGATCGGTCCATTCTCATGCTGTTCTTTGTTTCGGGACTGGTCTCTTACGGGTTTCAATTCGAACTGGAGAGGGGACAATTCAACGTCATCACTTTTTTGCTGTGCGCGCTTGCCGTGTATATTTTTCATCGGCGGTATGAATTTCGATACCTGGCATATCTTCTGTTTTCCGCCGCAGTTCACATCAAACTGTACCCCGCCATATTCATCCTGACTTTGGTACGGGACTGGCGCGATTGGAAGTCGAATCTCAAACGCTGGCTCGGACTGGGCGTATTTAACTTTGCCCTGCTCTTTGCCCTTGGGTATCGTGAATTCCTGGGGTTCATAGATACCGTCATGATCCAGATTCGCACACCCAGCTGGGCGTGGAACGGAAATCACTCCCTGCAGGCGTTCATCTTTAATTTCATGCGGGATGGATACGGTCTGGTATCTCCCGCCACGCTGGCCGTCCTCCAACAGAATTCGAGCACAATCGCCTACATCTTGCTGGGAATCATCCTTGCCTGCATCCTTGCCGTTGTAGTCCGCGCCTACCTTCTCAAGGAAAACGGATTCAATCCTTTCATCTTTGGCGTCTGCACGCTCGGAGCGCTCATCATCCCGACCAGTAACGATTACACCTTGCCAATCCTTGCCGCCCCCCTGGCTTTATTCCTTTCCAGCCTCCCGCCTGTCAGAGGATTCCGGGCAAAAATCCCTGCCATTTTATTGATCCTGATTCTCTCTGCCGCCTACGCTTCGATCCTCTTTCCGTTCAAGTACAAACCCTACGTCATGAACAACAGTTTTCCGCCCCTGCTGTTGATCTTGATCGTAGCAACCGCCTTGTATTTTCTGAGGGACACTTCCTCGAACAGCCATATCGTGGATTTGTCTCCCAGAACAAAATAAAGGTATCCCATGAACCCTTACCTCGCCACTGTCCTCACCTTTGCCATTGCCATCTCCTTCCTCCGCCTCATGGACTTCTTCGCCCACCGCGGCTGGATGGACAGCAAACTCAGCCGAAAACTGATTCACATCGGCACGGGTCCCATCTTTGTTTTGTGCTGGCTCATGTTTCCCGACCAGCCCCTCTCCCGTTACCTTGCCGCGCTGGTTCCCCTGCTCATCACAATTCAATTCGTCCTCGTCGGCACGGGGGTCATCAAAGACGAAGCCGCCGTCCAGGCAATGACCCGTACCGGCGACCCGCGCGAAATCCTGCGCGGACCGTTGTTCTACGGGGTCATGTTCGTCCTGCTGACGGTGCTCTACTGGAAAGAGTCCCCCATCGGCATCACTGCGCTGATGATGATGTGCGGCGGCGACGGCATCGCCGACATCGTCGGGCGGCGGGTTCAATCGCCGAAATTATTCTGGTCTATCGAGAAAAGCGTGGCGGGGTCGTTGAGCGTCTTTGCGGGCGGCGCGCTGATGACCGCCTTCATCCTGTTTATCTACGTCAACACTGGCGTCTTTGCCGTCCCTTTCCAGGCGTATCTTGCTCCCATCTTTTGGGTTGCGCTGGGCGGCACGCTCATCGAATCGCTCCCCTTCAAGGATATTGACAACATCACACTCACAGTTGTCTCGGCGCTCATCGGGCATCTGGTATTCTAGGAGAGTGTCTGAAAAGTCTATTTCTTGCGCGTACTCTGCGCTCTCCCCTGGCACCGCCCGCCAGGGCAGGTGTAGCGCAGGGTGACGTTAGAGAACGTCACCTGCGTACTAGTAGACACTTTCTAAAAACGTCCCGAAGTTCCAAAACCTTCGGGACGTTCATCATCCAACTTTCTCTTCCTCCTCTCGCTTCAAAATCATCACCTTATAACTTTCGGCATACTGCATGCCCTTGTCTTTCGCTTCCTCCGCCGCCCACTCCGTCATCCACTTGCCCACCTCCTCCACAGGCACCTGACTGGCGTGTTGCTGCAGAGCCTTGATTTTGACCTCCAGAGTCTCGGAAATATCCACCCACGTATCGGGATTCTCCACCCCGTGAATGTAGAGGCGCCTGACTTCATGCGGTTCATACCCCGCCGACAACAGGTCTGCAAAAATGAGCCTCGTCCCCGCTGACGGGAAAACCGCCTCACACGCCGCCTGCGCCGCGGCGCGGTGATCGGGGTGATTGAGGTATTCGCTGCCGTAAAACCATCCCTGAGGATTCCCCGTCAAAACCGTATCAGGCTTGAATTGTCGAATGAGGCGGGTGAGTTCCTTGCGCAGGGCGAGGGTCGGCTGGAGTTCCCCGTCTGGATAGCGCAGAAAGACCGTCTCTTTGATTCCCAGCACAGCGTTGGCAGCGAGTTGTTCCCGCTCGCGCAGTTCGGCGAGGATGGGTTTGTAATCTGCGCCTTGGGTGGGGTCGTTGGAGCCTGCGTCGCCGCTGGTGATGACGACCGAGATGATCTCACAGCCTGCGCGCGCCCATCTGGCAAGCGTGCCGCCGATGGTGAACTCCTGATCGTCGGGGTGCGCATGAATGCTCATGGCACGTTGGGGGATGTATTCTGTTGGGTTGGTCATGGTGGCGATTGTACCCGAAGCCTGTTAGAGAGTGGTTTATTAAAAGTCAAGTTTTTATCCTCTCAGGGCGTGTAAGATGCGCTCTCTTGCGCATCCAGCAACGTTAGAGAACGTCGCTTACGCGCAAAGCAAGTAGTTTTCTTAGATGCGTTTGACAAAGATTTTCAAATCATCGCCCGGCTTGTAAAAATCCTTGATGGTTGCCTCGTTGACAAACCCGGTGCGAAGGTAAAACTCGCGCGTGGGCGCATATTCTTCTGTTCCAGAGGTTTCAGCGATGATGAGTCTGCCGCCAATTTTCCGAACGGCTTCTTCACAGGCTTGGAGCAGTTTGCGCCCCACCCCCTTGCGGCGCGCATGCGGGTCCACGGCAATCCAGTACAGGTCATAGACGCCGTCGGTCAGGTCGCGGTAACCATAGATGGCGTAACCGAGCAGTTGTTCTCCTTCACGATATATGATGAAGTGATAGCCGCTGGCTTCGGCTCCATAGCGGAGGTATTCGTCGAACATGGCGGGGACGGCGTCTATCTCTTCCTGGCTGAAAACGCCTGCGCGGGCTGTAATGTCTGCGATTTGCGCCTTGTCGGCTGCGGTGGCTGTGGAGATCATGAAGTCTGTCCTTTGATGGGGGGATGGCATATTGTGGCTGTGTTTTCCATTTTCAGCGAGATGTTTTATCAGGACTTTCGCTGGGGTGCAAAATTCGGCGCAAGAGAGCGCCTGTTACGCTCTGCACGTGACAAAAAGGGGCTTTTCAGACACTTTCTTAGCGAATTTTGTATCATCCCTCGAATTCGATCAGATTGAGGAAGGCAGCCGCCACCTGCGGGTCGAAGTGTTTTCCGGTTTGTTCCCTGATGTATTCCAGCGCCTGCTCTTTTGTCCAAGCCGGGCGGTAGGGACGGTCGCTGGTGAGGGCGTCGTACACATCTACGACGGCGAAGATGCGCGCCGCCAAAGGAATCTGCTCGCCTTTCAGTCCCTGAGGATAACCTGTGCCGTCCCATTTTTCGTGGTGACAGTAGGGGATGTCCAGCGCGGGTTTCAGGTAAGCGATGGGGGAGAGCATTTCATAAGCGTGAACGGGATGCTGCCGCATGATCTCCCATTCCCTGCTGGTGAGCGTATCGTCCTTGAACAGAATGGAATCCGGCACTCCCATTTTGCCGATGTCGTGCAGCAGCGCGCCGCGGCGGATGTGAGCCATGTCGGCGGGGGGGATGCCCAATTGCGCAGCCAGTTTCAGGGTCAGTTCGGTGACGCGCCGGGTGTGTCCCTCGGTTTCTTTGTCGCGCAAATCCAGGGCGCGTGACCAGCCTTCGATGGTCTCGTCGTATGCCATCATCAGTTCGAAGTTGGAGCGTTCGAGGTTTTCGAAGAGGCGGGCATTATCAATGGCGATGGCGGCTTGCCCGGCCAGGGTTTCGAAGAAATCGAGCCAGTTCGATGTGACGAAAAGCGGGGCACGGTGGAAGACTTCCAATACGCCTTTGAGTTCGCCTTTGACTACGAGCGGGTAGGCGTAATAGGCTTTGAAATTTTCGCCTTCCGGCAGTTGGGATGGCGTAAACGCTTCTCCTGCGGCTTTTAAATCGGGTATGGTAACCAATTGACGGGTGCGCGCGGCGCGGCCCGCCAGGCTTTCATCCAGTCTCAAATGCAAATTGGACAGCCGTGCGCTGCGAAAACCGCGTTTGGCGGCTTGATACAGCATGTTGGTGTGCGAATCGAAAAGCAGGATGTCTGCCGCGTCGGCATTCAACTGGGTCAGAACGCCATTGAGCAGGAACGTGAACACCAGATTTAAATCGAAGCTGGAGGCAATGGCGCGGTCTATATCGCGCAGGGCGGTGAGGCGCTTCACCTGTTGAGTGGTCTCTTCGTGCAGGCGGGCGCGCTGAATGGCGTTGCCAGCCATGTCGGCAATGGCGGTAAGCAGACGTTTATCCTCCGCGCTGAATTCGCGCCGCTCCGCATACCACAGGTGCAAGACGCCGATGATATGCTCTTCCGCCTTCAGGGGCAGGGAGATGCCGCCGGTGAGGTTCTGGATGAATTCCACCTCGTGAGGCAGGGGCTGGTTGGTGGGGTCGGCGCGCCAGTCCGTCGTCACGTAGATTTCGCCGTGCTCGCCCACCCAGCCGGTGACACCCTCGCCGGGGCGGTGGCGCAGGTCGGCGGTGTCGGTCTGCCAGTGTCCGTCAGTGGTCATCCAGCCCCGCGAGACCCACTCGCCGCTGGCTTCTTCCCACAGGTAGATGGAGCCGGCCGCGGCGTTCACCACCTGGGCGGCATATTGGATGAAGAGCGGTAGCATTTCCTCCATGTGGTGTGCCTGACGCAGGGAGGTGGAGAGGGTCTGCAGAATTTCCAGTTCCTGCAGGCGCGCTTGAATCTCCTCGAACAGGCGGGCATTGGAGACTGCAGAAGCAGCCAGCGAAGCGAAGGCCTGGAGCAGGTCGAGGTCGTTCGGCTGGAAGGGACGGTCGCTCCCGATGCGGCGGATGCTGATGACGCCGATGGTCTTTTCGCCGCTCTTGAGCGGGGCGAACATCATCGCCTCGGGTTCTTCCTCGGTGCCGGGCACGGTTTGGGCGCGCGGGTCGTTGAGCATGTCGTTGACGATTTCCGCTTCACCCGTCAGCGCCACGTGACCGGTGACGCCGTAGCCCAGCGGGATGGTGAGATCGGCAAAGGCAACTTCGCTTTCGGCCAGCGCCAAAACGCAGCGCAAGGTCTTGTTATCAGGTTCGAGCAGGAAGATACGGCAGCCATCGGCGCGGAAGAGGGAGCGGGCGCGTTCACCGATGATATGCAGCGTCTCCTGCAGGTCGAGGGTGGAGAGCGAGAGAGAGGCGTTCAGCAGGGAGGTGATCTCTTCGGCGCGGCGGCGCGTCTCCTCGAACAGGCGGGCGTTTTGGATGGCGGCGGCGGTCTGGACGGCAAACAGGGAGAGCAGGCGCTCATCTGCCTCGGTGAATTTCCGCTCGCTT
>JACAET010000033.1 GCA_013388685.1 Chloroflexota bacterium | reverse complement strand
GGAGCAAAAGACTGTTATCAATCTCAAGCCCCACCGCATCTTGCCACACTGGAATTACACCATCATCCCGCACACGTAGATCCACGAAACAGAAAAATTATTTTTCTGTCGTGCCTTAGGCGGGGAATGTCAGTATTTGATTGCACTCAATTGTCGGAGTTTATCAATCTGATGTGTGGCAGTGATCTGACGCACGGTGCCGGTCATGCCTCGGACGACCAGGGAATCGGTGCTGGCGCTCGTACCAAAATATCGGACGCCCTTGAGGAGTTCGCCGTCTGTAATGCCGGTGGCGGTGAAGAAGACGTCCTCCGATGAGACAAGATCGTTCATGGTAAGCACTTTGTCGAAATCGTAACCCGCTTCACGTCCCCGCCGCAATTCCTCCGCATCGCGGGCGAATAATTTGCCTTGGATCTCACCGCCCATGGCGCGCAAGGCGCACGCCGCAATCACCCCCTCCGGGGTGCCGCCAATACCGATCAACACATCCACGCCCGAGTTGGGCCAGGCAGTCATCAATGCCGCGGCAACGTCACCGTCCGGGATGAGGCGGATGCGCGCGCCCGACTTGCGGATTTCGGCGATCATCTCCTTGTGACGATCGCGGTCGAGGATGATGGTGGTCAAATCTTCCACATCCTTTTTCTTTGCCTTTGCAATCGCCCTTAAGTTCTCGGTAATGGACTTTTCGATGTTGATTACGCCTTTCGCTTCGGGACCGACCGCAAGTTTATTCATGTAGACAAATGGACCCGGATCAAACATCGAACCGCGCGGGGCGATGGCCACCGTCGAAAGCGAGTTGGAGCGGCCGAAAGCCAGAGGACGGGTTCCATCAATCGGGTCCACGGCAACGTCAAAGTCCATGCCGGAGCCGTTTCCCACGTTTTCTCCGTTGTACAACATTGGCGCGTTATCCTTTTCTCCCTCGCCAATCACGATGACCCCGTTCATGTCTATGGTCTGGAGGACGGTTCGCATCGCGTTGACTGCGGCTTGGTCTGCCGCTTCTTTATCACCGCGCCCCATAAAGCGCCCCGCCGCTAATGCCGCGGCTTCGGTGACGCGCACCAGTTCGAGGGCAAGATTCCGGGTTGGGTCGTTTTTAATATCCATACGCCTCCTTTACAGAATGAAATAACGGATCAGAAAATACCCGATCGCCGCACCCCAAATCCATGAGTCGATGCGGTCGAGAAAACCGCCGTGCCCCGGAAAAATGTTGCTGGAGTCTTTCATACCGCTTTGACGCTTGAACATGCTCTCTCCAAGGTCGCCAAGCGGGGAAAGCGCGCCAATCACGAGTCCGAGTAGCGCGCCCTGCACAGGGTCAAGCAAGCCCGCCAGGGGCTTAGGTCCCAATGAGGAAAAGGCGAAGGCAAAATAAGCGCCTACCAGTACCGAGGTGAAGATGCCCGCAAAATAACCTTCCCAACTCTTTTTGGGGCTAAGTCGCGGCGCCATTTTGTGTTTTCCATACGCTGCGCCGATGGAATATCCGCCCGTATCCGCCGCCCAGACGAGCGGAAGGATGAACATAAACCACCATACGCCCATTTCGTGGCTGACGAGGGTGCGCAAATCGAGTAGATAGCCTCCCACCCATCCCAGATAAGCAATACCTGCCACGGTAATGCCGAAATCGTACGCGGACTGGTCGCGCCCGCGCTCGAACGTGAAGAGATGCACCGCCATTGCCAGCAGAATCAAGCCGACAAAAACCGGGAGGGCGGCTTCGGGAAAAAAGAAGCGTGCAGTGACCAGCACCAGCACGCCTCCGACTGTGACGATTTCGTTGGGTTCATGGTTGACTGCTTTATACAAACGAACATATTCCCACGCGCTTCCGACAAGAAACGCCCCCATAACCAAAAAATAAAATGTCCCGCCATAAATGACCGCAGGCAATCCGATCACCGCCATTGCCAGCGCCGTCAATGTTCGCCTAAGCATTGGACGTTTCGAACTCCTTCGTTGAAACCTTTCCGAACCTGCGATCGCGCTGGGCAAAGGCTTCGAGAGCGCGGCGGTATTCTTCTTTATCGAAATCGGGCCAGTAGGTAGGGGTCACATACCATTCGGAGTATGCCGCCTGCCAAATGAGAAAATTACTCACGCGCAATTCGCCGGAGGTGCGAATAATCAGGTCGGGGTCGGGTACGCCCGCCGTATAGAGATAACGACCGACAAGTTCGTCCGTGACTTCTTCCGCCGGGATACCGTCCCTGATCATTTTTTGAATGGCGTGGACAATTTCGTCCCGCCCGCCATAGTTGAAGGCAACGTTCAAGACCAGGCGGTCGTTATTTTTCGTCAGTTCGATGGCGTCGAGGACTTTTTCCTGAAGGGTCGGCGAAAGGCGTTCCAAGCGTCCAATGTGACGCAATTGAACGCCTTCCTTATGCAACTCGGTCAGTTCCCGGTCAATGACGTCTTCAAGAATGGACATGAGACCGCGCACCTCCTCCATGGGACGCCCCCAGTTTTCCGTGGAGAAGGCGTAGATGGTAAGATATTTGACGCCAAATTCCACGGTCGAACGAATGACGCGCCGGAGGTTTTCCGTCCCCGCTTTGTGTCCGGCTAGGCGCGGCAGACCGCGGGAAAGCGCCCAGCGTCCGTTGCCATCCATGATCATGGCAACGTGACGCGGAAGTTTATCGGCGGGAATGGTATGGGCGGGAGTGGGCATCGAATAAATCAGATCCTGCAGGCGTTGGGTCCACCTACACTTCCATGATCTCGGCTTCCTTTTTCCTTCCCTGGTCGGCAATTTCTTCGATGTATCTATCGGTTAGTTTTTGAAGTTGTTCCTCGCCGCGCGCAAGATCGTCCTCCGAGATCAATTTTTCCTTTTCGAATTCGCGCATGTCGTTGAGCGCATCTCTGCGGATGTTTCGAATGGCTACGCGGGATTCTTCGAGACGGTGGTGCATGTGTTTGACGAGTTCGCGGCGGCGTTCTTCGGTGAGAGGGGGCAGGTTGAGATGAATGACTTTGCCGTCATTGTTGGGAGTCAAGCCCAGATCCGAGGCAAGAATCGCCTTTTCGATGGTCTTGAGGGTGGAGGCGTCGAAGGGTTTGATCAGCAGAGAACGCGGCTCGGGGACGCTGATCGAGGCGAGTTGCTGCAGAGGTGTGGGGGTCCCGTAATATTCGACATGCAATCGTTCGACCAAAGCGGGGCTGGCGCGTCCGGTACGGATGCCTGCCAGATCGTCATGCAGGACCGAGAGTGCTCCTCGCATGCGGGTTTCGGCGTCGTTGAGAAGGTCTTTTATCACCACAGTCTCCTGAAAGTTGGGAATTAACTGATATTAAGGATACACCAAAACAAGGAAAATTGCCATGCAATTGCAGGCTGTGAGCATGGTTTTCCAAAATCCGATTCCCGATGTCGCAAGGGAGCGCGTTTCGATGCTGAAAACGCCGCCGCCGATTCGAAACAAAACGGGAGAGCGGATCCATCTCCCGTCAAGAGTGTGGCGGACGTATCCGCTCATGCTGTGCAGTATCTTGAGATTCATCCCGCAGTTCAGGGCTGCTGCGCCAGCCATTCCCGGCATTGCGCCAGTTAGCCATGCACCAATGTACCAACCGCCTCCCCTTTCAGCGCGGCGAGAAGCGCGTGCGGGTCCCACAGGTTGACTACAAGTATGGGAATTTTATTTTCCATGCAGTGCGTGATGGCTGTACTATCCATGACTGCCAGGCGGCGATTAATAACATCGATATATGTCAGTTCGTCGAATTTTTTGGCATCCGGGTTTTTCTTGGGGTCGGAGTCGTAAACCCCATCTACCTTCGTGGCTTTGATGACGACATCCGCTTCGATCTCGGTTGCGCGCAGCGCGGCGGCGGTATCCGTGGAAAAGAACGGATTGCCTGTTCCCGCTCCAAAGATGACCACGCGTCCCTTTTCGAGGTGACGGGTGGCGCGGCGACGGATATACGGTTCGGCAATGGCGCGCATTTCGATGGCAGACATGACACGGGTAAACACGCCCTCTCGTTCCAACGCGTCCATCAACGCCATGGCGTTCATCACCGTCGCAAGCATGCCCATGTAATCCGCCGTAGAGCGGTCCATACCGCGATCCAGTCCCTGTTTGCCGCGCCACAAATTGCCCGCGCCGATCACCACCGCCACTTCCAAACCCATATCGTGAACTTCTTTGATGCGCTTTGCAATGGCTTCCGCTTCGTCCACATCAATGCCGAATCCCGACTTTCCCGCAAGCGCCTCGCCGCTCAGCTTCAAAAGTATCCGTTTGTATTTGAATTGGGACATTTTTCTCCTCGCAAATAATCATTCCCTGCCTCCACAGGGACGGCACTTATAAAAATGACCAACCCGAAGGTTGGTCATCGCAATTAATTGTTCAGACTTTCGCCCAACTCCCATCGCTGAAAGCGGCGAACCACGATATTTTCGCCGATGGCTCCCACGGCTTGCATGATCAGTTTCTCCACGGTGGTGGTCTCATCGCGAATGTAAGCCTGACGCAAAAGCACAACTTCATCCTTGAACTTTTCGAGGCGTCCCTGCACGATTCTTTCGACAACGTTCTCCGGCTTACCTTCCTCTTTCGCACGGACGCGGGCGATCTCGGCTTCATGATCGAGCACCTCAGCCGGAATTTCATCCGCCTTGATATAACGCGGGGCGGAGGCGGCGATCTGTAATGCAATCTCATGGGCGAGTTCGCGGAATTTTTCCGAACGCGCTACGAAATCGGTCTCGCAATTGACCTCCACCATGACCCCCACGCGCCCGCCGCCATGTGAATATAACTCCACGACGCCCTGGGAGGCTTCGCGGTCGGCGCGTTTCGCGGCGGTCGCCATGCCTTTTTCGCGGAGCCAATCCACCGCTTTTTGAAAATCGCCATTCGCTTCGGTAAGCGCCTTGCGGCAGTCCAGCACGCCCGCATTGGTGGCGGCGCGTAATTCTTTAATCATTTCGGTTGTAATTTCCATCTAGGCATTCCTTCTTAATGTCTTCGATTTATTCATTGGATTCGGATTGATTTTCATCCATTTCCACAGCTTCCACATCGCCGGTTTCCTCTTCGCGGGAAACATTCAACTTTGCCAGGGTGGATTTACCCAACAAATCGCCTTCATCCAATTCATCCTCCAATTCCACTCTGCGCGCAGGTTTACGGGATGGAACGCTTTGCGAGGCTTCCGCGGCGGCTTCGCGAACATCCATGTCGTCGTCCTTGCGAATCGCCTTGCCTTCCAGGACGGCATCCGCCACCTTGGAAACCAGCAATTTGATGGCACGGATCGCGTCATCGTTGGATGGAATCACATAATCCACATTTTGAGGGTTGCAGTTTGTATCCACCAACGCGACAATGGGAATGTTCAGCAGGTTTGCCTCGCGTACGGCGGCTTCTTCGCGCCCAACATCAATAATGAAGAGCAGGTCGGGACGACGCTTCATGGTGCGCAGACCCTCGAGACGGGTTTGCAAACGGACAATTTCGCGGCCGATCAATAAACCTTCCTTTTTGGTCAGATGATCGAGCTCATTGTTATCGCGCATCTTCTCCAGCCGTTCCATCTCCTGGATGCGGGCGTGAATGGTGGACCAGTTGGTCAGCGTGCCGCCCATCCAGCGCTCGGTCACATAGGGCATGCCGCAACGGATCGCTTCTTCCGCAATCGTTTCCTGCGCCTGGCGCTTTGTGCCGACAAACAGGACAATGCCGCCATTCGCCACCGTATCGCGAATCACATTGTAAGCCTGACTCAACAGCTTGGAAGTCTGTTGCAGGTCAATGATGTGTATCCCGTTACGCTCCGTGAAAATGTACGGCTTCATTCGGGGGTCCCACTTGTTGGTGCGGTGACCGAAATGGACGCCGCTCTCAAGCAGGGCTTTCATGGAAATAACAGCCATGGTTCTCCTTCTAACTCCGCCAACAGACGCGTGAAAAAAGGGATTCCGCATCCGGCGAAATGAGTTTAGCGGGGTTTTTTTACCCGCTCAGGGACGCTTGTTGCCCGTCCCAGGCAAGATATGTGGCGCGAAAATGCGCCACGACCGGCATTATAACACAGGTTTTTGGGCTCACACACGCGGTTCTTGTGGTGTCGTGAGGTTATCAGCCCAGCACGCAAATGCGGCGGCAAAGACCACCGAATACGCCCATTTGTGAAGTGCCAATTATCCCATGAGGATTCGGTCATGGTGCGGGGAAAACAGACCAAGGATTGACGTATTCGCCGTTGAAAGTCACTTCAAAGTGCAGATGAGGACCCGTAGAGTTGCCAGTACTTCCCGCCGCGCCGATCCATTGCCCGGCGTGCACGCCCTGGCATGCCTGTACGCCAATTACGCTGAGGTGGGCATATCGTGTGGAGTAGCCGTTTCCGTGGTCGATTTCGACGAGGTTGCCATACCCGGAGCCGTCGTCTCCTTCCATTCGTATCATTCCGGAGTCGGCGGCATAAATCGGCGCGCCTTCAGCCGCAGCAATATCGATGCCGGGATGTGTGGAGGAGTAATCACTGCCCGAAAGGAAGCGATTGTCTGTGGGCCAGAGAAAAAGCCCATTTCCAGTCACCGTTTCGGCGCAGGGAACGGCTGTGGAGGAGGTTTGTTGTACCCTTTGAAAAACGGGAAGCGGGGCGGCTTTCTCAGGCGTAAAAGCGGCAGGCGGGAGGTCGGTTGAAACGGCAAGGCGGGGAGGCGATTGATTATCTTTCAGATAGGGGATTTGTATTTTTTGCATGTTGTAGAGGGGCGCCGCCAAATTCAGACGGGAGCCGTCGGCGCCGGGCAATAAACCTCCTGCAGCCGCCAAGGCATCCATGAGGCGGCTGTCTTTGTCCATCGTATAGACCCCCGGATCCGCCACCGCCCCCTCCACCCGAACCTGCAGGGTCGGATGATTCGACAGTTGAGGCGGTTCATTTTCCTCCGTTTTGGCTTGATTCCAGACAAACCAGATTCCACCTGCCAGAAGAATCGCCGCCCAAAACTCAAAGTAAAAGTAATTTGTCCGTTTCATCGGTTGTGATGCCCTCCATTTTGCCTGTGTTTTGGGATTTTTGCAATGCGGCATAGGGCATAGGCAGGCTTGGGCAACTCTCTGCGGAGGAACGGTATGGCAAGCAATTTGCAGGAGAAACGGGCAATTAGCGTCAGACAATTGAAAATATAACGAACGGATAAAACAGCCAAAATTGCCGGCAGAATGCCTGGTTTAGTTCGAAAACCTTTAGGATCTGGCGCTTGCCCCCGGAGGATTGAGAAGATATGCTTAACGTCAGTTCGGGATAAGCAGAAAAAGCGTCCCGAAGGTTGGCTTTACCGCCCACATTACCCTTTGCAAAACCTTCGGGATATTTCACGAATAGGACGGACGTGCCAATACGCCGGAAGCGACACCGCCTTCATAAAAATACCCCGGCGTATTCCGGGGCATCGGACTATACGACAGCGGTCTGACCGTATAACTGTTGCTTGATGCTCACCACCCGCCTGCGCAAATCGGTTTTGGTTTCGATCTCATTGGAGATCTTCTCTATGGCATACATCACAGTGGTATGGTCGCGCCCACCCAGTGCCTCGCCAATTTGGGGCAGGGAGGCGTCGGTTTCCTTGCGCAGAAGATACATGGCAACCTGGCGCGGCTGGGCGATCTTTTGCGAACGGTCGCGCCCGAGCAAAGCTTCCACGGTCGTTTGCCATTCTCGCGCCACCAGTTCAATAATCTTTCCGGGGTCAACATCGCTGCGCTGAGGCAATAAATCGGCGAGAGCCACTTCCACGAGCTCGGGCGTCAGCGAGGCGCCGCTTAGATCGGCAAAAGCCAGGATGCGGTTAAGCGCCCCTTCCAGTTCACGGATGTTGGATTGTACGCGTTCCGCAATTAAAGTGAGCACTTCATTCGGCACACGACGCCCCGTCCGTTCGGCTTTCGTGCGCAGAATGGCAAGGCGCGTTTCGAGATCAGGAGGCTGGATATCGGCTGTTAAACCCCACTCGAAACGCGAGCGCAGGCGTTCTTCCAGTGTGACCAGCGCTTTGGGCGGGCGGTCGGACGAGATGATGATTTGTTTATCCTGCCCGTGAAGCGTGTTGAACGTGTGAAAGAACTCCTCCTGCGTGGATTCCTTACCGGCAATGAATTGAATATCATCCACCAACAGTACGTCCATGGAGCGGTATTTTTCGCGAAAAGCCTGTGTGGTGTGCGTGCGGATGGCTGTGATCAGGTCGTTGGTAAATTCCTCCGAGGAGGCGTAAAGAACGTTCAATCCGCGCGCTTGGCAGGCATTGCCAATGGCATGGAGGAGGTGGGTCTTCCCGAGACCCACCCCTCCATAGAGAAATAGCGGGTTATACGCGCGCGCCGGTTTTTCGGCAACCGCCAGACAGGCGGCATGCGCCAACCGGTTGCCCGAGCCAACGACGAACGCGTCGAAAACGTAACGGGGGTTCATATTCGAGGGACGCGCGGGCTGTTCGTACGCTTCCACAGTCTGCATCCGGGATTGAAGCGGTGAGTTCGCAGCGGACACGGGCGTATCCTCCGTCGCATTTTCCCGTTCATTGCCATGCACGACAAAGTGCACATCCACGGAAGAGTTGAAAATACCAGCCAGCAAGCGATTGACTGTGCCTGCCAGCCGGTTTTCCAGCCAGTCACGGGCATAGGCATTGCGCACGCCAATGGTCAAGGTACCATCGGCGTAGGAAACCGGTTTGGTATCCCGCACCCAGGTGTCGAAGGAGGCGCGGGGCATTTCCATTTGCAGTTGTCCGAGTACAGATTGCCATGCCTGATCAGCGTTCATAAGGACTCCGATTGCGATGAAAATTGCGTGTGGCAAACTAATCCGCTTCGTCAGCGGCTTGATTTGAACCAAATTCTGTTATCAGATGTCTTACAGGGAATGCAAGATGTGAACAGCTCTCCACATCCTTGTTTATCAGCGTGACCTTATTCTAGCAGAGAGTCATGGAAAATAACAACACGCAAAGCCTACGGTTATTTTAAAACATTCGGTTTTTTAAGGTCACTCAACGTTAAAAATTCGACACGCAAATCCGAGCGCCGCGAGGATTTTATAGAACACTCGTTTCAGCCAAGTATCCTTCAACAGGTTATCCACACCCCCACATATGGGGTATGCGTTTCCATCGGATGCGGTTTATACGGCAACGGCAGGTTGGTCTTAAAGAATCCCGTTACGAAATTCGATTAAGAACGTGTTAACGAGCCTCAAGATTCCGCGACTCAAAATTAAAACGGTGCAAGGCAAGCCCGATTACCGGTTAACCTCTCGAGGTACCCATGCAAGAACTGTCGTTCCTTCGTTCACAGCCGATGAAATTTCCACATCGCCACCAACGGAACGCGCGCGTGTACGCATGTTCGCCAGTCCATGACCGATACTGATGTTCATCGACTCCATATCGAAGCCTTTTCCATCGTCGCTGACCTCCATCAACACGCGTTCATTGGTCGCCCAAACGGCAATTTGGACCTTTTTTGCCCTGGCGTGTTTGGCGCAATTGGCTAATGCCTCCTGGCAGATATGGAATAAAGCCAACACCTGCTCTTGCGCAAGGTTCTGCAGATCCACATCGGGTTCAGAGATGTGAACATCGGAGAATGTATTGGCGCGATATTCGGCAACCAGTCGTTTGATGCCCGTCATCAGACCGTCGTTGCCCAATTGGCGCGGTTTTAAGTCCAAAATATACGATCGCAGGTCACGGATTGCCTGATTTAAGCCGTCAATGGCATGTTGTACTCGTAGTTTGGCATCGTTCGGGTTCTCTTCGATGGAGTGGAAAGCGCTTTCAAGCGAGAGACCCACTCCATAAATGGACTGGATGATGCCGTCGTGCAAATCCATGCCGATCCTTTCACGCTCTTCAAGGATGGCGAGACGCCTGGCATTGGCGTGCAGGCGGGCATTTTCAATGGCAAGACCCGCCCAATTGCCCACCGCCGCCATCATCTCGACACTTCTATCGTCCAACGGTTCAGTGCCAAGTGTCGCAACGCTCATCACCCCCATTAATCGTTCGCCGGAAAGCAAAGGAATGCAGGCAATTTGACGGAAACCCGCCTTTACAACCGCTTCACGCAAAAAGCGGACGTCACTGGCAAGGTCCGTACTCACAAGCGGTTTTCGAGTTTCAGCGACAAACCCAACATACCCGTCTCCCATTTTGAACACATTCTTCGTCCAAAAGGCTTCGGCAGCCTGACCGCGATGCAAAACCATGCGAAGGGATTTGCCATCCTCTTCCAGGAGAAAGATCTCACCAGCCTCCACTCGCATATAGTTCATCACAAGCCTAAGGGTCTTGTTCAAAATCTCGTCGAGTTCCAGGCTGGAGGTCAGAGCGGACGCGATGCCGTTGAGCAAAGCCATATCCACGTTGCGGCGCGTCAGGGCAATGTCCCGTTCCCGCATGTGCTCATACAATCTCGCGTTGGTAATGGCGGTGGCGGCATAAGCCGCCAGCATCTGAATGATCATCTCATCATCGGAAGTGAACTCCGATGCGCCATTCTTGTCCGTGAGATAGATCTGCCCCACCTGACGCTCACCCGCCCGAATGGGAACGCCCAAAAACGAAACCATGTGAGGATGATTGGCGGGGAAACCCACCGAACGAGGGTGTTTTTGGATGATGGGCACGCGCAGCGGAGCTTCGGCGTTCATCAACTCGCCGATCAATCCCCTGCCAACCGGCGGGTGGGCGATACGCTTGATCTGCTTTTCGGTCAACCCCACCGAGATGAACTTTTCGAGTTTACCGTGAACATCCAACACCCCCAACGCGGCATAGCGCGCATCTGCCTGCTCGCAAGCCACCGTTGCAATACGCTCGAGCAGCGTCTCCAGCGAAACGTCCTTCACCAACTCCAAACTCGCCTTATGAAGAGCAATCAGACGCTCTTGTAACTGTTCCCTTGTCAACAACATGGTTTGAATTATCCCATATTATGCCCGTAATGGGTACGAAATATGATAGATTTTGAAAGCCTGCCGGAATACAATAACCCGAAAGGAAAACATATGATAACTTCCCGCATCTCTGGATTTTACAACATGACCCTCGACGAGCGGCGCGCCAAACTGGCGGACGCGGCGGGTCAGACTCCCGAAAACCTGTTCGCGTGGACCTCGGGCGGACTCTCCCCCGAAGCCGCCGACCACATGATCGAGAACGTGATCGGGCTGCACAGCCTGCCGCTGGGCATTGCCCTCAACTTCATGGTCAACGGCAGAGACGTGCCGGTGCCGATGGCAATCGAAGAACCTTCCGTCGTTGCAGGCGCTTCATTTATGGCAAAATTAGCCCGCGCCAGCGGCGGATTCAAAGCCACCACCACCGAGCCGCACATGATCGGGCAAATGCAGGTGCTGGACGTGCCAAACGTTCATTTGGCGCAACTCTCGATTTTGGAACATAAAGAGAAACTCCTCTCCGAAGCGGACGCGGTGGATCCCGTCCTCAAGAAGTTCGGCGGCGGGGCGAGAAATCTTGAAGCCCGCGTCATCAGCGACTCCCCCATTGGACCCTTCCTGGTCGTCCACCTCATCTATGACGTGCGCGACGCGATGGGCGCCAACGCCGTTAACACCGCCTGCGAACGGCTGGCGCCTCATATAGAGTCCATCACGGGTGGACGCGTTCACCTGCGCATCCTGTCCAACCTTGCGGATCATCGTCTCGCCCGCGCGCGCTGCACGATTCCGGTGAACGAATTGGCGTTCGGCGACTTTTCAGGTGAAAAAGTCCGCGATGGGATCATCGAAGCGTGGGCGTTTGCGGCTTCAGACCCCTACCGCGCCGCGACACACAACAAGGGCATCATGAACGGCGTGGATGCGGTCGTCATCGCCACCGGCAACGACTGGCGCGCCATCGAAGCCGGCGCGCACGCCTACGCGGCACGGACAGGCAAGTACACCTCCCTCTCCACCTGGGGCAAGGACAAGGATGGCAACCTCGTCGGTACGCTGGAAATGCCGATGGCAGTGGGAATCGTCGGCGGCGCGACCAAGGTCCATCCTGCGGCGCAGGCGGCGGTCAAATTGATGGGCGTGAAAACCGCTTCCGAACTCGCAGAGATCATCGTCTCGGTGGGACTCGCCCAAAACATGGCGGCACTCCGTGCCCTCGCCACCGAAGGCATCCAGCGCGGACACATGTCGCTGCACGCGCGGCAGGTCGCCATCGCGGCAGGCGCGAGCGGCGAATTGATCGAAAGGGTCGCGGCGCAGATGGTGGCGGAGAAAGTGGTTAG
>JACAET010000044.1 GCA_013388685.1 Chloroflexota bacterium | reverse complement strand
GAGTTGCCGTCCGCATCGGTGAAGCGCGCACCTTTGGCTTCCCTGACAAACACGGGGAACGACCCCGCCCAGCGAATCATCCACAGCATCGGCACGCCGCCGTGCAGCGACTTGCGCGCCCGCTGGTAGAGTTCGTAGGATTTGGGATGGGTTTTGTGGAAGAGTTGTTCTTCGGATTGGAGGAGGTGAGTGAGTTTGGCGCGGTTGATGGAAGAAGTCATGACGTTTGAAGGTTTGCAGGTTTGAACGTTCAAACGTTTCGATATTCAAACCTGTCAACGAAAATTGATCAGCCTATCGTTTCTTTGAGCGACTCGCCAAAAATACGCAAGCCGTCATTGATTTGCTCGGCGGTCACATTCAGCGGCGGGATCCAGCGCACGGTGTTGTCGTAGGTGCCGCAGGAGAGCAGGAGCATGCCCTTTTCCTCGACTTTATGGATGATTTCCTTGACGAGCGGTTTGGCTTTATCGGCTCTTCCCTCGACGATAAATTCAGTTCCCACCATCAAGCCTTTGCCGCGCACGTCGCCAATCTGCGGGTATTCCTCCTGCAATTTGCGAAATCCCGTCATCAATTGGATGCCGCGTTCCGTCGCGTTTTCCAGCATGTGTTCCTCCCGCATCGCGCGGAGGGTGGCGACTCCCGCCGCGCAGGCGACGGCGTTTCCGCCATACGTCCCGCCGATAGAGCCGACATCGAGTTTGAGCATGATGTCGGTGCTGGTGAAGACGCCCGAAAGCGGCATGCCGGAGGCGATTCCCTTGGCGGCGGTGATGATGTCTGGCACGATTTCGAAATGTTCGAAAGCAAACCACTTGCCCGTGCGCCCAAAGCCCGATTGGACTTCATCGAAGATGAGCAGGATTTTGTGACGGTCGCAAATCTCGCGCAATCCCTTCATGAAGGATTTCGGAGGAACGACGTATCCTCCCTCGCCGAGGACGGTTTCGATCAAAATCGCCGCGGTCTCCTTGGGAGCCGTCTGTGAGGCGAGCAGGTATTCGAGCTGTTCCAGCGCGTACTCCGATGCCTCCGCTTCGGTCATCTTGAGGCGGAAGGCATACGGGAACGGCGCAACATACACCCCCGAAGGCAATGGACCAAAGCCCGCCCGATATACGGTTTTGGAGGTGGTCAGTGCCATAGTGCCGGAGGAACGTCCGTGGAAGGAGCCGCTGAACACAATGACATTCTGCCTGCCCGTGGCGACTCGCGCGATCTTGACCGCGTTCTCCAGCGCCTCGGCGCCCGAATTGGCAAAATAATACGAGTCAATCGAGGGCGGCGTGATCTTTCGCAGTTCTTCGATCAGCTGGAGCATCGGTTTGTGGATGACGATATTCGCCTGGGCGTGGATGAAATTCCCCGCCTGTTCGCGAATCGCTTCGACCACTTTGGGGTGGCAATGCCCCGTATTCGTCACGCCGATACCGCAGGTGAAGTCGAGCAGTTTGCGCCCGTCATCGGTGTAGATATATGAGCCTTCGGCGCGGTCGGCAACGAAATTGAAGATGCGCGTCCACGCGGGGGTCATGTGGGGGAAGTTTTCGGTGTAGAGCTTGTTTTCTGGCATGGGGGTTCTTTCAGGAAGGTAATTGGTCATTGATCTAGAGGGGATGTTGAAGAAGACGCAGCGAGAGAATTGGGGATGAGGCGGCTCACCTCATCCCCAATTACTATTTACCAGTTACGATGGTAAGTACTCCGCCGCCCACTCGATGTCGTGTTTCTTCAGAGTCTCGCGGGTCGGCACGCCGTTGGCGGTCCAGCCTGCAAACTTGTAGTAATTATCCAAAGCGGATTCGATCTCCTCGTGAGTCAGAGCGATGCCCGCCGTCGGACCCGTCCCCTTGAGGGCTTTGAAGAATTTCTTCGGCAGTTTGTCCGCGCTTCGGTCGAGTCCCTCGCGGGCGTTGAAGGTGCGGAAGAGATTCAAACGGCGTTCGCCGACAGCCATCAATTCTTCGACCGTGACATCCCAGCCCGTGACCGCGCGAATCATTTCGACGGTCTCGGCAGGACCGTAAAGCGTCCACGCGGGACCGAAGACGAACTGGCAAAGTTCGACCGAGTCGAGCATCGAGTAGAAGACTTCGGTGAGATACGCAAAGCGGACTTTTTCCTCGGTGAGCGAATAAGCGGGCTGCGGCGCTCCAAGACCGAGCAATTTGAGCCTGTTGAGGTTCAGGTCTGCAACTCCCTCCTCATAGTACGGATCATGCTCTGAGGATTGGTGATCCGCGCCGAAGGGATTGACCGCGTAGATCAACCCCAGCGAACGCTTCGCCTGCGGCATGTGCGCGGGCGCCTCGGCGCCCTTGACGGTGATGAGACACTCGTCTGCGCCATTGCCCCATTTTGCAGCGGCGCGCTCGGAGCCTTGCGAAAGAACCTTGCCAAGCGGTCCTTCGTTCTTCACGATTTGATCGAGAACCTTGAGCATGACATCGGCATCGCCGAACTTGAGTTCGAGTCCGCCAGTCTGTTCCTTTGTGATGACGCCGTTCTCGAAGCACTCCATCGCAAAGGCAATCGTCGCGCCGCAGGCAATGGTATCCACACCATACTCATTGCAGATTTGATTGGCGCGCGCAATGGCAGGCAGGTCCTTGATGCCGCAATAGGAACCGAACGTGCCGATGGTTTCATACTCGGGACCGCCATAACGCGGGTCGGCTTTGTATGCCCCTTCCTTGATTTCGACCACACGCTTGCAGCGTACAACGCAGGCGTAACAGGTGTCGCGTTCCTTGAGAATGGTGGCAGACATCTTTTCGCCGCTGATGTCTTCGCAAAATTCGAATTGACCTTCGGAGTAGTTGCGGGTGGGGAGCGAACCGATGGTGTTTTGGAACATTACTACCGTCGCCGTGCCGTCGTTTGCCAGGCCGGGCATGTCCGGGTTATCGGGCAGGATCTTCGGTCCCGTCTTGTTCAACGCGGCCAACGCTTTCGAGTCGGCAAGGGTCGGCTTCTTCGTACCGCGCACCGCGACCGCCTTGAGATTCTTCGAAGCCATTACCAAGCCCATGCCTGTGCGTCCGTTGTGACGGTTGGACATGCTGACCAGCGAAGAGAACAGCACGCCCTTCTCGGCGGCGGGACCATGCTGGAGAATTTCGGCTTTCGGGTCCACTTCCTTGTGCAGGATGTCGTCCACTTCCCCCGTGATCTTGCCCATCAAATGCGCCGCGTCGCGCAGTTCGGCTTTACCATCCACAATCGCAAGGTACACAGGCTTGGGCGACTTGCCCTTGACGACGATACCGTCGAAGCCCGCAAATTTCAACTCGGCAGGAAAGAAACCGCCGCTCTGCGAATCCCCAATGCCGCCGCTGATGGGCGACTTGGCGTTTGCGTTCAGGCGGCTCTGCCCCGAAATCGCCGCGCCCGTTGTCACGCCCGTGAACAACGTCAGCACATTCTCGGGACCAAGCGGGTCGGCACCCTTCGGCATTTCGCGCAGGATGTAATACATGCCCATGGCGCTCCCACCCATGTACTTGCGGTAGAACGCCTCGTTCGGTTCCTCCACCGTCAACGCGCCCTTCGTCAAATCCACGTGCAAAATCTTGCCGTTATATCCGTTTGGCATAGTGTCCTCCATTGGGTGGCGATTGGTAAATTACCAAGCGTTTGTATAATTATACGGAGACTCGGCAGGGATGGCAAACGATTGTTTCCGAAATGAACAGTAAATCAGAAAGTTTTGTCTGTCCAGCCAATGCAGGCAGAGCATTTCCCTTGTCCATTCGAGGGGTTGAGGGTAGGATTAGCGGCAAGAGAGATTCGCGCGCAATGTCGTTTTTAGTTTGGGAATTGGCAAATCCATCTTTTGTCAGGTGAAATCACCCATGCACCGTATCTCTGAAGACCAAACCCGCAAATCGCTGATCAACCCGCAACTGGAACGCGCGAGCTGGACTCTGCGCGACCATAGCAAGGTCAAAATCGAAATTCCCGTAGAGGGCTACGACAAAGAACCCTGGAATGGCGTGACCGATTACTGCCTCTACCGCGAAAATGGGGAGATTCTGGCGGTGGTGGAAGCCAAGAAGACGGCGGTGGATGTGCGCCTGGCTGAAGCGCAACTCACCCATTACGTCACCGAAATCGAAAAGCATCAGTCCTTCCGCCCGTTTGGGTTTCTCGCCAACGGGCGCGAAATTTATTTTGTGGACGTGGGCTACGCCCCCCGCCGCGAAGTCTTTGGCTTCTTCACCCGCGACGACCTGGAGAACCTGCTCTACCTCCGCCAGAACGCGCAGCCGCTCAGTTCGGTGGCAATCAACAACGACATCGTTGACCGCTCCTATCAGCACGAAGCCATACGGCGGGTGTGTGAAGCCTTTGAACAAAAGCGTCCCGAAGGTTCAGAACCTTCGGGACGTTCAGGCGGCAAGCGCAAAGCCCTCATCGTCATGGCGACAGGCACGGGCAAGACGCGTACCACGATGGGGCTGATTGACGTATTCATGCGCGCCAACCAGGCGCGGCGGATTTTGTTCGTCGCCGACCGCGACGCGCTGGTGGACCAGGCAAAAGAAGACGGCTTCGAGAAATTCCTGCCGCAAGAACCCTGCACCCGCCTGCGGACGTATGCCCTCGATACCACCAAACGCCTCTATGCGGTCACGCTCCAAACCTTGAGCAACATCTTCGAGCAGTTTTCGCCCGCCTTCTTCGACCTGATTATCTTCGATGAAGTGCACCGCTCCATCTTCAACAAGTTCAACGAAGTGCTGGAATACTTCGACGGGCGGCAAATCGGGCTGACCGCCACCCCCGCCAACTACATCAACCGCGATACCTTCCTCGCCTTCGACTGCGCCGACGGCAAGCCGACCTATCTCTACACCTACGAACAAGCCATCGAAGACAAGTACCTGGTGGATTACGAACTCTACGCGGCGCGCACCCGCTTTCAGCGGCAGGGCATTCACGGCGTGGACCTGACCGAAGAAGAGCGCAACGCCCTGCTCGAACAGGGTCTCGTCCCCGACGACATCAACTACGAAGGCACGGAACTGGAGCGCACCGTCAGCAACCGCGATACGCTCCGCAAGCAGTGGGAAGAAATCTGGGAAGTGTGCCGCAAAGACTCCTCGGGGCAATTGCCAGGCAAGACCATCATCTTTGCCATGACGCAGGAACACGCCCTGCGCCTGCTGGATACCTTCAATGAGATGTACCCGCAATTCCCAGGGCTGGCAAAGGTCATCACCCACAAATCCGAGTATCGCGGCACGCTGGTCGAAGCCTTCAAGAAGCAGGATTTCCCACGCATCTCCATCTCGGTAGATATGCTCGACACAGGCATTGACGTTCCCGAAGTGGTCAATCTCGTCTTCATGAAGCCCGTCCAGTCGCCCATCAAGTTACAGCAGATGATTGGGCGCGGGACGCGCTCTCAGGCGGCGTGCCGTCATCTGGAGTGGCTGCCCAATCTCGAGAAAAAGGATTTTCTCATCCTGGATTTCTGGGAGAACAACTTCAGCCGCGACGCGAAGGAAGTGGCGGATCTTTCCACGCCCGTGCTGGTCACCGTTTTCAATACCCGTCTGCGCCTGCTGGAGACTTACCTGCGCGACCAGCAGAATCCCGACTGTCAGCAGGTCATCGCCGATTTGCGCGCGCAGATTGCCAAAATCCCGACCGATGCGTTCACCCTCCGCAAGCATTTGCCCGACATCGAAGAAGCCTGGACGGACGCCTTTTGGAATTATCTCATCCCGCAGAAACTGGAATTCCTGAAACTGAAAGTCGCCCCGCACCTGCGGCTCGTGCCTGGCGTGGATGTCGCCGCGGCGACCTTCGTCAGCAAGGTGGAGCGGCTGAAACTGCTCCAGCGCACGGGCAAACCCGCCGATGACGTGATTGCCTCCATCGCCGAAGACGCCGCGCTCCTGCCCGATTTCGCCGCCAGCAGCCCGAAGGTCAAGCCGCATGTCGAGAAGTGCCGCCCCGAAGAACTGCTTAAAGCCAGCCCCAGCGACCTGACCGCCCTGCGCGACGCGCTCGCTCCGCAAATGCGCTACAAACAGCGGCTGGACAAATTCATCGAACTCGACCTGCTCGATTCGATTGCCGTCAGCGGCTACATTCTGCTCACCAAAAGCGGCGAGAAAATGTATGTGACCGAATACCGCGAAAAGGTGGAGAAGCGCATCCTGGAACTGGTGGCGAATCACCCGACGATTCGGGCGCTGCAGCGCGGCGAGCCGCTCGACGACTGGCAGCTGCTCGACCTGGAGCGGACTCTCACCCGCGAGTTGGCCGCCAGCGACCTGGAAGTGACCCCCGAAACCCTGAAGAAAGCCTTCGCCCACAGCGCGGATAGTTTTCTCGGTCTCGTGCGGCAGGTGCTGGATATGCAATTCCTGCCCGATTACAAAGATTTGGTGGCGCGGCAGTTCGAAGCCTTCATCACTCAAAACCGCTACAACGCCGACCAGATTCGCTTCCTGCGCGCCGTGCAAAGCGTGTTCTTGCAGAAGCGCCATCTCGACCCCGCCGACCTGTACGAGCCGCCGCTGGATAGCTTTGGCGTAGATGCGGTGGACAGGTGGTTTACGGAGGAGGAAGTGGAAGAGATGGTGGAGTTTGTAAATCGGATGGCAGTATAAATAGAGATATGAAAAAAGCCCTACCTTTGACTCTCATTTTGATTGGCGCGGCGTTGTTGATAACGGCTGTTATCTTTTGGATTGATTCGAGCACGTCTGCGGAACCGCAGAGTTTTGGCAAGACCTTGCTTGATTGGGTCACGCTCATCGCAGGTCTTGGCGCTAGTCTCAAAGGGTGGCTAGATTTATTCAAAAAAGAAAAGCCGACACCGCCAACTACCCCATTCATCATTGAAGGCGGCAACCCGCAGATTTCGACAGGCGACCATGCTCGCAATATTCAAACGCAGGCTTACATCGAAAACCAGACCATTCAATCAGAACCGAAAACGCCAAAGTTGCTCAAACAGTTACCTGCCCCGCCGTTGGACTTCGTCGGACGTGAAAAAGAACTAGACCAACTCCGTCGAAATATCGAAAAAGGGGTGTTGATTTCAGGCGTGCAGGGCATGGGCGGCATTGGGAAAACGGCGCTTGGCTTGAAACTCGCCGAGGAAATTGCGCCCAATTATCTCGATGGTCAGATATATCTTGACTTACGCGGCGCGCATGAACAGACCCCGCTTACGCCTGAACAGGTCATGGCGCACGTGATTCGAAGTTTTCACCCCGAAACCGCTTTGCCGCTTGATTTTGGTGAATTAGGCGCGATGTACCGCTCTGTGCTTAGCGGCAAGAAAGTATTGCTTTTTTACGATAATGCCCGTGACGAAAAACAATTAGATTCTTTATTGCCGCCAAAAAGTTGTACCTTGTTTGTCACTTCACGCCAGTACTTTACCCTGCCTGGCCTGGTGGCCATTGACCTGGAGACTCTCGCCCCAAAAGACGCCATTAAATTGGTACAGGAAATTTCATCAAGAGTAAATGATAAAGACGCTGAGGCGCTTGCCAGGTTATGCGGTTACTTGCCATTGGCAATTCGGGCGGCGGCGAGTGTTTTGCCCAGAAGACCTGATTGGTTTGCTGCCGATTTGATAAAACGACTGGAGGATAACAGGACAAGATTGGGGCTGGTTCAAAGTTCGCTGAGTTTAAGTTATGCCGCGCTTGATTCCGAATTACAGAAATATTTGCGCCAACTTGGCGTATTTGCCGCGCCATTCGACAAAGAAGCAATTCTGGCGGTGTGGTTTGATGAAAGAGATTTGAACGTGCGACGGCTAGAACTGGAACTAGCCCCGCCTTCAAGCATAGATGACGAAACCGTCAATAAAAAATCACCTGAACAGGAAGTAGATGATATTCTCGGCGAATTATTAAAGACCAGCCTGTTGAAGTACGACCAAAACACGAATGAATATTATTTTCATGACCTGACGCATTTATTCCTTGAAGAGAAATTGCGTCAGGATGAAAAATCAGATGAAATTCTAGGGAGATATGCAAAGTATTATCTAAAACTGGCAAGCCAGGCAGATGACAATTATAAAAAAGGGGAAGGGCAGTATCTTGCGGCAATTGCTCGTTTTCGAAAGTTGTGGGCGCATCTCAACAAAGCCTCCGAACGATTGTCGCCTGAATCAAACTGGAAAAAGCCAATGGGGGCTGACCGCTGGCTGGAAGAATCGGCAGCGTATATTGCCAGTGTTATTGACGTTAGTTTACCGCCAAGGGATTACATTCCTTTTATTCAACGAAGCCTTGACGCTGCAAGAAGAGACAAAAATCGTGAAAGAGAAAGTTATAGCCTGAATACCTTAGGTCTCGCCTACGCCGCCTTGGGGGAGGCGCGCACAGCGATTGAGTACTACGAGCAGGCGCTGGCCATTGCCCGCGACATCGGCGATCGAAGAAGTGAAAGTTATTTTGTGTGTAATTTAGGGTCTGCTCATCGAAAAGTAGGCGATCTTGATCTTGCTTTGGAATTGCACAAACAAGGGTTAAAAATATCGCGTGAAGTTGGCGACCGACATGGCGAAGGAGCAGATTGGGATAATCTTGCTAATGTGTATGCTGACAAGCAAGATTATGAAAACGCACTTATCGCATATAAAAATGCCCTGGATATTGCTGGGGAAGTTGGCGATCCTTCATTAGAAGCGAATATTGCTTGGAATATCGCGACAATTTACTATGAAAAAAAGCAATATGACCTTGCAGCACAATATATGCAAATCACAGTGGATTTTGAACAAAAGATAAACCATCCCAATGCACCCGCTGATTTGGAAGCCTTGAATAAGGTGCGTGCCAAAATACAAAATGCAGTCAAGTCAGAGGATGATAAATCATGCTCACCGACCCCAAACTCCGCAGCCAAGTAGACGCCCTCTGGCACGCACCGTCCCGAAGGCTTTGTGGAACGCCCCGAAGACCGTCCCGAAGGCTCGACTGCGAGGAGCAACATGATACACGGAAGCCTTCGGGACGTTTTAGCAGGTGAATATGCCATATCGCGGTGACATCTTTGCGCAGGGACAGTATTATCATCTCTACAACCGCGGGGCGGGGAAGGGGAAGATTTTCTTCAATGAAGGGAATTATCAGTATCTTTTGCGGTTGGTGAAAGAATATGCTCCCAAATACGGCGCGGCAGTGATTGCCTATTGCCTGATGCCCAATCATTATCATTTTTTGCTCAGGCAGGAGTCGGACGAACCCTTGTCGAAGTTTATGCAGGTGCTGTTTAATGCGTATGCGCAGGCGTTGAATTTGCAGCAGGGACGCACAGGCACTTTGTTCGAGGGACGCTTCAAGCACAAGTGCGTGGAGCAATGGGAATACTTGATGACGCTTTGCAGGTATATTCATCGAAATCCTGTTGAAGCGAAGTTGGCGCAAAAGCCCGAAGATTGGGCGTATTCCAATTATCGGGAGTGGATTGGGACGAGAAACGGCGCGCTGGTGGACAGGTTGTTTGTGCAAGACCATTTTCCGAGCGCGGAGGAATACATTCGATTTGTGAATGATGTCGAGGATGAGAAGAAGAGTTATGAGAAAATTGCGAAATATTTATTCGATTAACCGAAGAACGTCCCGAAGGCTCTTAAGCCTTCGGGACGGTGAGGTAAATCATGCTCACCGACCCTAAACTCCGCAGCCAAGTGGATGCCCTCTGGGATAAGTTCTGGACGGGGGGACTCGCCAATCCGCTCGACGCTATCGAGCAGTTTTCGTATTTGCTCTTTCTCAAGCGGCTGGATGACCGCGAGAATGCCGCCGAACGACAGGCAAAACGCAAGGGGACGCCGTATCAGCCCAAAGCCTGGACTGAGCAAGGTCGAAGTCTCCCGCCAGAGATGCGCTGGAGCGTCTGGAAGCAGATGAAAGCCGATGAGATGCTCAAACATCTCAAGGCGGTCATCTTCCCCAAACTGGCAACGCTTTCGGACGGCGATTCATCCTTCAGTCAGTACATGAAGGGGGCGGAGTGCAAAATCAACAAGCCCAGCCTGCTGGTGGAGGCGGTGAACCTGATTGATGAGATGAGAATCTCGGAGCAGAATCAGGATGTGCAGGGCGATTTGTACGAGTACCTGCTCGCCAAGTTGAGCGTGGCGGGGCGCAATGGACAGTTCCGCACGCCGCGCCACATCATCCGCATGATGGTGCAGATGCTCGACCCCAAGCCGCGCGAGCGCATCGGCGATTTGGCGGCGGGGACGGGCGGGTTTCTCGTCAACGCGCACCAGTATATTTTGGAGAAGCATACGTCGCCAGAGATTTTGCAGTACGACTCCGAGGGGCTGCCGCACTTCTTAATCGGCGACCAGTTGACAGGTCCAGAACGAGCGTTTATGAAGTCGCCCAAATATCTGCGCGGCTACGATAACGATTCGGGCATGACCATGCTGCGCATCGGTTCGATGAATCTCATGCTGCATGGGATTGAGTCGCCGCAGTTCTTTTATATGGATACGCTCTCCAAGTCGTTCAACGAGACGCGCGAGTACGATGTGATTTTGATGAATCCGCCGTTCAAGGGCGCGGTGGATAAGGGCGATGTGCATCCCGACCTGCCAGGCGATACGACCAAGAGCGAACTGCTCTTTTTGCATCTGATTTTGCGCGCGCTGGAGATGGGCGGACGGGCGGCGGTGATTGTGCCAGACGGGGTGCTGTTTGGGTCGAGCCGCGCGCACATCGAGATTCGCCGCAAGTTGATTGAGGAGAATCGGCTGGACGGGGTGGTCTCGATGCCTTCGGGCGTGTTCAAGCCCTACGCGGGGGTCAGCACGGCGGTTTTGCTGTTTACGCGCGGCGCGCAGACCGAGCGAATCTGGTTCTACGATATGGCGCACGATGGTTTTTCGCTGGACGATAAGAGGGTAAAAGTAGAGGAAAACGATATACCAGACGTATTGAGGTGCTGGGAGAATAGGTTTGACAGGAAGTTCTTAGAGAGTAGAGAACAGAGAATAGTGGAGTTGCGGAAGGAGTTGGCTCCGCTCAAGGAAGAACGGTTGAAGTTGCAGGCGGAGATTAATCGGTTGATGTTTGAAGCCGTGGTCTCTCCCTCATCCCCAGCCCTTCCCCCTGCGGGGGAAGGGAGCAGTACCACCTCTCCCCACGGGAGAGGTCGACCCGAAGGGTCGGGTGAGGGCGCACTCTCCGCCGCGCAAGCGCGACTATCTGAACTCGAATCTCAAATCTCTGCTCCACAATCTGAATTGGACCGCCTGACGCGCCAGTTTTGGGTGACGAAGGAGCAGGTGCGCGCCAACAAGTATGACCTTTCCGCAAGCCGTTACCGCCAGGTGGAAGCGGACGCCGCCTATCACGAAAAGCCCGCCGTGACGCTGGAGCGGTTGGCAAGGCTGGAGCGGGTGATGCTGGAGGAGATTGAGGAGTTGAGGAAAATGATGAAGGATGAAGGATGAATGTTTCGGGATGAAAACGTCCCGAAGGTTTTGTTCTGGCGACTGGCGTTTTCTGCGCGAACCTTCGGGACGGTTTGGGATGATGACATTATGCCCCGATGAGCGCTTCGATTTCCCTTAACACCGACTGCAAATCGGGCGCGTCCGCCGCGATGACGTTGCTTTCCCCAATATGTTTGTGGTGCGGCGCGGTGGGCAGATGCGGGAAGTGCGGGGCGTTGTCGTAACGAAAGACCATTGTTCCATCTTCCCGCTGGTAGTGATAGGTATATGCTTTTTTGACAGGATTATCCTGTTTGACAAAGAGTTCTCGAAAGTGTAAAAGCGAGTTGTCAATAAAATGCACATCGGCGCGGATAAACCACACTTCATCCCTGTCATCCACACTTAAGATGGTTTCGTGGACAAAGGGCGAAGCGGAAAGGAGCGCCAGAATGGACTCATGATACTCGTTATTCAACGCGGGCGTCCTTGATTAAGTCGCGCCTGGCTTCGAGGTGACGCAGGGCTTCCACTTCCATCCACCAATCCAGGAAATCCAGAGTCTCTTCGATCTCACGGTTCTTGAATTTGCGCTCGAACTCGTCTGTGCTCATTTTGAAACGCTTTTCAAATGGAGCCAGAGCCTCACGGGTGCGCTGGATGGAATATTCCAATAATTTTGCTTCACGTTCAAGCGCGGTTTTGAGCATGGACTTGAATTGTTCGAGGTCGGTCGTTCGAATGGTCACTTGTTGCAGCATTTCGTTCTCCTTGCCAGCGGGCGGGCTGACGGGTAATATTATAGCAAGAAACGCGCTGAGTAGAGCGTCCCGAAGGCTGGACTTGCTGAAGCCTTCACCCTGCGGGTACTCCGCGGGACGGTATCTGCAAGTGACGCTGGAGCGGTTGGCGCGG